>JADLBT010000369.1 GCA_020847555.1 Gemmataceae bacterium
ACGCACACCAGCTCGACCACCGCCGCGTGCAGCTGGTTCTCGTCCCGGATCGGCGCCGTGCAGCCTTCGAGGTAACTGACGTGGGCGCCTTCCTCGGCGACGATCAGCGTCCGCTCGAACTGGCCGGTGCCGGCCGCGTTGATGCGAAAGTAGGTGGACAGCTCCATCGGGCAGCGCACGCCTCTGGGGATATAGCAGAAGCTGCCGTCGCTGAAGACCGCCGAGTTGAGGGCGGCGAAGAAGTTGTCGTTGTACGGCACGACCGACCCGAGATATTTCTTGACCAGCTCGGGGTGGTCGCGTACCGCCTCGCTGAACGAGCAGAAGATGATGCCCAGCTCGTTCAACTTGCCCTTGAACGTGGTCGCGACCGACACGCTGTCGAAGACCGCGTCCACCGCCACGCCGGTCAGCCGTTTCTGCTCGTCGAGCGAGATGCCGAGCTTCTCGAAGGTCTTGCGCAGCTCGGGATCAACCTCGTCGAGGCTGTTCAGCTGCTTCTTCGGTTTGGGGGCCGAGTAGTAGATGATGTCCTGGTAAGCGGCCGGCCTGTACTGGAGGTTCGGCCACCAGTGCGGCTCTTCCATCTTCTGCCACTGCCGGAAGGCCTTGAGGCGCCACTCCAGCATGAACTCCGGTTCCTTCTTCTTGGCCGAAATCGTGCGGATAATGTCCTCGTTCAGGCCGGGCGGGACGGTGTCCGTCTCGACGTCGGTGACGAAGCCGTACTTGTATTCGCGATCGGCGAGCTGCTGGATTTCACTGGTCGCGGTGGTCATCACTTTATCCTCAAACGTTCGGCACTTACCAATCGGGCTCAGCCGTCGGTGGCGAGCGGTTCGGCCGCCAGCGCGGGTTGCGCGGCGCCGGGCAGGAGCGTCAGGGACATCAGCGGATGGCGGAACACCGGCCTGGCCAGGCGGGAGCGCACGAACTCGGTCATGCTTCCCTCACTCTGCAACAGATCCGCCACGGTGATCTGGTCCAGCGTGCCGCGAAGCCATTGCTCCAGTGTCTGCCACAGCGGCCGCAGGGAGCAGCCGCCGTGGTGGACGCAACCGTTGGCCCCGGTGCTGCCGGCGTGACGCTCACAGTAAGTCGGCTCGTCGAACAGCGGGTCGCCCAGGACCAGCAGCAGCGACCCCAGACCGATCCGGTCCGGCGGTTGCGCCAGCCGGTAGCCGCCGGACCGGCCGCGGACGCTCTCGATTAACCGGGCCTCCCGCAGCACGGACAACAGCTTGGCCGCGTAAGGGACCGACAGCCCCTCGGCGGCGGCGATCTCCGGAAGGGTTGCCTGGCCTTCCGGCACGCGGGCGAGGCGCATCAGGCAACGCAACCCGTATTCCTCTTGCGTCGTGATCTTCATGCTTCCCTCGCCGCCGGTTGTGCTCCTCATCTCATTTTAGGAATATGTACTTTTTCGTCAACATTTCCTCGGGCCGGGGTGAGGAGGGCAGGAGAGGGGTAAAACCCGACCTTACTTTGCGGCGGGACGCTTCTTCTTCAACCCCAGAAACTCCTGCGCGGTCCCGGCGAGCAGGCGCCGCTTGACCGGGGCCGGCAGGTCGGGAAGCGAGGCGATGAGTTTACCCGGCTGGGCCTCGCCGAGCGGGAAGGGGTAGTCGCTGCCCAGCGCCACGCGCTCGGCGCCGAACAGGCCGACGATGCGGCGCAACGCCTCCGCGTCGTGGACGAGCGAATCGACGTAGAACCGCCCAAGGTAGGTGCCAGGGGCGTGACAGTGGTCCGCCCCGCACAGGTCGGGCCGAGCGCGATAGCCCGCCTCGATGCGCCCGAAGGTGCCCGGAAACGCACCGCCGCCGTGAGCGAAGCACAGCCGCAACTGCGGCAGCCGGTCGAGCACGCCGCCGAAGATCACCGAGCAGATCGCCAGGCTCGTCTCGGCCGGCATCCCCACCAGCCACGGCAGGAAGTACCTCGCCATGCGCTCGCGGCCCAGCATGTCCCACGGGTGGACGAAGACCGCGGCGTCGAGCCGCTCCGCCGCCTGGAAGATCGGGAACAGATCCGGGTGGTCGAGGTTCCGACCGTTGACGTGAGTGCCGATCTGCACGCCGGGGAAGCCCAGCTCGCGGACGCACCGCTCCAACTCCAGGATCGCCAGGTCGGGCGCCTGCATCGGCAGGGTGCCGAGGGCGACGAAGCGGTCCGGGTGGCGGGCGACGACGTCGGCGAGGTGGTCGTTGAGCAGCCGGGCCAGGTCGTGGGTGTGCTCCGGTCGCGCCCAGTAGCTGAACATGACCGGAACAGTCGAGAGCACTTGCACCTTGACCCTGTCGCGCCGGCAATCGACCAGCCGCCGTTCGGGATCCCAGCACGGCGCGTCGATCTCGCGGAACAGCCGGCCGTCGATCAGCATGCGGGCGCAGCCGGGGCCGTGGTGCTCCAGGTGGACGAAGCCCCCGTAGCCGTAGCGGCGGCGCAGGTCGGGCCACGTCCGCGGCAAGATGTGCGTGTGCAGGTCGATTTTGAGCACGAGATTCGTTTCCGCGCTGGGGGACAGGGGACCGCCGAACACACCGACCGCTTCGATTGTACCCGCCGAGATCGAGTCGGCCTATGCGAACGCCGGCAGTGGTCGGCGTCTCCGCTGCGGGCTCCCAGGAGCCTTGAGAGCCGACCCTGGCATGAGCCGCCTTTGGAGCGCGCCGTTCCCGTCACGGCTCCCCCCCCGGGCGCGGCTCGCCCGCCAGGGCCTGGTTGACGGCGTACCAGAGTTCGTTCATCCGAAATGGCTTGCGCAGCAGCCCCACTCCCTTCGCGCGGAGCAGCAGCGGGGCCGGATCCGGCTGGAGCAGTCCGGTGCAGAGCAGGACCGGCAGACGCGCCCGGCGCTGCCGCAGCTTGTGGAACGTCCCGCCTCCCTCTTCGCGCGGGATCATCAGATCGAGGATGACGAGATCCACCTCCCGCCCCTCCGCCAGCAGGTCCAGCCCCTGCTGCCCGGTGGTGGCGCACAGCACCTGATGGCCGGCGATCTCCAGGAACCGCCGGACCACGTCCAGGACCGCCTCCTCGTCGTCGATGACGAGGATGTGGCGCCGCGGCACGCTTTCCGGCTCGAGGATCTGGCCGGCCTCGAAGTCCGGCCGGCGCTCGGCGGCCGCCCCGACCAGCCGGGGCAGGTACAGACTGACGCACGTCCCCTCCCCGAGCACCGTGTCGATCGTCAGGTGGCCCTGATGGCCGTGGACGATCCCAAACGCGACCGGCAACCCGAGTCCCGTCCCCTGCCCGACATCCTTGGTGGTGAAGAACGGATCGAGCGCCTGCGCGAGGATCTCCGGCCGCATCCCCTCGCCCCGGTCCTCCACCTCCAGCACGACCCAGTCCCCCGCCGGGACGCTGTCCGGGAAGGCGTGGCGCTCGCTCGCCAGCACGCTGCGGTACAGCCGGAATACGACCGGATCGAGCGGGGCGGCGGCGGTGGACTCGTCGGCCGCGTACCGGGCGCGCATCGCGTCCCGGGCGTTCAGCGCCAGGTTGACGAGAACCTGTTGCAGCTGATTGGCGTCCGCCAGCGCTTGCAGGGCCTCCCGCTCGCGCGCCGCCGGAAGCTGGACTTCCACCTCCAGCCGGAGCGTCTGCCGGACCAGGTCGGCCGTCCCCTCCAGCCGCCGGTCCATTCGGGTTGGCTGGCGCGTCAGGGCCGGCTTGCGGGCGAACGCCAGCAGCTGGCGCGTCAGGTTCGCGGCCCGGTCGGTCAGCTGCATGATGTACCCCAGGAACTCCAGCAGGGCCGGGCTCAGGTTCGGCTCGCGCAGCCCCAGGGCGGCGTACCCCTGGATGCCGGCCAGCAGGTTGTTGAACTCGTGCGCCACCCCGCCGGCCAGCGTGCCGACGCTCTGCATCTTCTGCGCCTGCAGCAGCTGTCGCTCCAGCAGCCGGCGCTCGCTGATGTCCCGGTAGATGCCGACGAAGTGGGTCAGCGCCCCGCGGCCGTCCAGGATCGGGGAGATCGTCACCGACGTGTCGAACAGCGACCCGTCCTTGCGCCGGTTGACCAGCTCGCCCTGCCAGCTGGCCCGGCCGAGGATGGTCCGCCACATGGCGGTGTACAACTCGGGCGGGTGGACGCTGCTCTTGAGCAGGCGCGGGGTCTGGCCGAGCAACTCGGCCCGGCTGTACCCGGTCAGCTCCTCCAGCGCGTGGTTGACGTGGAGGAACGTGCCCTGCAGGTCGGTGATGGCGATGCCGTCCCGGGCCGACTCCAGCCCGGCGCTGAGCAGCCGGTTGTGCTGCCGCAGTCGGTGGCGGGTGACCGCCTCGTGAGCGCGCTTCGGCAGCTCGGCCAGGAACGTCAGGGCCGGATCCTTCTGGACGTAGTCGGTCACCCCGGCGCGCAGGTACTGGGCCGCGATCCACTCGTTGCCCAGCCCGGTAACGATCAGGACCGGGGTCTGGATTCCCTCCCGGTTGAGGGTCTGCAGGAGTTCCAGCCCGGGCATATCCGGCAGGTCGTGGTCGAGCAGCAGGAGGTCGTAGTCGCTGTGGCTCAGGACGATGAGGGCGTCGGCGGCCGTTCCGCAGGTGGTGACGCGGTGCCCGGCCCGCTCCAGGTGCTTGCGGATCAGCAGAGCGATCTCGTCTTCGTTCTCGACCAGAAACAGCCGCAGGGCTTCCGTCATGATGGGTTCGTGCTCGCGGTCAGCCGTCATCCCGTCGGCGGCTCCTCGGGGGAGGCGGTGGGCTGACCGCCGGCCGCCGGCCGCGGGCCGCTGATGACGGAGAGAGTGAGGGTGAAGAGGACGCCCCGGCCGGGCTCGGACCAGGCGGCCAGGGTGCCCCCGCACTCGTGCGCCAGTTCCCGGGCGACGGCCCAGTCGAGGCGCTCGCACGCCTGAGCGAAGAACCCGCCGGCCTCGGGATCCACGCGCGCCGGTCGCGGCGGCCCGGCAGCCTCAGGCGGACTGGCCAGGGAACATTCTATGCCGGAAGGAGTGCGGCGCGAACAGATCCCAATCCGGCGCGGCCCCTCCCCGGCCAGCGGGAGCAGTCGGACCAGGGCCATGAGCGCCTGGTGGAGCAGGCGGCGCGGCGCGCGAAGCCGCGCGGCCGCCGGGTCCAGGGCAACCTCGACGGTACAGGGGGAGGAAAGGGCGCGGCCCTCCGCCGCCACCTCGCGGATCAGCTCGTCCAGCGCGAGCGGTTCGGCGGCAGCCCGCTCGGCGGCGAGGGCAGCCAGTTCCTTGAGCCCGGCCACCAGCGCCTGGGCCCGCTGGGCGGCGGCGTCGGCCCGGCGGAGATAGTTCTGGCCGTCCACCCCGAGGCTCGGTCCCTCGTCCAGTTGCAAGACCTGGAGCAATCCCCGGACCGCGACGAGCTGGTTGGAGAGGTCGTGGCTGAGCACCTTGCGCAGGTGGTCCACGAGCCGTTCCAGCTGAGCCAGACGCCCGGTCGGGGTGGGGGCCGGTGGGGTAGGAGAGGTTTCGCCGAGTGAGTCCATGAGCGCCAGTACGCCGCCCCACGAGGTCGGAACACGACCACCCAGGGGATTGCAGGGCCTTGAGATAGTGAGCGAGGAGCGATCCGCGAACCTGTCACGACCGGTCGGCCCGGAATCCTTCGGGGCGGGCGCAGGGTAGATGAGGAGAAAATCGGGGTCGCGGCCAGCCACGCAGGAATTCCTGTGCGACTGTTACCCCCCAGTACGCCGCGACCCCGAATATCCGTTGACCCTGGTCGTCCGGCAATGGTTTTTTTATACCTCACGCCCGTCGAGGATGCCACTCAATTCGTCGGATTTGTCTTCCACCTCCAAGGGCTACCGGACCAGACGCGACGAGCCGGAGGCGTCAGCGCCGGCTTTGCCCAAGCTGCCGGCGTCATGAGGTTTTGTCCGGTAGTCCTTATGCGGCATCGAGAACAGCCACGGCACGGCCGTATTACTCGGGGCCGCCCGGAAATGACAGATTAATTCAGGGCTGGGGTTCTGAATGCCCGTGCATCAATCGGGCTCGGGCGGGGGGAAGATCGGCAATTCGGACGAGGAGCCGGTCATGTCGATGCTGAGGGGGCTCTTGATCGGTAGCCGAAGGATGAACCGGGTCACCTTGCCGATCTGACTCTGCACGATGATGTCGCCGCCGTGCTCGCGGAGGATCTTGCGACTGACGGCCAGGCCCAGGCCAGTCCCCTTCGACCCCTTGGAGCTGATGAACGGCCTGAAGATGTCCTGGATCTTTTCCGGCGGGATGCCGATGCCATTGTCGAGGACGACCAGGCGCACCCATCCGGCCTCCGGGTCGCGGCGCGTCCCGATGGTCACCTGCGGGCTCTTGCGGCCATCAACGGCGTCAAAGGCGTTGCCGACAATGTTCATCAGCGCCCGGTGGATCCCCTCGGCATCGACCTGAATCGGCGGGAAGTTCGGATCGAGGTCGGACGAGAACCGGATGCCGAGTTCCTTCGCCCGCCCGTCCATCAGCTCCGCCACGTCGCCGACCAGGGCGTTCAGGTCGGTCAGCGCGACCGCCGGCTCACGCTCCTTCGAGTAGGAAAGCATGTCCATCACGAGGTCGGAAATCTTCCGCTGCGCCTTGGCCGCCATCCGCCAGCCCTGCTGCATGAGGGCGTCGTCCTTCTCCTTCAGGCCCATCTCGAGGATCTCACTGCCGCTGTTGAGGGCCTGCAGGATGTTCTTGATGTGGTGCGACAGGGCGGCGATCGTTTGCCCGATGGCCGCCAGCCGCTCGGACTGAACCATCGCCTGGTAGTACTGCGTCTCCTCGACGGCAAGGGCGGCCTGGTGGGCGATGGCGCTGGCCAGGGCGAGGTGATCCTCGGTGAACTTGCCGCCGCGCGGGTCGTTGTGGGTGACCACGTCCCGGGCCGTGCTGCGCGTGTCCAGGTACAGAACGCCGAGCGTCTCGTGGCGTCCCTTCATCGGCACGCAGATCACCTCCCGGATGCCGAACCGAACGATGCTCTGGCCGGTGCTGAAGCGCTCGTCCTGGGATGCGTCGGACACGAGAACGCCCTGCTTCTCGGTCAGGACGTACTCGACGATGGTGCGGCTGACGTCGATCTTCTCCTGGTCGTCCACCTCCTTGCGCCAGCGCAGCGCCTTCGGTTCGAGATCCCCGCCCTCCTTGCGGAGCATGACGCACCCGCGGTCCGCCTCGATGGATCGGAAGATCAGCTCGAGGATGCGGTTGAGCAGCTCGCCCAGGTCGAGGATGTGGCTGATCGCCTGGCTCGCCTCGTACATGATGGTGAGGTTGGCCAGGGCGGTCTTCAGCCACGGCGTCTTGACCTTGTCCGGCTGGGTGAGCAGACGGCTGCCCTCCCCCTCGCTGACGGTCTTGACGATGGCCGACGACAGTTCGAGATCGTGCCGGGTGATGAGGCTGATGCGCTCGGCCAGGTCATCGGCGGCCGCCTGGGACTCGCCGCGGCCAGCGCTGTAGACGAGCGTCGTCTGGCCGACGAGGATGTGGTCGCCGGCCCGGAGGACGGCCTCCTTGACGCGCTGATTGTTGACGAAGGTGCCGTTGGCGCTGCCGATGTCGGCGAGGGCGTAGCCGCCGTTCTCGACCTCGCGGAGTTCGGCGTGGCGGCGGGAGATCTCGGTGTCGTGCAGGCGGATGGCGTTGCCCGCCTCCCGGCCGATCCCGAGGCGGGGGCCGGCAAGGTCAAACTGCTTGCCCTCGTCGGCGCCCTTGATCACGAACAGTCGTGCCACGGCCCACCTGCCTGCTGCGGGTTCCTCTCACCAGTCCGCGACTGATTTTACGGTAGCTTTCCGGCGCCGGCCGGTCAAGAACAAGATGGGGCGGAGGGGTGGCTCACCCCAGGCCCACGGGTGGCGCCCCGTGGGCGAAGTACCGACGACCACACCCACGGGGCGCCACCCGTGGGCTTCAGGCGTAAACCTCGATCGCCTTCATGATTTCTTCCAGATCGTTCGGCCCCTGCACCGCGCGGTTGGCGAACGTCGCCCGCCGCACCCCGCGGTGGCCGAGAACGTCGTCGAACGTTTTCTGGTCCGCCGAGTGGTAGGCGACGGTGGCGGTCGGATCCTTCAGCTGGTGGCCGGTGAGGATGCAGACCACGCGCTCGTCGGCGCCAATGACACCCTCGCGGCGCAGCTTCCGCGCCCCCGCCACCGATGCTGCCGACGCCGGCTCGCACCCCAGCCCGCCGGCCCCGACCTTCGCCTTGGCGTCGAGGATCTCCTGGTCGGTCACCTCGCGCACCACCCCGCCGCAGCGATCCAGCGCCCGCAGCGCCTTGGTCAGGTTCACCGGCCGGTTGATCTCGATGGCGCTGGCGATCGTCGAGGCGCGGATGCGCTCCGCGTCCAGCCCGCGGTAGTAGCCCTGGATCAGCGCGGCCTCCGGACTGCCGCCGTTCCAGCGCAGGCCGTGGCGCTCGTAGAGCTGGTAGAACGTGTCGGCCCCGGCGGCGTTGATCACCGCCAGGCGCGGCAGGCGCTTGAGCAGGCCCAGGTCGGCCAGCTCGAGGAACGCCTTGCCGAACGCGCTGACGTTGCCCAGGTTCCCGCCCGGCACCACGATCCAGTCGGGTGGCTCCCAGCGCAGCGCCTCGAGCACCCGGTACATGATCGTCTTCTGCCCTTCGAGCCGGAACGGGTTGATGCTGTTGACCAGGTAGATGCCGAGCTTGCGCGCCACCTCCTGGACGCGCTGCATGGCGTCGTCGAAGTCGCCGGCAATCTGCACCGTCAGCGCCCCGTGGTCGAGCGCCTGGGCGAGCTTGCCGTAGGAGATCTTGCCGCTGCCGATGAACACGATCGCCCGCATCAGCCCACTGGCCGAGCAGAACACCGCCAGCGATGCGCTGGTGTTGCCAGTGCTGGCGCACGCCGCCCGCCGCGCGCCGACGAGGCGCGCGTGGGTGAACGCGGCCGTCATGCCGTTGTCCTTGAAGCTGCCCGAGGGGTTCATGCCCTCGTATTGCAGAAAGAGCCGGCCCGCATTCAGGCCGACGTGGGCCGCGACGGCGTCGGCCTGCTGCAGGATCGTCTGGCCCTCGCCGATGGTCAGGACGTGCTGCGGCCGGGCGAACGGCAGCAGGTCGCGGAAGCGCCAGACGCCGCTGAAGTCGAGCGGGTTGTGACGCTGCGACCAGCGCGCCTCGAAGTCGGTCAGCGACCGGGGCGGGGTGAGCCGGTCCCAGTCGTAGGCGACGTCGAGCAACCCGCCGCACTTCGGGCAGACGAAGGACGTGTCGTCCACGGCGGCCGTGGCGGCGCAGGCCGGGTTGATGCAGCGTTGGTAAACGAGGTCCATGATTATCCGTACTCCTCCGCGCCCCCGTTGGGGAGGCGAGAGGAGAAAGAGGTCAGTAATCCCTGGTCGCGAAACGCCAGCACGCCAGCCCCAGCATCACCGCGATGAAGCCCAGCGAGCCGCCCACCGCCTCCGCCCAGTTAAACTGCGCCATGCTGTCCAGGGCCGCGCTCAGCTCCGGCGTGAGTTCCTCCGGCAGCGCTTGCAGGATCAGCATCTTCCCCGTCAGCGCGTTCAGGTCGGTCGTCCGCGGGAGAACGAAGTGGACCGTATCCACCACCGCGTACACCCAGCCGGGGATGTTGGGCTCGTTCCGAGGTACGTGGATGACGGTGTAAATCTGGCCGACGATGAAGAACAGAAACCACATCCCCAGCGTCACCATGATGGCGACGACCGTGCTGCGCGTCAGGACGGCGAACAGGGTCGAGACGGCGTAGAGGATGGCGAAGAAGAACGTCAGCACGGGGATGACGAGCAGGAACCCGGCGTCCCAGATCCCCGTTCGCAGACCCAGCGCGACCCACACCCCGCCGATCGCGACCACCGAACACAGAAACATGAACGTGAGCCCGCCGATGTACTTCAGAAGCAGCAGCGTCGTGCGGTGGACCGGCTTGACGAGCAGCAGGTCGATGGTTCCCTTGCGGAGCATGTTCGGGACGAAGAAGGCAGTAATGATGACGCCGACGATCAGCGTCACCCAGGCGCCGATGCCGTTGACGATGAACCCCTCCACCATGTAGATCTCGAAGCCGAGCGGCAGAGGAGCCGGGATCTTGATCGCGCCGAACAACCACATGTAGTGCGGCCAGCCGCGTCGCGAGGAAACCTTCGTGCCGCCCGTCGTCACCCGGAACCGGACACTGGTCGGATCCTGCCCAGCCTCGCGCACCACCTTCAGATCCTTGAATCGGACCTGGCGGACCATGCCGAACATCATTTCCAGCACGTCCCGAATCACCCGCGCGCTTACCTTCTCGCCGAACTCCTGGTCCGACACCTTCAGCGTCAGCGTGAAGCGGTAGTCGCGCAGCCACGGCTCCCTGTCGGCGTCAGTCTGGCGGAAATCCTGGATTCCGAAGTGCATCGGCGGAGGCGGAGGAGCCCACTGCTGGAACTGTCCCGGGTGCCGGCCGCCGCCGCGAAGTTGGTCGGCGACGAACCCGTTCAGCTCCTGGGTCATCGTCTGGAGATCTTCCTCCACCTCCATCGGCACGAACGACGTCGTGCCGACGAGGAGGATCACCAGCAGGGATAGCCCCAGCATGACGTACAGCACCTTGCTGTCGAGCGCCTCGCGCAGGGAATCCTTCAGGATGGCCAGGTATTTCATGGTGACAAGCTCGTGCGGCGTTGCGAAACCTCTCCCCCGGTTACGCCCGCGGGCGACTCTGCTCACCCGGGTTGCCGCCCCGGTAGTGCCTGTCCGACGGCCCGACAGGGAGCACGACCGGGGCGGGCCGATCGACGCCGGGTTCGGCCGCCTCGACGGTTGCGAGGAACAGATCTTCCAGGGTCTGCCGCTTCTCGATGAGGTAGCGGAGGCTCAGCCCGCGTGCCCGCACCAGATCCACGACCGGGTCGATGTTCTGGCTGTCGGTCAGCTCGACCTCCCACAGGTTGCCGTCGCGCCGGACGGCGTACCCCTGGCGCCTCACGTCCTCGGTCGGGAAGTCCTGCCCGGGCGCCAGGCCCACGACGAACTGCCCGCGCTGCCGGGTCAACTCCTCGACGCCGCCCTCGCGGATCATCTGGCCACGCTGGAGGATGCCGACGCGGTCGCAGATCAGCTCGACCTCGCTGAGCAGGTGCGAGTTGATGAAGATCGTTTTTCCCTGAGCCTTGAGCCGCTCCAGCAGGCCGCGGATGGCGCGCCGGCCGAGCGGGTCCACGCCGTCGGTTGGCTCGTCGAGGAAGATCACGGCCGGGTCGTGAAAGATCGCCTGGGCGATACCGACGCGCTGCTTCATGCCCTTGGAATAGGTGCGGAGCTTGGAGTGCATCCGGCCGACCAGTCCGACCATCTCGAGCACCTCGGGGATGCGCCGCCGGCGTTCCTGCCGCCCCACCCCGAGCAACTCCCCGTAGAAGTTCAGCAGGCTGCAGCCGGTGTGGTAGTCCGGGAAGTGGTGGTCCTCGGGGAGGTAGCCGACCTGCCTGCGGGCGGAGATGGCGCCGACCTTCGCGCCGAGCAGGGTGGCGTCACCCTCCCAGCCGCGGGCAATGCCGAGCAGCACCTTGATCAGGGTCGTCTTGCCGGCCCCGTTCTGGCCGAGCAGGCCGTAGATCTCGCCGCGCTCGACGCGCAGCGAGACGCCGCGCAGCGCCTGGATGCGGCCGTAATTCTTGGCGAGGTTTTTCGTTTCGACGATCACCATGAGCGACCCCCGTTCCCGCCGACAGGACAGTGGGCAGTCTACCACCGCGGGGTGGTTGCGTCTATCGACGGGGGTGCGGGGGATATGACAGGTAACCCTGTCCCGGTGCTTAAAACCCCTTGCCCTTCGCGTTCGTGCGGATGCGGCAGATCGATCGATGTGCCGCCAGGTACAGCGTCGAGCCGTCGTCGCCCCACGCGCAGTTGGCCGTCGCCACGCCCGGGTCGATGCCGCCGAGGTACGTCCCGTCCGGCGCGAACACCAGCACCCCGCCTGGCCCGGTCGCCCACACGTTGCCGGCGCGGTCGAGCTTCATCCCGTCCGGCAGACCCTGCTTCTTGCCGACCCACTTCGTCGCGTCGTGGAACACGCGCCCCTCGCCAAGCGTGCCATCAGCCTTCACGTCGAACGCCATCCACACCGCCCTGGCCGGATCGGAGTTGGCGACGTAGAGGGTCTTCTCGTCGAGCGCGAAGGCGATCCCGTTCGGCCGGCTCATCGCCTTCGTCAGGAGCGTCAGTTTGCCGTCCTTCGCGAGCCGGTAGACGCCGCAGAAGTCAAGTTCGCGCGCCGGGTCGTCCCAGTTCTTCTCCAGCCCGTAGGGCGGGTCGGTGAAGTACAGGTCGCCGTTCGACTTGAAGACGAGGTCGTTGGGGCTGTTGAAGCGCTTGCCCATGTAGCGGTCGGCCAGGACCGTCTTCTTGCCGTCCTTCGCGATGCGCGTGACGCGCCGGTCGCCATGTTCGCATAGCACGAGCCGACCCTGTGGGTCGAGCGCCAGGCCGTTCGAGCCCGGCTCGCCCTTGCGCGGCGCCTTGCCGGTGTAGCCGCTCGGCTTGAGGAACGGGGTGACGCCCTCGCCCTCCTTCCACTTGTTAACGACGTTATTGGGGATGTCGGAGAAGAGGAGGTAGCCGCCCTTCTTGATCCAGACCGGCCCCTCGGTCCACTCGAACCCGTCGGCGAGCTTCTCCAGTTTCGCGCCCTTCGGGACGAGCCGGTCGAAGCGCGGATCCTTGCGCTCGATGGTGCCGACGGTCGGGTAGGTCTTCTTCCCCTGGCCCTCGGTGGCGACAGAGGCTGCGCCGAGCAGGACCAGGGCGAGGAGCACGCCGGGGGTGAGCAGCAGCGTTTTCATGGGTGTGGATGCTTCGAGCGGTACAGATGCGGCCGGTGCCACAACGGCAGCGGTGAGGAGATGCTAGGGGGCGACGAGGGGGCTGACAATGAGGGAGAGGGAGCGGGGCGTGAAAGAACCAAAGTCCACGGGGCACGTCCCGCGGGCGAAGCGCTGGAGACTCGCCCCACGGGGCGCCACCTGCAGGCTTTGGCTGCCCCCTCACTCCACCGCGAACGCGAAGTCGAAGGCGCGGCGCAGCAGTCGGTAGTGGGCACGCTCCAGGGCGACGATCTCCGCGCGCGTGGCGGAAACCAATTCGTAGTATCGGGCCTCGATCGCTTCCATCGCGAACCCCTCGCTCCCATCAAAGGCGACGAGCTTCCCTTCGTCCGGGAGCATCTCGGCGTGGAGGAGCAGATTGTCGAGGATACACCGTAACGTCACGAATCGGCCTCTCCGCGTCTCGGTTTGACGACTTACGGATTAGACTAGCCGCCGTTTCACGACCGTGCCAGGTCGGCAGGGCCGGTGCGGCAAGAGGGGCAAGAGGGGCGGTGTCTCCCGACAGGGCAAACTTTTTCCCGGGCGGCAGGGCGAAGCCGCCCAGGCAGGACGCGGCTCGATTTTTTTGAACAAGATTGTGGATTTTGTCGGAGGGGGTCGTGTAGAATCGCTCCTTCGACGGTGGACCCAATCGCGGCCCCGCGGTTCGCGAACAAAGGTCGGCCGTCCGCGCGTAGGATAGAGGTATCGGCAGGAAGTCCTTGTCCTCGCCCACCCCCGAAAGGGTCGAATAGACCGATTTCAGCCGAAAATCAGGGTTTTTGCGGTTTTTACGGATAACACTTGTAATGCCTTCCTGGTGGCTTTACAATTGCGCGAAGCGATAGGGATCCCAACCCCGCCAACGAGGGAGGTTACCCTCTTTTGGGGTCCGCTATCGCAGGTCGGGACGACCTGATGCAAGGCTGAGTTGCAGTCGCCGGAATCCGGAGAATACGACGACCGCGGACTCGCGAAAGGTGTAGGCATTGCTGGGGGAGTCGTCGCCGCCTTCCCGCTCTCGCCTTCGCTAGTGCGGTTCGCTACCTTCAGGAGGCATTTGAAGGTAGCAAGGACTCACTGCTGCCTGGGCTCGAGATGTAATCCAGTTGAGGGAAGGAAGGCCATGAAGACCCAACGCCGCCAGCGCCCCCCAGAGGCGCCCGAGGCCGCTGCTGCCCCTGTATGTACCACCACCATCTTTTCTTCAGATCTCCTCACTCCTGAAGAAGAGCGCGAACTCCTGGCAACGTTCTGGGAGTGCAAAAGTGAGTTGGTGCGCGTCCTGATCCGCCATTTCCCACGCCTCCGTGCCCACCGGCCGCCGCTGGAACCGTGGCCGATGGCTCAGTTCATTCGCGACCACTGCGATGGCGAGGTCCGCAAGGTGCTGGCCATCCGCCGCGTCCACGATCGGTACATTCACTGCAAGCACCGCCTCGCCTCCGCTAACATACGCCTCGCCGCCCATGTCGCCAAGCGGTTCCGCCACCACGCCCTCGGCTACTCCGACCTTCTGCAGGAGGCGGTCTGCGGACTGATGCAGGCGATCGATCGGTTCGACGTCAGCCACGGCACCCGCCTGGCGACCTACGCGACCTGGTGGATCCGCCAGACGCTCCAGATCGCCGTCGCTCGCCAGAGTCACCTGGTCAGCCTGTCGCCGCACCACCTGCAGGAACTGGGCCTGCTACAGCAGGAGTCCGAGGCGCTGGCCCACGGCGGCAAGCACCTGCCGAGTCCGCAGGAACTCGCGTCCCGCACCGGCAGCAGCCTCGAACACCTGACCCACCTCCAGACCGCCACCCGCGCCCCCGTATCGCTCAACGCTGTCCTCGACGACGACAGCGACTTCAAGCTCACGGAGGCGATGCCCGACAACGAGAGCACGACGCAGCGCACTAACTCCGAGCGCCAGGAGGCGATTCACTTCCTGATGGAGAACCTGCGGCCGCGCGAGCGGAAGGTACTCGACCTGCGCTTCGGCCTGACTGGCAACGGCACCCACAGCCTGCGCCAGATCGGCCACCTCCTGCGGATCAGCAAGGAGCGGGTCCGGCAGATCCAGAACCGCGCCCTCGAGAAACTGCGGGCGTCGGCCGAGCGCGTCGGCTGGGAGCCGAGCCTGCTTCTCGGGTGAGAACAAGGCGTTTCGCGCAAAGACGCCAAGAGCGCAAAGAGAACACCACCAGCGAGTAGCTTTCTCCTGGTGGTGTTCTCTTTGCGCTCTTGGCGTCTTTGCGCGAAACAACTTACTCAGGGCGTCACCGCGAACAGCGTCAGCAGGTCGTGGATGCGTTCCCATGTTCCAGGCGGTCCGCCAGGGCGCGGAGGGCAAGAGCCTGGACCCGGTCGATCGCCTCCTGCCGCGACTGTCCGTAGACCAGGACACCTGGGAGAGACGGAACCTCGGCAATCCAGCGCCCGTCTTCTTCCTGTTCAAGTTCGATCGTCAAGCTCATTCGTCTTTCGACCTCCTGCGCTTCCGCTCGGGCGCGGGGGGCGGCGGTTCTGCGGCCCCCTCCGGCACCTTCCGGCCCGCCTGCCGTTTCTCCCGCAGTTCGGCCATCCGCCGGCCGATTTCCGCCTCGTATCCGCGGTCCACCGGCTCGTAGTAGCGCCGCTCCTCCGGCAGGTACGCCTGATCGACCCACCCGCCCTCGTGGTCGTGGCTGTACTCGTACCCGGCCCCGTGTCCCAGTGCCTCGGCCCCGCGGTAGTGCGAATCGCGCAAGTGTTCCGGCACCTGGAGCGTCCACCCCGACCTCACGTCCGCGCGCGCCTTTCCAATTGCCAGCGTCGCCGCGTTCGACTTCGGTGCCGTGGCGAGGTACGCGACCGCCTGCGCCAGGGCGAGCTGGCACTCCGGCAGGCCGACGAACTCCACCGCCTGCAGGGCCGCCGCCGCGACCACCAGCGCCTGCGGGTCGGCGTTGCCGACATCCTCCGACGCGCAGATGACCACGCGCCGGGCGATGAAGCGCGGATCCTCGCCGGCCTCCAGCATCCGGGCCAGCCAGTAGATTGCCGCGTCCGGGTCGCTGCCGCGCATCGACTTGATGAACGCGCTGGCCACGTCGTAGTGGGCGTCGCCGGTCGCGTCGTAGTCGAGGGTCTTGCGCTGGATCGAGTCGTGCGCCACTTGCAACGTGAACTCGACCGGCCGGCCTTCCGCCGACAGCACGCCCACCTCCAGGGCGCCGAGCGCCCGCCGGGCGTCGCCGTCGCTCACCTCCGCGAGGAAGTCGAGCGCGTCCTCGTGCAGGCGGATCGCGATCTCGCCGAGCCCGCGCTCGCGGTCCGCCAGGGCGCGGCGCAGCAGCGCCTTGACCTGGTCGCATGTCAGCGGCTCGAACGTGAAGATCTGGCTACGGCTCAGCAGCGGGGAGTTGATCGCGAAGAACGGGTTCTGGGTCGTGGCCCCGATCAGGATGACGCGCCCCTCCTCGACGTCGGGCAGCAGGACGTCCTGCTGGGCGCGGTTGAAGCGGTGCAGTTCATCGACGAAGAGGATGGTGCGCCGCCCCCCGGCCTCCAGCTCCTCGCGGGCCGCGGCGAGCAGGTCACGCACGTCCTTGATGCCGGCGGCGACGGCGTTGAGTTGCCGAAAGGCGCACCGGGTGTGGCGGGCGATGACGTGGGCGAGGGCCGTCTTGCCGGTGCCGGGCGGGCCGTAGAAGAGGACCGACCCGAGGCGGTCCGCCTGCAACAGGCGACGCAGCAGCTTACCGGGGCCGAGGAAGTGCTCCTGGCCGATGAACTCGTCCAGGGTGCGCGGCCGCAGACGCGCCGCCAGCGGCTGGGCTCTGCGCAGGTTGGCTTCGCGGAGGTCGTCGAAGAGGTCGATGAGAGCGGCTCCTGGGTCCGGAAACTAGCCCGGAGCGCGAGCAACGGGCGCTTCAAGCGCCCGTCGCTCGCGCTCCGGACTGGTTACCCCTACTCCTCAGCGGGGAGTTCGCTCGCGGGCACCTGGATTTCGTTGATGACGTTGCGGACACCCGGGGTAAGGCGGATCATTGCCTCGGCCACGCGCGCCTCGCGCGCCGTCGGCGCGAATCCGCGCAGCACCACGACGTTGCCCTCCAGCGCGAGCTGAATTCGCCCCGGAGCGGTCAGCGTGCTGGCGTTCGCCAGTACGCCGCGCAGGTCAGCCTGGAGCGTGGGCGAGTAGGCGATCGGCGCGCGCTGGAACCCGATGGTCGTCACATAGGCCGGGCTGCGCAGGACGCCGAGGGTGGTGAACCCGGTCGTGGCAGCGCCGCTGGTCGCCGTCGCCCCGGTCGTGGCGGTGCCGGTGACGGCGAACAGCGGCTGGTTCAGAGAGTTCTGCTTGAGAGTCCTGATCGCGGCCGCGCCGCTCGCCGTCGAGAAACCGCCAGTCCCCCCGCCGCCGGCAAGACCCCCGCCGCCAGCCCCGGTCGTGCCGCCGGCCCCGGTCGTGCCGCCGGTTCCGGTCGTGCCGCCGGTCCCGGTCCCGCCGGTGACAATACTGCTCCCCTCGAAGCCGGTCGGGGCGAGGGTGACGTTCGGGCCGAGGCCGGGCGCCAGCGGGCTGCTGTAGAACTTGTTGTAGGTGTTGGTCGCGCTCGGCGTTGTGGCCGTCGTTGATCCGGTCCTGCCGCCGCCAGCCGCGCCGGTCCGGCCGGTGGCCGTCCCACCCGCGCCACCCCGGCCGCCGCCGACGCCGCCAGCGCCGAGGCCGCCGGCCCCGCCGGGCCGGGCGCCACCGCCGAGGCCGCCGCCCGTGCCGCCGAGGCCGCCGCCCGTACCGCCGAGGCCGCCGCCCCCGATCTGCGCCGAGGCCGGCCCGCCGAGCCACAGGAGAGTTGCACTGCCCAGCAGCACTTTCGGTAGCCACGAGCGCTTCATCATGGTCCCCCTTCTTTGCCAGGTCAGCCCTGGCGACCTGAAGCCGTGTCGCGTTGAAGTGGTGATTGGCCCCACCGGGTATGTATCCATTATCCGCGCCGGCGGTGCGGTCTGCAAGGACGACTGCGGCCCGCCCCCATCTTCCTTGAACCCCGCTCACGGGACGCGGGCTCGCGCCGGATGGTCCCTCCTCGCATCGCCGCTGGCGCAGACCCTCCCCTCTGCTCCTATCGGCAACCGGGGTGGAAAACTTGAGCCCGGCGGCGGTCGAAAAACTGGCCCCCCACTCCCGGGGCCGCTACAGCTACCACCAGGCGCAAACTCCCCAACCCCGCGCCTGGTGGGGCGGGTGGACTGGCGACGGAGAAGGCAGCATGGCGCAAACAGGGACCGCGGTGGTGGGCACGGGCTTCATCGGCCCCGTTCACGTCGAGGCGCTGCGGCGCCTCGGCCGGCCGGTGGTGGGACTGCTCGGCTCGACCCCGGAGAAGTCGCGGGTCGCGGCCGACGCGCTCGGCGTCCCGAGAGGGTACGGCACCTTTGACGAACTTCTCGCCGACCCCGCCGTCACCGTCGTCCACCTGGCCTCGCCAAACCGACTGCATTTCGCCCAGTGTCGGGCCGCCCTCGGCGCCGGCAAGCACGTCGTGTGCGAGAAGCCGCTGGCGATGACCAGCCGCGAAACCGCCGAACTGGCCGACCTGGCCGGGCGGGCGCCAGTCGTTGCCGCCGTCTGTTACAACGTCCGCTACTACCCGCTGTGCCTGGAGGCCCGCGCGCGCATCGCGGCCGGACACCTCGGGGCCGTCCACCACGTTATCGGGTCATACGTGCAGGACTGGCTCCTGTACGACACCGATTTCAACTGGCGCGTTCTGGCCGAAGAGGGGGGCGACCTGCGCGCCGTGGCCGACATCGGCACCCACTGGCTCGACCTGGTCCAGGCGGTCACCGGCCTGAAGGTCGTGGCCGTCTGCGCGGACCTCAGGACGATGCTGCCGATCCGGCTCAGGCCGAGGGGTTCCGTTGAAACGTTCCAGGGGAAACTGCGCCAGGAGGCCGAGACGGAGGCGGTCCCGATCACCACCGAGGATTACGGGTCGATCCTGCTCCACTTCGAGGGCGGCGCCCGCGGCTGTTTCACCGTGTCCCAGGTGACGGCGGGCCGCAAGAACTGCGTGCGCTTCGAGGTCGCGGGAGCGCGGGGGGCGCTGGCGTGGGACAGCGAGCGACCCAACGAGCTGTGGCTGGGCCACCGCGACCGGCCGAACGAAGTGCTGTTGCGCGACCCGGCCCTGCTGCAGCCTTCCGTGCGGCCCTACACGAACTACCCCGGCGGCCACAACGAAGGCTTCCCCGACACGTTCAAGCAACTGTTCCGGGCGATCTACGACGCTATCGACGAGGGACAGGGATCGGCCGCCCCGTCGTTCCCGACCTTCGCGGACGGCCACCGGGAGGTACTCCTTTGCGAGGCGATCCTGCGGAGCCAGCAGGAGCGCCGCTGGGTGGAGGTCTGATTCACGGTCCGGGTCTGCCAATCGACGAAAGGGATGGCGCAGGCTGGACAGGAAGCACGGAATCCATCGAGTGGACCGATCCTGCCGGTTGTGCTGCCCGAAGCCCGGCCAATCCTGGCCCGACCGGCTTGCGACGGCCGATTGGACGACCTATAGTATCTGTGATCATTTGAGACTTTTTGACGATCGGCTCGCACCCCTCCATTCCGAAAAAGTTGCTTGCCGGTTCAGGAACTTTCGGACCTGAGTTAGCGTCGAATCAGGCTAACGACCATTCGATCGCTCGACCAGGTGGGACCGCTGGTTCCAGGCCAACCTCGCAGGGAGTGACGTCACGGTGGAACTGCCAGTGACGCCAGCAGGCGTTGACCAAACGGGAACGGCCGTCACCGTCGTGGACGACGAACCGGCCGCCCTTGACGTGCTCGTCCGTGCCGCCCGCGCCTGGGAGTTCAACTGCCAGGCCGCCCGCAGCGCCGAGCAAGCTCTCCTCTTACTCGAGCAGCGGTTGACCCCGGTCGTCGTGACCGACCTGCGGATGCCGGGCCGCGGCGGCGTCTGGCTGATCCGCGAGATCCAGCGCCGTTGGCCGGAGGTGTCGATCATCGTCATTACCGCCGGCCACGACACGGACGCCGTCAGCGAGTGCCTCAACGCCGGCGCCCACCACTACTTCCTCAAACCGATCAACCTCGACGAGTTCCGCCACGCCCTCGAAGCTACCGCGCGCGGCTACGTCCTCCGCCGGGAGCGCGAGCGCTACCGGCGCCAGCTCGAACACACTGTGCAGCGGCGCACGCGCCAGCTCCGCCAGACCTTCCTCGCCGCGATCGACAGCCTGGTGCGCACCCTGGAAGCCCGCCACCCCTCGACGTGCGGGCACTCGCTGCGCGTCCGCCAGTACGTCGTCCGCCTGGCCGAGGCTCTGGGCTGGCCGGAGCGCGAGCGGAAGCGCCTCGCCCTGGCCGCCAAGCTGCATGACATCGGCAAGGTCGGACTCCCCGAGGCGATCCTGAACAAGCCCGGGCTGCTCACGCCCGACGAATGGAGCGCCGTCCGCGGCCACCCGGTCATCGGCGAACGCATCCTCGCCCCGACCATCCGCAGCCGGGCCGTCCTCGCCGCCATCCGCGGCCACCACGAGCGCTGGGACGGGACCGGCTACCCGGACGAGCTGAGAGGGGAGGCCATCCCGCTGCCCGCCCGGGCCATCGCCATCGCCGACTGCTTCGACGCCCTGACCAGCACCCGGTCCTATCGCGCCCCGCTACCGCGCGGCGACGCCCTCGAGCTGATCCGCGCCGGGGCCGGCACCCAGTTCGACCCCGTCCTCGTGCCCGCCTTTCTCACGCTGCTGACCGCCCCCGTCATTTGACCGCCGACGCAGGTGGCCGAAGCGCTCTCTCCGCTCTCGCGACCTACCGTGCCGTTGCCCTGCTGGCGGAAGATTCCCGAAAAAACGTCGCATTCCGAGCGCCGTTTGTGGGCGAGCAGTGTATAATCACCTTGTTGGGTGGGCGTGTGCCCATCCGGGAAGATGACGAACGTGCTTGCCGCCTCCTTGCTTTGACCCATCTTGGTACACCTGCTCTGAGTTTTCCTTTCCGACAGACTCCGAGATTGTCAAGCTCGTGTTGTTGCCGGGCGACCGTTTAACCCACACCGCCGGGGCGTGGTTCCGTCGGGAGGGGTCTGAAGCCCCTGCGGTGGTTCGGGTTGTTCGTTGCCCCGTTCGCGCCTGTCTTCCACACCACCTGCGGGTGGTGAAGACACCGTTGGTATGTTTGCTGCCGGGGTCACAACTCCGGGAAGGATTACGATGAGCAAGAATCTGTATGTTGGGAATCTCTCGTTCCAGACCACCGCCGACGACCTCCGCGAGGCTTTCGAGCAGTTCGGGAACGTCACGCGGGCCCAGGTCGTCACCGACCGCGAGACCGGCCGGTCGCGCGGCTTCGGGTTCGTCGAGATGTCCGAGGGCGCCGACGAGGCGATCAACAACCTGAACGGCGCCCTGTTTCAGGGTCGGCCGCTGACCGTCAACGAGGCCAAGCCGCGCGAGGACCGGCCCCGGACCGGCGGCGCCCGCACCGGCGGCGGCCGTCGCTGGTAAGCGTGTCGTCCGCTCGCCCCGCGAGCAGGCGAGAACAACAAGAGGAGCCCCGGCCGCCCGACCGGCCGGGGCTCCTCTTGTTTTCGCCCCGCGCTACCACGGCCAGCGCCGCACCGCCTCCCTGTCTGGCTCGTCCCGGCCGATCATGAACACCTTCACCAGCACCAGATCCGCGCCAAACCCGCCCGGTGACGGGGTGGGTGGTTCGCTTCTCCTTCGGGGTCACCTCGTCCGTGCCGGTGACGATCTCGCGCGGCACGGCCGAGAACGCATAGGTGAAGCGGTCGTTCGTCCCCAGTCCCTGCGGGCCGACGAAGACGAGGACGTTGAGAGCGATCAGGACATAGTTGACGACGGGCGTCGTCCGCCGAGTGGAGGTGTCATCGCTGAGCGGCATGACCATCGGAGACACCTCACGGCAAAACGGCGGGAACGAAACCCGGTCAGGACGCAGTCTCGTCCGGCGACGGCGCGAACGTGGCCAGGTAGCGCGGGTTGGTGATCTGAAGCTTGCGCTCGATCACGCGGCGCAGCTGGCCGGCCAGGTCGTGGAAGCGCTGCGGCTCGTCGAACGCACCGTCGCGAATCCGGTCGCACAGGCGCCGGTTCGCGGCGCCGACCGCCGCCCGGAGCGTTGCCGTCGTCGTCGGCACCGACTCCTGCCACCCGAACAGTTCCGACAGCCACTGCCACTCCCAGATCAGATCGATGTCGCCCGCCTCCAGTTCGCGCGCGGCGATGGTCAGGACGTTCACCGCCACCAACCCCTGGAAGCGCAGGCGGGCGTCGATCACCTCCGGCACCAGTTCCGTTTCGAGGAAGCGGCGGACGGCAGCGAGCAGTTCCAGGGCGGTCGGCCGGTCATTCATGCCCCTGCCTCCCAGCGCTCGATCGCGTCGAGCAGTTCCAGTTCCATCTCCCCGGTGCGGCGCCCAAGGCTCGCGAACTCGACGCTCGGCGTCCGGCCCGACAGGTGCCGGTCGGCCTGGGCGATGCACCCGACGGCCCAGCGGAAGTTGCCCAGGATCTCCCAGTACGCGACCGCCCGCCGATCCGCCGCCCGCCCGCCGGCGCGCTCGTAGGCGGTGAAGAACTCCTCCGGCTCCCCCACGCCGCCCAGCCGTAAGGTGTCCTGGCCGAAGCGCCACGATCGCACGCACGGCCAGCCGAGATCTTCCGCCGGATCGCCCACATGGACCAACTCCCAGTCGAGTACGCCACGCAGCCCTTCCGGGCCGACCAGCAGGTTGCCGATACGGAAATCGCCGTGGACGAGGACGGACGCGGCGCACGGCGGGGCGTGCGCCCGCAGCCAGCGAGCGGCCAGTTCGAGGACCGGGTGCGGCTCGTCCAGCTCGCCCAGCTGCCGGGCGGTACGGTCCACCGCCGTCTGCGCGGGTGAGTGGGCGGGCTCCGGCGCGGAGAGAAAGCCGAGCCCCGCGGCAGCCGGGTCGATGCGGTGGACCAGGGCCAGCTGCTCGCCCATCTGGGCGGGGAGTCGGCGGCGCGCCTCCGCCAGCGCCGGCGTGCGCACGACGCGCCGGCCGATGGCCTGGCCCTCGACGCGGTCCATCACGAAGAAGGGGGCGCCGAGAATGGCGGGGTCGGCACACAGCCAGCGCGGCCGCGGGACAAGGACGCCGGCCCGGTGGACGGCGGTCAGGACGCGAAACTCCTGCTCGCGCGACAGCACCTCGGGGAGGCTGTCGCCGCTCAGGTCGCGTCGCAGTACCAGGGCGTGCCGGCCGGCGTCCAGCCCGCCCTGCACCTCGGCCTCGAACGCCCAGTTCTCCCGACTCGCCCCGCCGGCCAGCCGCTGCAGACCCGTGACGCGCACCGGCCCCTGGACCTGCTCCGCCAGAAACGCCTCCAGTCGGGCCGGATCGAGCATGGATCGCCCCCGCACCGTCAGGCCGGGCAAACCCAGGCATTATAGCCCGTCGTCCGCGCCCCCGACAGCGGAGCGCGTGTGCCCGTTGCTGGTACTCCGGGCTGGTGCGTGGCGTTGTTACTTCGCGGTCCCGCGCAGCGCGTCGATCACCGCCCCGACCCCCTGATCGTCGGTCAGCGCTCGCACCTTCGACAGGCCGAGGTGCCGGACGCGCACCGCGTTGACCAGCCGCACGTCGAGCGGGTCGCCGCCGTGGACCGCCGCATACGCGAGGGCCATGACGGCGGTCTTCAGCACGTTGGCGCGCACACGCCGGGTCTGCGGCGCCCACCGGCCCGGATGGAGGTGGACATAGCGTTCCCCCTCCTCGCCGTGCCGCAACACCCAGCGCGACCCGTCCTCGGGCAGGTCGATGACGGCGTAGCCGCCGCTCGCCTCTACCCAGGCGCGGTAGGCGTCGCGCTCCAGACGCCGGTCGGCGCGCAGGGCGGCGAGGACCATCGCGCCGATCGCCTCGGGGGACAACCGGCCGGTGTAGACGTCCATCAGTTCCGTGCCCACGACGACCAGCCGCCCCGCCAGTTCCTCCAGTCCGGCCGGGCCGCGGGCGGCCGCCTCCTCGACGCGCCGCCGCAGGGCGCCGGCGTGGTGCTTCCAGGTGTTGAGCAGGACCGGCGGCGGCACCTCGTTGAGCAGGTGCGCCCCGAGGGGAGGCGGCGCGGCGTTCAAGGCGTGCTCCTTTATGGCGTGGCTCCTTTGTGATGGCGACCCACCAGAGAGGACAGGGTTCCGCCGCGAAAGTTCGCTTTTCCTATACTGCAGGCGGGTACTGCCTACTCCGCGCACGAGGCGAACCATACCGATGGTCCTGACAATCGCACAGCTGGGGCAGCCGGTCCTGCGCAAACCCGCGGCCGAGATCCCGCCCGACGCCATTGCCGACCCGGCCTTCCAGCGGTTCCTCGATGACATGGCGGAGACGCTGCGCGCGGCGGGCGGCGTCGGCCTGGCCGGGCCGCAGGTCTTCGCCGGCCAGCGCGTCTTCCTCGCCGCGATCCTGCCGCCCGCCGCCGAGGGCCAGCCACCCGGCGTGGAGGTGTTCATCAACCCGCGGCTGACGGCCCTCGGAGAGGAGACGGCCGCCTCGTGGGAGGGGTGCCTGAGCTTCGTCGAGTTGCTGGTGCTGGTGCCGCGCTACCGCCGGGTCCAGGTCGATTACCGCGACCGCCACGGCGTCGCGCAGACGCTGCACCTGGCCGGCTTCCCGGCCCGTGTCGTGCAGCACGAGAACGACCACCTCGACGGCGTACTGACCCTCGACCGCGCCCCGTCTCCGCGCTTCATCATCAAGGCGTCCGAGGTCGAGGCTTTCATGAAGGACATGGAAGCGGGAAAGCAGGCGGAGCCAGAGTAGGGTGCGATTTACTCCAGCCCCACACTCAGTTGCTGCCCTCCGGCGCAGCGCTCGCCCGCGCCGTCGCACGCTCCTCGATCAGTTGCTTCAGCAAGGTACGGTGGCAGTGGGTCACGTCCTCGCACGCCGACGAGCAAAGGAGGGTGATCGTCTTGCCCTCGGCGACGAGGTCTGCGAGCCCCTCGATCATCTGTTGCTGCTCCTCGCCCTGCATCTCTTGCAGGTAGCGGGCGCGGTATTCGTCCCAGCCGATCGGCTTGCCGGCCTTGCCGTAGAAGGCGGCGTGCAGCTCCTTGCTCGGCCCGAGAGCGGGATACCAGTTGTCCCAGGTCTCAGCCGTCTTCGGCAAGGCGCGTGGGCGATAGCGGCAAATGAGGATGCGCCAGCCGTCGCCGCGCTTCTTCCGGTCGTTCCAGCGTCGGGTGTGGATGGTCACGAGCGTCCCTCCTCAGCCGGCCGATTCGAGCCTGGCCGGCGGTACGAGTTCGGCGAGCAAATCCGCCCACGCCTGCCGCTCCCTGGCCGGCTCGAACCGCGGCGCCAGGTCGGCGCACCAGTCGGCCAGCTTGCGATAGAACGCCGGGTCGATCTCGGCCCGGCGGAGCAGGCGCGCCAGCGCGTCCGTATCGCCGGTCGGGAAGAAGCCGGGGTAGCGTGCCCCGAGCATGCCGACGCTGCCCGGGATGCGCGAGGCGAGCACCGGCACCCGGTCCACGAGCGCCTCGGACACGACGTTCGCCCCACCCTCCATGCGCGACGACAGCACGAGCAGGTGGCTGCGGGCCAGCAGGCGCCGAGCCGCGCCGCGTGACACCTCCCCAAGCCACCGATACCGGGCATCACGCTCCATCAACTGCCGCGCCCGGTCGGCCATGCCCGCGCTGAGCGCCTGCCCGGCGTGCGTGACGCGGACGCGCGACGACGCCGACAGGTCGCGCAGGGCGAGGGCCGTGCGGAATGGATCCTTCTCCTGCCGCAGGTGGCCGAGGACGCAGACCTCGAAGGTCGTCGCGCTTTTCGGCAGCGGGGGCGTCACCGGGTCGGCCGACTGAAGGATGACTCGGGTTCGGCCCCGGAGGGTGGCGCGCAGCGCAGGCGGGAGATCCCGGGCGGCCCGAGCGTGCAGGGCGACGACGCGATCGGCCAGCTCCAGCGAGCGGACAGCCCGCCGGCTGTGCGGGAGATCCCGGTACAGGTCTGTTCCGGTCAGGGCGACGACAAGCGGTTTGTCCGGGTGGCGGCGACGGAAGGCGGCGACGGCCGGGTAGCTGCGGCGGGCGTGCAGGGCGACGAGGAGATCACACGGCTCCCCCTCGTACTCCTGAGCGATGGCGACGCGGTGGCCCAGCTCGCGAAGGAAGTGCGCCCAGCGGTCCGCCGTCACGCGGTTCCCCTTGCGCGATCCCGCTGGCGCGGGGCAGGCCATGAAGATCCTCATGATGGTGTTATATCCGGCGTTCACACGTCCTGGAAGCGGCCACCCCCGGGGCATGCGGATTCGCTAAAAGCGGTTCGGTTGTCGGCGCCGTGGTGGCCATCGACGGGCTGAATTATGCTTGCACCGCGGGGCCGCAGGCGGTCTGATAGAGCCAAACGGATTCGCGGTCGCGCACGCGCCAGCCGGGATCACAACCTGTCCGGCTCCTGGGGAGATGACACCGATGACATCACGGCGGCTCGTGTCGCTGGGCCTGCTCCTCGCCTGTGCCCTCGGCGGCGGGCGCGTGTCGGCGCAGCAGGCAGGTGCAGACCTGCGCGCGGACGCGCGACGCGCCCTCAAGAAAGCAGCCACGTTCTACCACGACAAGGTGGCGAGCCACGGCGGGTACGTCTACTACTACAGCGTCGATCTCCAGGAGCGCTGGGGCGAGGGCAAGGCGACCCCGGACACCCTCTTCGTCCAGCCGCCCGGCACGCCGACCGTCGGCACGGCCTACCTCAAGGCCCACGCGGCGACCGGCGATCCGTTCTACCTCGACGCCGCGCGCGCGGCGGCCGAGGCGCTCGTCTACGGACAACTCCAGTCCGGCGGGTGGACGCAGGTCATCCACTTCGGCCCGGCCAAACGCCTGGGCAAGTACCGCCACGGCAAGGGTGGCAGCTGGAACGTTTCCTCCCTCGACGACGGCCAGACGCAGGCGGCCCTGCAGTTCCTCGCCCGCGCCGACCAGGCGCTTGGGCGCAAGCATGCGGCGATTCACGAGGCCGCCGGCTACGGCCTCGCTGCCCTGCTGAAGGCTCAGTTCCCCAACGGTGCTTTCCCGCAGGGGTGGTCCCGGCCAGTGGAGCCGCACCCCATCCTCAAGGCGAAGTATCCCGGCGCGAACTGGAAGACCGAGGGCAAGGTCCGAAACTACTGGGACTACTACACCCTCAACGACAACCTCGCGGGTACGGTGGCCGACACCCTCATCGCCGCCCACCAGGTTTACGGGGACGCGAAGTACCGGGCCGCGCTGGAGAAGCTCGGCGACTTCCTCGTCCTCGCGCAAATGCCGGACCCGCAGCCGGGCTGGTGTCAGCAGTACAACTACGCGATGGTCCCGATCTGGGCGCGGAAGTTCGAGCCGCCGGCCATCACCGGCTGGGAATCGCAGGACGTCATGGAAGCGCTGATCGAGATCGCCCGGCACACCGGCAAGAAGCAGTACCTCGAACCGCTCCCGCGTGCCCTGGCGTACTTCAAGAAATCCCTGCTGCCGGACGGCCGGCTCGCCCGGTATTACGAGTTTCGGACGAACAAACCGCTGTACATGGACGCCAGGTATCGGCTGACCTACGACGATTCCGCCGCCCCGTCCCACTACGGCTGGAAGCAGCCGGCCCGTCTCGGGGAGATCGCGAAGGCGTACCAGGACGCGAAGGCCGGCACTGCCCCCGCGCCGGTTCCACCGCCCCACGAGGCGGACGTGCGCCGGATCATTCGGGAACTGGACGCCGAGGGGCGCTGGATCACGACCCACGCCGGGGAACGGCTGGTCGGCCAGCCACGGTTCGCGGACGGGTTCCGGTACATCTCCAGCGCCGTATTCAGCCGCAACGTCGAGACGCTGAGCGCGTACCTCGCGCGTGGCGTCAAACCGTGAGGGCAAGAGCGATCCCCCGGTAACGCGGCCCTGCAAAGGAGGCCGAATGAGCGTGCCATCCCATCCCGAGAATGAGGGCAACAAGGACAGGGGCGAGCCGCGCCCGTTCAGCCAGGACATTCGGCTCTCCAACCTCAGCGCCCGAGTGCCGGAGAAGGTGGCTCGGGGCGTGTTCGCGACGGGCGTACTGGTGCTGCAGGGGCCGATGGAGTTCGTGCTCGACTTCGTCCTTCAGATGAACCAGCCACACCAGGTGACGGCTCGCGTCGTGCTCCCGATGAACCTCGTCCCGCGGCTGATCGAGGCGCTGAAGACGAACCTGGAGAACTACCGCAAGGCACTCGGGGCCGTCCCCCCGGCCCTGTCCGCCTCGCCGGCTCCGCCGGCTCCGCCGGCTCCGCCGATGATCGAGGAGATCTACCAGGACTTGAAGCTCAGCGACGACGTCATGGTCGGGGCCTACGCCAACTCGGTGATGGTCGTTCACAACGCGTCGGAGTTCTGTCTGGAGTTCATCGCCAACTACTACCCCAAGGCGGTCATCACGGCGCGGGTCTTCCTCAGCGCGCCGCAGGTGCCAGTGCTCCTGAAGGCGCTGTCGCAGTCGTGGCAGAACTTCCAGACCAAGCGGCAGCAGCAACAGCCACCGCCGCCGGAACCGCCGGCACCCTGAAGCCCACGGGGCGCCGCCGGACCAAATGCGACGAGCCGGAAGTGTCAGCGACGGCAACTTGGACAGATCCGTCGCTGACGCTTCCGGCTCGTCGGCGTCAGGGGGTTTTGTCCGCTAGCGCTTGGTTATTGGCGAGCGGTTGCGCCGGCGCCGGGATCAATTTGGCCCGCCATTTTAGCGCCGCGCGCCCAGTCCCTTGACCGCCGCCTCGACCTGGGCCAGGACGGTCTGCCAACCCGCCCGGGCGTTGGGCAGGTCCGCGAAGCGCAGCGGTTCGCCGACCCGCAACGTGATGCGGCGCGGCCGCGGTAGCCACGCGCCGGCCGGCAGCGCCTCCAGGGTGCCGCTCAAGTGGCACGGCACCACCGGCACGTCGGTCCCGGCCACCAGCATCCCCACTCCCGGCCGGAAGCGCAGGTAGTTGCCGTCGCGGCTGCGCGCTCCTTCCGGAAACAGAATGTAGCCGCACGGCTCGCTCACCAGGCGCTCGCGCAGTTCCTTGAGCGCCTGCGGAATGGGCTTGTGCCGCCACAGCGGCAGGGCGTTGATCAGGCCGCTCGCGATGAGAGCGCGCAGCCCCGTGTCGAAGAACACGTCGCCGGCCGCCAGGGAGTAGACGTGGTTGCGGATGCGCAGCGGTAGCGGCGCCGCCAGCACCAGGGCGTCGAGGTGACTGGCGTGGTTGGCGACGAGGACGAAGGGCGGCCGCCTTGGCAGGTACTCGGCCCCGTATACCGTCAGCCGGTTCCAGACCTTCAGGGAGGTGCGCGCGCCGACGCTCCACAGCAGGTGGGTCATCGCCTGCAGCGGCCCGCCCGCGCGCTGGACGCTGTCCAGGCGGTTGTCGGGGGTCAGGACGGACTCGACCGGCGTCGGGCGGTCGAACGGGATCATGAGGGCCTCGCTCACGGAAGGTCTCCACGGTCGCGGGATCGCGGAGGGCTTCCAGCGCCCTCCCGCGCGGGCGAGCTGCCTCACCCACGAGAGAGGGCACCGTCTGCCGTGGCATGTAACGCGGCCGGCCTCAGTCCACGATCAGGACGAGGCCGAGAAGGAGCGCGCGGCTGCCGGCGCGGCGGCGCATGGGAGAGTACCTCCGTCAGGAGTGCGTATCGGGACGGGCCACGGCGCCGCGGCGACGCCTGTTGTTCTGCCGGTACGGTCCATATAGTACCAAGGCCGCCCCGTGCCGAACGCCTCGACCACCCCGAAAACGTCCTTCCCATGAAGCTGTTGATCTCCCCCCCCGTTTCCGACGAGCGCCTGGCCCGCATCCGCGCCGCGGCCGCTCCGATGACCGTCGTTCAGGCGGACGACGAGCAGCAGGCCATCGCCACCATTGCCGACGCCGATGCCCTGTTCGGTTACCTGACCCCGCCCCTGCTGCGGGCCGCCACGAAACTGCGCTGGGTCCAGGCGCCGACGGCCAGCATGGAGAAGTACCTCTACCCCGAACTGGTCGAGTCGGGTGTGGTCGTCACGAACATGCGCGGCATCTTCAGCGACGTGATCGCCGACCACGTCTTCGGATTCGTTCTCTGCTTCGCGAAGAACTTCCACACTTACATCCGCCAGCAAGAGCGGCGCCTCTGGCACATGCTCGGTCGGCCGGCGGGCGAGTTGCCGGGCTACGGTGGACCGGGCGAGGTTCACCCGTCCGACCGGGCCGCGCTCACCCTCGCCGACTGCACCCTCGGGGTGATCGGCCTGGGCGGGATCGGGGCGGAGACGGCCCGGCGCGGGCTGGCGTTCGGGATGCGCGTGCTGGGGGTGGACCCGGTGGTGGCGACGGCGCCGGCCGGGGTGACGCTGCTGCGGCTCGACAGGTTGGCGGAAGTGTTGAACCAGAGTGACTTCGTCGTGATCGCGGCCCCGCACACGCCGGAGACGTTCAAGCTGTTCAACCGGGAGCGCCTCCGGCAGATGAAGCGCAGCGCGGACCTGATCAACGTCGGCCGCGGGGTGATCGTGGACCTGGCCGATCTCACCGCCGCGCTGCAGGCGGGCGAGATCGCGGGGGCGGGCCTGGACGTGTACGAGGTGGAGCCGCTGCCGCCGGACCACCCGCTGTGGGGCATGCCGAACGCGATCCTCACGCCCCACTGCGCGGCGGCGTCGCCGCGCGTCCCGGAGCGGCACCTGGAAACCCTCCTCGACAACCTGCGGCGCTTCGTCGCCGGTCAGCCGCTGCGCAACGTCGTGGACAAGCGCCGCTGGTGTTAAGGCGAGCGGCGGGAATTAGTCTCCCCTCCCCCCAGGGGTGAGGGGAGAAGAACAGCTGTTGCTCGCCTGACTGGGACAAGGAGACGACCATGAGACGATGGACCATTGCCGCGATGGCGGCCCTCGGGCTTGCCGCGGCGCTGCATGGCAGCCGGCAGCCGGTCGAGCAGGTCGCCAGGGCGAAGGGCTGGTTCACCAGCTACGCGGCGGCCCGGGCCGCCGCGCAGAAGAGCGGCAAGCCTCTGCTCGTCGTCTTTCGGTGTCAGCCTTGACTGGACTGCCGTGAGTTCGACGAACAGGTTGTTCGTCTGGACCGGATCGCCGACCTGGCGGATCGCTTCGTGCGGGTGCGCCTGGTCCGGATCACCGGCGTCGATCTGCGCCTGTTCGAGTTCGACTACGACCTGACGTGGGCCGCGTTCTTCCTCGGCCCCGACGAGAAGGTCTACGGCCGGTACGGCGGGCGCGACGCCAGCGGACCCGACAGCCGGCTGTCGCTGACCGGCCTGCGCCACGCCATGACGGCCGCCCTCGAGGCGCACCGGGACGGCGGCGGCGTGCCGGTGGTGCGGGCGGGCCGGCCGGTGCTGGCCGAGCAGTTTCCCTCCGCGAAGGGCCTGGAGCGCGGCGGATGCATCCACTGCCACCAGGTCAACGAGATGCGCCGCGCGGACCGGAAGGCGTCCGGCGAATGGCGGCGCGAGGAGTTGTGGGTCTACCCGCTCCCCGAGAACGTCGGCTTCACGCTGGAGGTGGACCGGGGCGACCGGGTGCGCTCGGTCCAGCCCGGCTCTCCCGCCGACCGGGCCGGTCTGCGGGCCGGGGATCTCCTGATGCGCCTGAACGGCCTGCCCGTCGCCTCCTTCGCCGACGCCCAGTACGCCCTTCACCGCGCCCCGACCCGGGGGAAGATCGAGGCGTCGTGGCGGCGCGGCGGGGCGGAGATGAAGGGCTCCCTCGAACTGGCGGACGGGTGGCGCAAGACGAACCTCACCTGGCGCCCGTCCCTGCTGGACCTCCTGCCGGCGCTGACGGTCTACGGGGAGGAGTTGACCGCGGCGGAGAAGAAGCGGCTCGGCCTCGGCCCGAAGCGGCTCGCGTTCCGCCAGCAAACGCCGGTCCACCGCGACGCGAAGGCGGTGGGCGTGCGCGAGGGAGACGTGATCCTCGGTATCGACGGCCGCGAGTTGGAGTTGACGCTCGCCGAGTTCCTGGGCTATGTGCGGCGCAACCACCTGGTGGGCGACCGCATCACCCTCAACGTCCTCCGCGATGGTAAGCGAATCGACCTGCCGATGACGTTGCGCTGAAGCCAGGGAGCCTCAGAGGGCCGGTGCCGCAGGCTGCCGGCGGTCGGCAGGCGAGCCGCCCGCACCGCCAGCCCGGAACCACCACTCACCCGCCCCGTCAGGCTCCAGGGTGGCGAACCCGCGCGCACGTTCACCGGCCATGTGGAAGGTGATGCGCGGCGCCTTCGGGTCGAGGGCGCCGGCCTCCGCCTCAAAGGTGCCGCGGTCCCAGGCCGTGACCGTCCCGCGGTTGCCGCTCACCGGCCCCTCGTAGTCCAGGTAGCGCGTCCGATGGTCGAACGACGCCTCCGCCCGTACCCGCTCGCCCGGCCAGGGCGGCGCCGCCAGCCGCCAGGTGCGCAGGACGTCGCCCGCCTCCAGCATCAGATCCCAGTGCAATTCCGGGTGGTCGTGTTCGAGGATGACGAAGCGCGGCATCGTGAGGCTCCTGCCGGACATGAAACTCCGCACACTTCCCGGCACCCGGACTGGGGGTGAGTGGACCCGACGTTGTTCGCCGGCCGCGGCCGCGATACAACGACTTCGATGGGTCCATTATCCTCTCGGCACAGCTAACCCGGAATGCCAACCGCGATGAAAGCAGCCTTCTACGAAACCACCGGCGGCCCCGAGGTGATCCAGTACGGCGACCTGCCGACGCCAGCCCCGAAGGAAGGGCAGGTGCTCGTTCGGGTCGGGGCGGCGGCCCTCAACCCCATTGACCTCTACATCCGGGCGGGCACCGTGCCCCTGCCACTGCCGAAGCCGTACATCCCTGGGTGCGACCTCGCCGGCACGGTCGAGGCGGTCGGCCCCGGCGTCAAGAACTACCGCTCCGGGGATCGCGTCTGGGGCTCGAATCAGGGTCTGTTCGGGCGACAGGGGACACTCGCGGAGTACGTCTGCACCGGCGAGGAGTGGCTCTACCCGACGCCGGCCGGGGTAGACGATAGGACCGCGGCGGCGGCGGCGCTGGTCGGGATCACCGCCCACCTGGGGCTGTTCCGCTGCGCCAGCCTGCGGGCGGGCGAGACGATGTTCGTCAACGGCGGCACCGGCGGCGTCGGGTCGATGGTGGTGCAGATGGCGAAGGCCGTCGGAGCCCAGGTGATCGCGACCGTCGGTTCGCCCGACAAGGCCGAACTGTGCCGCTCGTGGGGCGCCGACCATGTGCTGAACTACAAGAACGTGGACGTGTTCACCGCCGTGCGGCAACTCGTCGGCGACGGCGGGGTAAACGTCTGGTACGAGACGCAGCGCGAGCCGGACTTCGTGAGAACGGTGCCGCTGCTGGCCCGGCGCGGCCGGATGGTCATCATGGCCGGCCGGCAGGCGCAGCCGACCTTCCCGGTCGGCGCGTTTTACGTCAAGGATCTGTCGCTGTACGGGTTCGCCATGTTCAACGCGACGCCGGAGGAGCAGCGCCACTGCGCCGACGACATCAACCGCCTGTTTGCGGAGAAGAAGCTGCACGTCCCCATCGGCCGCACGTTCTCGCTGAAGGAGGCCGCCGTTGCCCACCAGTTCCTGGAGGAGAACACGCTCCACAAGGCAGGCACCCTGACCGGCAAGGTCGTTGTCGTCCCGTGACCGCGCCCCGCGCTTACCAGCCGCGAGCGGTCCGCTCCGCTCGCGGCTGGTAACCACACGTCCGCGGAGCAGGTTTCCTGAAGCCCACGGGCCGGCGGTCAGGTGAGAGCCTGAATCGCCTCGCCCTCGCTGGGCTGGATCAGGAACAGTCCGCGGAGGTGCATGATGTCGAGGATCTCGGCGATGATCGGAGTGAGGTGGCACAAGGCAATCCGGCCGCCGGCCGCTCGCACGCGCTTGTTCAACGTGATGAGTTTGCCGATCGCGTAACTTGCGATCCCGGTCACGCCCGCGAAGTTCACCACCAGGTTCACCCGCTCACGGGTGGCCACGAGGTGGTTCAGTTCCCCGAAGGTGGCGTCGATCACCTCCTCGTCCCGGAGGGTGGCGGTGAGGAAGCGGATGACGGTCGCGGTGCCTACGTCTTCCCACTCCAGCGGGCGAGTTGTGGGTGCGGCCATGACGACATCCTGACGGTTAGTGGAGGGAGCGGTTCACGCGGGGCCGGCGGGTAGCGGTGGTATGCTCCCGGCCCTCCCCTCATTATACTCGATTCCTCGCCCCGGTTGCAAATCGCCGCTCTGTGGCAGGGCGGATCACTGGGAACCCGCCGCCACACGGCGGCCTGCGTCCACGCTCCGGGTCGCCCTATCAACCCGGAGCGCAAGCGACGGGCGCAGGGTCCGTCGCTCACGCTCCGGGCTGTTTACCCGAGGTTCACGTACACCGTCTTCACCTCCGTGTACAGTTCCAGGGCATATTCGCCCAGTTCGCGACCCTGGCCGCTCATCTTGTAGCCGCCGAACGGCGCCGCTGCGTCGAAGACGTCGTAGCAGTTGATCCACACCGTTCCGGCCCGCAGGCTGTTCGCCAGCCGGTGCGCCTTGCTGATGTCGCGCGTCCACACCGCCGCCGCCAGACCGTAGAACGTTTGATTGCCGCGGCGCAGCACCTCGTTCATGTCCTTGAACGTCAGGATGTTCATCACCGGCCCGAAGATCTCCTCCTTCGCGATCTTCATCTCGTCGGTGACGCCGTCGAACACGGTCGGCTCGATGAAGTATCCCCTGGTGCCGACGCGGTTGCCGCCGCACAGGAGTTTCGCTCCCTCCTTCTTGCCGGCGTCGATGTAGCCCATGACCCGGTCGAACTGCTCCTGCGACACCTGCGGCCCCTGCTCGGTGTCGGCCGCGAACGGGTCGCCGACCTTGCGCGCCTTCGTCTTCGCGAGCATCTTCTGCACGAATTGATCGTGGACGCGCTCCTCGACGAACAGGCGCGTCCCGGCGCAGCAGCACTGGCCCTGGTTGAAGAACAGCCCGAAGTACGCGCCCTCAACGGCGGCGTCGAGGTCGGCGTCGGCGAAGACGATGTTGGGGCTCTTGCCGCCCAGCTCCAGGCTGACGCGCTTCAGGTTGCTCCTCGCGGCGGCCTCCATGATGGTCTGGCCGGTGGTGTGTTCGCCGGTGAACGCCACCTTGTCGATGCCCATGTGGCCGCTGATGGCCGCGCCAGCCGTCGGGCCGTAGCCGGGGATGACATTGATCGCACCGTCGGGGAAGCCGGCCTCCTGGGCGAGGCGGGCGACGTACAGGGCCGTCAGCGGGGTCTGCTCGGCCGGCTTGAGGACGATCGTGCAGCCGGTCGCGAGGGCCGGCCCCCACTTCCACGCCTGCATCAGCAGCGGGAAGTTCCACGGGATGATCTGCCCGACCACGCCGATCGGCTCATGGCGCGTGTAGCAGAAGTACGGCCCCTCGACCGGGATGGTCTTGCCGTGGATCTTGTCCGCCCAACCGGCGTAGTAGCGGTAGCACTTGATGGTGAGCGGCAGGTCGGCGGTGAGCGCGTCGCGGTACGGCTTGCCGTTGTCGAGCGATTCCAGGGCGGCCAGTTCCTCCTGGTTTTTCTCGATCAGGTCGGCGAGCTTGTGGAGCAGGCGGCCGCGCTCGGAGGCGTTCAGTTTCGCCCACGGGCCTTCCTCGAACGCCTTGCGGGCCGCCTTGACGGCGAGGTCCACGTCCGCCCTGTCGCCCTCGGCGACCTGGCAGATGGTCTCGCCGGTGGCGGGGTTGAGGGTGGGGAAGGTCTTGCCGGAAACGCTGTCCTGCCACTTGCCGCCGATAAACAGCGGCTGGTCCTTGACCCTGGGCGGCTTGACGGTGCGCGGTTTTTCGGCCGTTGCGGTAGCCATCGCGGCATCCTCCGGAGGTGAGAGAAAGGGCGATGCAGGGCCTTTCCATCGTGGCCCCGCGCTGGCGTGAATTGTGCCACCGGACAGGCCGGGCTGTCAAGAAGCTACGGTCCGTGCGGTCCGGGCCTCACGCCGCAGGTTGCCGCTGAGGGGGGCGGCGGGATAAGCCAAGCGCAGCGGATTCTTCCTGCTTGTACCGCCTCGCCCTGAACTTGTCTCGTGCTGCTTGCGGCTTGGAAGTGTTTTCAATCTGCCACCGCGCGGCCGCGCAGGAGGTCGCGACGCTCAGGGGGTACACAGGCTGGGTGGGGGCAGTGGCCTTCGCGTCTGACAACCGCACGCTCGCGATCGCCGGAAGCTGGGGCGGGACCGTCAAGGTGTGGGACGTGACCAGGCTGCCCGCGGGGAAATGACGCGATGGCACCGCCGACCGCGAACTCGCTTGAAACGCTGGTGGTCCGCAACGCCGCCCAGCTGGTGTGCGTGGCCGGGCCGGAGGAAACGGTCCGGCGCGGCGCCGCGATGCACGCGCCGCTGGTCATCGCGGATGGGGCTCTTGTGGCGCGCAGCGGGCGCATCGCCTGGGTCGGTTCGACGACGGAGCTGCCGCCCGTGCCCCCGGATGCGGTGGTCCTCGACGCCTCCGGCCGGGCGGTCCTCCCGGGGCTGGTAGACAGCCACACGCATCTGCTGTTCGCCGGCACGCGCGAGGATGAGTTCGAGCAGCGTCTGGCAGGCGCGACCTACCAGGAAATCGCGGCCCGCGGCGGCGGGATCAACGCCACCGTGCGCCGCGTCCGGCAGGCGAGCCGCGACGAGCTGAAGCGGTTGGCGCGGCGACGCCTGGCAACGCTGCTCGCGTTCGGGGTGACGACGGTCGAGGTCAAGAGCGGTTACGGGCTGAGTCTGACCGACGAGCTGAAATGCCTGGAGGCGATTGCCGAGCTGAACGCCGAGGGGCCGCTGGAGCTGGTGCCGACGTTCCTCGGCGCCCACGCTGTCCCGCCCGAGTTTCGCGACGACCGCGCGAGCTACCTGCGCCTCCTCGCCGCCGAGATGCTTCCGGAGGTGGCGCGACGGGGGCTGGCGGAGTTCTGCGACGTGTTCTGCGAGACGGGCGTTTTCAGCGTACCCGAGTCGGAGGCGATCCTGCGCCGGGCGCTCGATCTCGGTCTGCGGCCGAAGATCCACGCCGACGAGCTGACGCCGCTGGGCGGGGCGGAACTGGCGGCACAGCTGGGGGCGGCGTCGGCGGACCACCTGCTGTGTGTCACGGACGCCGGGGTTGCCGCCCTCGCCGCCTCGGACACGGTCGCGACACTGCTGCCGGGGACCGCGTTCTTCCTCGGCGTCCCGTATGCCCCGGCGCGGCGGCTGATCGACGGCGGGGCGGTGGTCGCGCTGGCGAGCGACTGCAATCCGGGCACCTGCCCGACGGAGAACTTGCCGCTCGTCGGGACGATGGCCTGCACTCAGATGCGCATGCTCCCCGGCGAGGTTGTCACCGCCCTGACACTCCATGCGGCGGCCGCCCTGGGTCGCGCCGACCGGCTCGGCTCACTGGCGGTCGGCAAGCAGGCGGATCTGGTCATTCTCGATGTACCGGACTACCGACAACTCTTCTATCACTTCGGAGCGAGCCATGCCTGGCGGGTCGTCAAGCGCGGCCGGGTGGTTTACGAGGCTGGAGCCAGTCCCGCGCCCTGAGGACGTGTTCCGCCGGTCCGACGACCCGCGCCTGGGCGAGTCGGTCGAGTTCTGGCGCGGCGACCTGGCGGCGCTCACTCCGAGCCGCGCCGTCCTCGTCGGCTTCCCCCAGGATGAGGGCGTGCGCCGCAACCGCGGCCGGCCCGGCGCCGCCGGCGCGCCGCATGACATCCGCATCGCCCTGTATCGCCTCGCGCCTTACGACGGCAGCCGCGACATCGACCTGACCCGGCCGCCCCCGCTCGATGCCGGGAACGTGCGCATCGCCGGCGGACTGGAAGAGACGCAGGCAGCCCTGGCGGAGGTGGTCGCGGGCGTCCTGGCGACGGGGGCGGTCCCGGTGGTCCTGGGGGGAGGGCACGAGACGGCCTACGGTCATTACCTCGGCTACCTCGCAGCCGGGCGAGAGGTCGGTATCATCAATCTCGACGCCCACCTCGACGTGCGTCCCTACCCCGAAAATCACGGCCACAACGGCTCGCCCTTCCGTCAGGCGCTGGAGTACCCCGACAGCCCTCTGCCCGGCGTCCGCTACGCCTGCCTCGGCGTCCAGCCGCACGCGGTCAGCCGGGAACACCTGCGCTATCTGCGCGACCGGGGCGGCGTGGTGCGCTGGGCGGCGGAGGTGCGCGGTGCCCTCGCGGCGCATTTCACCGCGGAACGCGACCGCCTGGCGGGGCTGGGGTGCCGGGTCTACCTTAGCATCGACGCGGACGTGGTCGCCGGGACCGAGGTGCCGGGCGTCAGTGCGCCCAACGTGCTGGGATTGTCCGGCGCGGAAGTGATCGCGTGCGCGTTCGAGGCGGGACGGTCGCCGCAGGTGGCCAGCGTGGACGTCGTCGAGATCAACCCGCGCCACGACCGGGACGGCCAGAGCGCACGCTGGGCAGCCCTCGTCGTGTGGCACTTCCTGGCTGGACTGGGTCAGCGGGGGTAATACAGAAGCGCAAGGCGATCCGGGCCAAGGCAGCCGCGCGTGGGTGGGCGTGTCAGATGCGCGGGGCGTTCTGTTCCCACAGCCGAAAGCCGCCGGTGAAGGCGTTGCGGTTGTCCCCGCGCCGGGCTCCCTCGGGCAGATCCCTGAGCTTCTTGGAGTTGCCGCCGCCGAGGACGACGTAATCGGCGACGAGGGCAGCCTTGAGACGCGCCACCACGTCGGCGACGAACAGACGCCAGCGCCTCTTGCCGAACCGCTTCAGGCCGCGCTCGCCGACGTGGTCCTCGAACGTGTGGCCCTTGCGGTAGGGGAGATGTGCCAGTTCCATCGACGCGACCACCGGATCGAGGACGAGGGCGGACCCCAGGCCGGTGCCGAGGCCGAGGAACAGCATGCGGCCGCCCTCGTAGCTGCCCAGCGCCTGCATCGCCGCGTCGTTGACCAGCTTCACCGGCCGCCCCAGGGCAGCGGCAAAGTCGAAGCCGACCCAGCCGGTGCCCAGGTTCTTCGGCTCCTCGAGGATGGTGCCGCGCAGGACCGGACCCGGGTAACCGATCGACACCCCCTCATACTGCCAGTCGGCCGCAGCCGTGCGCACCGCCTCCACCATCTGCTGGGGCGTCAGGGTCGGGCCGGACGGGATCTTCCGCGCCTGCTCCTGGCCGGTGGCGAGAATCTTGACGTTCGTCCCGCCGACGTCAATTACCAGCACGTTCATGGCGAGCCTCCCTGCAGCAGGCGACCGTGGTTAGTGGTGAACCACTAACCACGGTCGCCTGCTACCTGTGGAACTCCGCAGTAAGATCCTGCAACTCGCGGCGTGCGGTGGGTGTGGCCGGGTAGATGCGGGCCGGCGCAAGGCGGGTGGTCGGGTCGGGGGCGTAGTAGCCCGGAGAGCGCGGGGTGGCGGCCACCCGGTAGACCGAGCCGTCCCTGGCGCGCTCCAGCGGGAGAATGTAGTCGCCCGGCCCCTCCCAGCCGAACGCCGGACCGCACAGCGGGAGGTTGTGGACGGTAATCGTTTCGCCCGCCTTCAGCTTCTCACCGGGCGGCGCCCACGCCACCACGCGGACGGTGGCGGTCGGGCCAGGCGCGTCCTCCTTTCCCGGCCCCCGCTGCAGGGTGGCAATCACGTACAGGTCCGCCGCGAGGAACTGCGGGCGCGAGAGCACCACGGGCCGGGTCGTCGTCGCCGCCAAATAGACCAGGAAGCCGACCCACCCGACGAACAGCAGAGCGGCAACCGTCAGCCGAACCCGGGAACGCCTCATCCCTTCGCCCCGTCCCGGGAAATGTCGCCGGACGGCTCCAGCGCCGTGTCCAGCGGTTGGAACCGGAACCCCTCGATCAGGGCCTGGTCGAGGTCGTAGACGGCGTGGAAGTCTTCCCGACTGTCCTCATCCGTCTTGCTCATCATGCCGGAGTCGATCAGGTTGAAGATGATCTCGCCGAAGTCATCGGTCCGATCGATCCCCCACAGGCGGAAGACGGTCCGGGCCATGCGGCCGAACTCGCGCAGCGCCAGGTCGCGGATGCCGGCGAGCAGTTCCGGCCCGCTGACGTGGTGGTGGGGCTCGGCGCCGCGCCTGGAGACAACGTCTCCGTCGGCGGGTTCGCGACCGAGCAGTTTCTGGGTGTGGTGAAGGGCGTAGAAGACGAACTCATACGCCTCGTAGGAGTAACGTGGGTCGTTCCGCACGACCTCGGCCAGACCGGGGTGGAACACCGTCATTCGTGAAAGATCCTTGATCCTCAGTCCCTGGAAGGTAGGCCGGCCAGGCAGGGGGGACTGATTCGCCGCCCGGCGTGCCCGCCCGTGGCCCGCGGGCAGGGCGGGTGACGGGATCCCTCCTCCACCCTGGTGGAAGTCGCTGTGGCGGGCGGCCGCGCCGCCGGGGAGAACGGCCGGCGGGCAGGACCGCCTCCTTAATCTTAGCTCATCCCAGCCGGGTCAGGATCTCCCCGGCAGGAACAACGAGGCGCCGCCCGTCCTCGAACTCGACCAGGATCTTGCGGGCCAGGATCTCCTGGGCCAGCACCTTGCCCTGGCCCTTGGGAGTGAGGATGCGCGCGCCCGGCGGGGGAAGCTCTTTCTGGAACTCCTCGTAAACGTCCTGCTCGAACCGCAGGCAGCACTTGAGCCGGCCGCAGCGACCGGAAATCTTGGTGGGGTCCAGGGTGGACTTCTGCAGCTTCGCCATCCGCATCGACACCGGCGGCATGACGGTCATGTGGGTGTTACAGCAGACTGGCTTGCCGCAGTCGCCGTAGTCGGCGAGCAGCTTGGCCTCGTCGCGGACTCCGATCTGCCGCATCTCGATCCGCGTCCGGTACTCGCGGGCCAGATCCTTCACCAGCTCCCGGAAATCGACGCGCTTCTCGGCGAGGAAGTAGAAGACGATGCGCTCCCCGCCGAACAGTTGCTCGACATCGACCAGTTCCATCTGGAGCTTGCGGCTGGTGATAAAGCGATTGCAGGCCTCGAAGGCCCGGGTCTCCACCTGATGGAGGCGCGCGGTCTCGGCGTTGTCTTCCTCGGTGACCCGGCGGACGATCTGGCCGGCGGTCGGCTCGGCGATCAGCTGAACCGCCCGCGCGGTGGCCTCGCACAGCACTTCACCCAGTTCCAGGCCGCGCTCGGTACGGACCACCACCGCATCGCCGCGCAGGTACACCGTCCCCTCGGCGACGAACTCACCGAGGAAGCGCATGGCGCCGTGTCGCGTGATGTACGAGGCCGTCATCGGGGAGAAGTCTCTCGGGGCAGCGTGGCACCCGTGGAGGCACCGAGGAAATATTGTAAGCGCTGCGACCGAGAAAGAAAGATCATTCTGCGCCGAGTTGCGCGATTTTTCGGCTCGCTCGTCCACCAGGCGTGCGCCGGCGAGCGGGGTGAA
>JADLBT010000370.1 GCA_020847555.1 Gemmataceae bacterium
CCGCCCGCCGGTGCCCGACGAACGGCGGGAAAATGCCGTTTACCACACCTCGATTTCGTTCCGCACGATGGGGAGGGGGGTCGCCTTCATGACTGCGTGCTGGGCAAGCTGCTTGGCGTAATACGAGCCGGCCCGCCCCGTGAGGATGACCCCGCCGCCCCGGCGCGTCAGGCGGAACTCGCGCACACGCCCGCTCAACTGGTGCTGAACCCGCGTCCCGACCCGGTCAAGATCTTCCTGCGTCACCATGCTGTTCCTCCTGTTGCCTCCTGCTTGCCTCAGCGCTCGCGCGTGCCGGAACCCGGTCGCCAGAAGACGTTCCAGGAACTCGGACTCGGCCGGGTGGCGGTCGAAGCTGGGGACCGTCACCAGGAGCGGGCCGGTGCCGCCGTCACCCGTCGCCCGGCGGGTGCGTCCGGCAATCCGGCCCGCTCCGGAACCAACCTGCACGGAAAGCGTTGTTGTGAGTCTGTGCCGCTGTGAGGACGGCCTGCACGGCGGGCCTGTCTTCAAGACATGTCAGGCTGCCCTGTTGCACACTGCCTTCGCCGTGATCGTCCTGGCTGACCATCCTTAACGCATTTGCCGTGCCATCTGCCGCGATCCGCACGCGGACGGCCACCTGCCGTGCATCCACCGCAAAAGTCGAGGAAAAACCGGCGACGAATTCCAGAAACGGCCGATTCCGGGGGCCATGCCGCGGCCGAAGGCGCCGGTCGGCGTCCAGGAATCGACCACCCCCTGAGCGATCCTTTACCAGCCCCGAGCCTGGGGATCCGCGGCCGCGCGGCCGCGGCGTCACCGCGAGACGGCCGAGGGCGAGCGCACGGACCGCACCTCGACCGCACGGGCAACGAGGGAGCCGGCGCGGTCGGCGTAACGCATACGCACGCAGTCCCTGGGCTGGACCATGCGGAACTTGACTCGTTCGCCGCGGAGGACAACGTCACAGTTGGGGGGGACGTAGACAGCCACAAGAGCGCTGTCAATGAAGACCATCAGCTCGCGGCTCACCGGATCGACCCGGTACACGACCGCTTCGGCTTCGAGGACCGCCTTGCCATTTTTCCTGGTCTGCATCGTCTCTGTCCCATGAAAGAAGAGGGTCTCCTCATCTCTTAGCAACGCCCGTACCAACGTCGCCCGCGCGGCCGCCACGTCGAGGTGGTTCGGGCGGCCCGCCCCGGCCGGGGTACAATAAAGGCGATTCGCCTGCAGGCCGTCGAAAGGGGCACGGGGATGGCGTCTTCGAGCGAACCTTCCTGCCAGGACACGGTCGAGGCCAGCGCACGCCAGCAGACCGCGGTCGCCGAACTGGGGCGGCGCGCCCTGACCGGGATCGATCTGGGGGTGCTGCTGGACGAGGCTGTTGACCTGATCCGGTCGGGGCTGGGGGTGGAGTACGCGAGCGTCCTGGAACTCCTGCCCGACGGGAACCTCCTGTTCCGGGCGGGGGCGGGGTGGGACCAGGGCGTCATCGGCGGGGCGACGACCGACGTGGCGAGCGCCATTCCCGCGACCCGGGTGCTTCTCAGCCAGACGGCGGTGATCGTGGATGACGTCCGGACCGACGATCGCTTCCCCGACGCGGCGTTGCTCCGGTCCCACGGCGTTGTCAGCAGCCTGAACGTTCCGCTGTACGGCCGTGACCGCCCGCTGGGAGTGGTGGGCGCCTGCTCGACCCGGCGCCGCTCGTTCGCGCCCGCGGACGTCGCGTTCCTCCAGTCGGTCGCCAACGTGCTTGCCGCGGCCATCGAGCGGGACTGGTACGAGCGGCGCCAGCGCGAGCGGTATCTGCAGCGGGCCGAGCAGATGATGGCGCTGGGGCAGGTGGCCGCCGGCGTCGCCCACGAGCTGCGCAACCCGCTCACCGCCATCAAGGGACTGGTCCAGGTAAACCTTCGGAGGGCGGCGGTCGGCGGCCTGCCGTCCGACGACCTGGTGGTGATCGAGCACGAGATCCGCCGCATGGAGCGGACGCTCCAGACGTTCCTCGATTTCGCCCGCCCACCGCAGCCGGACCGCCGGCGACTCAACCTGGCCGACGTCGCCGGCCGGGTCTTCGCGCTCGTCAAGGGGCGGGCAAAGAAGCAGGGGGTGGCCCTTCGCGTCCCCCAGCCCGACACGCCGGTCTGGGTGGACGGCGACCAGGACCAGCTGCAGCAACTGCTGCTCAACCTGGTCCTTAACGCCCTCGACGCCATGCCCAACGGGGGGACCGTGGAGATCGACCTTCGCCCGCCCCGCGACGGGCACATCGAGATCCTGGTCCACGACACCGGCCCCGGGATCACCCCGGACGTCCTGCCGAAGGTGTTCGAGACGTTTGTCAGCACCAAGGAGACCGGCGTGGGGCTGGGCCTCCCAGTTTCCCGGCGCATCGCGGAGGACCACGGCGGCAACCTGTCCGCCTACAACCTGCCCGGCGGCGGCGCCTGTTTCCTGCTCCGCCTGCCGGCCGTTTCGGCGGACAGTGAATAGTGGACAGCGAGCAATCGTCTCGGGTTCTCAAACTCTGTTTGGGAACGAGGAAAGCCAACGGGTGGCGCCCCGTGGGCCAGGTTCCCAGCGCTTCCCTCACGGGACACTACCCGTGGGCTTTTCAGGAACCTGTGTACACCAGGTCGCCTGTCCCTGCACCAGGGGGGAACCATGCCAACGCTGCTCGTGGTGGATGACGAACCGTCGATCCTGTACTTCTTCCGCCAGGCGTTTACCGAGCCGGACGTGACGCTGCTGACGGCCGCGTCGGCCGCGGAGGGAGTTGCGGCGGTCGAGCAGGACCGCCCGGACGTGGTCATCCTGGACATCAACTTGCCGGACGCATCCGGGCTGGACACGTTCCGCCGCATCCACCAGATCGACGCGAAGATCCCGGTCATCTTCATCACCGGCCACGGCACGATGGCGACCGCCATCGAGGCGATGCGGCTCGGCGCCTACGAGTACCTGCTCAAGCCGCTGGAGCTGGACCAGCTGACCGACCTGGTCGAGCGGGCGTTCGCCATCAGCCGGCTCATGCGCGTCCCCGCCGTCATCCCCGAAGGGTCGGGGGCGGACGAGCAGTCCGATACTCTGCTCGGCCGCTGCCCGGCCATGCAGGAGGTGTACAAGGCGATCGGCCGCGTCGCCCCGCAGACTGTCACGATCCTCATCCTCGGCGAGAGCGGGACCGGCAAGGAACTCGTCGCCCGCGCCCTCTACCACTACAGCCACCGCGCGCAGGGACCGTTCCTGGCGATCAACTGCGCGGCCATCCCGGAGAACCTGCTGGAAAGCGAGCTGTTCGGCCACGAGAAAGGCGCCTTCACCGGCGCCGACCGGCGACGTGTCGGCAAGTTCGAGCAGGCCAGCGGCGGAACGCTGTTCCTCGACGAGATCGGCGACATGACGCCGCTGACTCAGACCAAGATCCTGCGCGTCCTGCAGGGGCAGGAGTTCGAGCGCGTCGGCGGCAACGAGGCGATCAAGACCGACGTGCGCGTCATCGCCGCCACGAACCGCGACCTGGAGAAAATGGTCGAGGAAGGGACGTTCCGCGGCGACCTGTACTACCGGCTCAACGTCTACGCGATCCGGCTACCACCCCTCCGCGAGCGCGGCGACGACCTGCCGTTGCTCGCGAGCCACTTCGTCCGGCGGTTCGCGGCGGAGCTGAGGAAGGACGTGCGGGGGCTCGCGCCGGAGGCGATGGATCTGCTGCGCAGGTATCCCTGGCCGGGGAATGTGCGGGAGCTGCAGAGCGTCGTCAAACAGGCCCTGCTCCAGACTACCGGGCAGATCGTGTTGCCGGAATTCCTGCCGGCGGCGCTCCGCACCAGGGACGCCGGTCCGGACGAGGCCGAGGGTCCGTCGTTCGACTTCGGCGGCCTGACGACGTTCATCCGCGACCAGGTCCGCGCCGGTTCGACCACCCTCCACGCCGACTATCAGGCGCTGACCGAGCGGCACCTGTTCACGGAACTCCTGCGCCACACGGGCGGGAACCTCTCCCAGGCGTCGCGGATTCTCGGCATCACCCGGGCTACCCTGCGTACCAGACTGAACGCGCTGGGCCTCCCGGCGGAACGCCCCGCCCGTGCCGACGACAGTTAGGTGCGTGAGGGTGGTTTGTAAAGCCCACGGGACGCCACCCGTGGGCTTTACAGACCAACTCCCTTCCCCCTGCACTGATACAGAGGCGGCCGCGGACGGCGGCGAAAAACTCGCGTTGCCCATTTCCCCCGCCTCCGCTATCATCGCCGGGCGTTGCGGGATCAGGCCACCCCCGTGGAACGCTTGCCGGCGGGCGGTCGCTTTCAAGGACGAAAGGGGCTGCGCGTGAGTGCGACACTTCGAGAGCTGGCAGAACTGGTACAGGGCGCCCTCCAGGGGGACGGCAACCTCTCCATCCTCGCCGCCCGCCCTCTCGACGAGGCCCAACCGGGCGACGTCACGTTCGTCGAGGACGCCCGCCACGGCGCCCAACTCCCCCACTCGCGGGCGTCCGCCGCCATCGTCCCGACCTCGTTCCAGGGCAACGGCGTCCCGCTCATCCGCGTCGCCGACCCGCTCGCCGCCTTCATCGCCATCGTTCGCCGCCTGCACGGCCGCCCGGAACCTCCGCCGCACGGCATCGACCCGCGCGCCGCGGTCCACCCGACCGCCGTCCTCGGCGATTGCCCGAGCGTCCACCCGTTCGCAGTCATCGGCGAAGGGACCGTGATCGGCGCGCGCTGCCGCATCCATTCCGGCGTGTCGGTCGGCCGCAACTGCCGGCTGGGCGACGACGTCACTCTGTTCCCCAACGTCGCGGTCTACGATGACACCATCATCGGCCAGCGGGTGACCGTCCACGCCAACGCGGTTCTCGGCGCCGACGGGTTCGGGTATCGCTTCCACGGCGGGCGGCACGTCAAGGTGCCGCAACTCGGCCGTGTCGAGATCGGCGACGACGTCGAGATCGGCGCCGGGACGACGGTGGACCGGGCAACGTTCGGGACGACGCACGTCGGCGAGGGGACCAAGATCGACAACCAGGTGCAGATCGCCCACAACTGCCGCATCGGCCGCCACAACCTGCTCGTCAGCCAGGTCGGGATTGCGGGGTCGAGCACCACCGGCAACCACGTCGTGATGGCCGGCCAGGTCGGCGTCGTCGGCCACGTCCACATCGGCGATCGGGCGGTGATCGGCGCCCAGGCCGGGGTGCGCCGCGATGTACCGCCGGGCGAGCGCGTCCTCGGCACGCCGGCCCTGCCGGAAAGCCTGCAGAAGCGCATCTGGGTGTCGTTCGACAAGCTCCCCGAGATCCGTCGCGACGTCGGCGAGATCAAGAAACGCCTTGGGATGACGGGATGACGGGGTGACAAGGTGACAAGGTGACAAGGAAGGGGTAAGGGGTACAGATGACGGACGGCGAGAAAACAGGTGTTTCGGTCACCTTGTCACCTTGTCATCCGCCATCATCCCGCAAGCCAGTCGGTCTGCTCGCCGGCAGCGGGCGGTTCCCGGTCGTGTTCGCGGAGAAGGCGCGGCGCCTGGGGCTGCCGGTGGTGTGCGTCGGGATCCGGCACGAGGCGCCGGCCGAACTGGCGGGCCTCGTCGCGCGGTTTTACTGGTCGGGCGTGGCCCGGCTGGGACGCATGATCCGGTGCTTCAAGCGCGAACGGGTCGAGCAGGTCGTCATGGCCGGCAAAATCCACAAGAGCGTCATGAACGTCCGCTGGCGCCTGGTACGGCTGTGGCCGGACTGGCGGACCCTGCGGGCCTGGTTCTGGCACAGGCGGCGCGACAACCGCGATGACACCCTCCTGCTCGCCGTCATCGACGAGTTCGCCGCCGACGGGCTGCGCTTCGCGTCGGCCCTGGATCTCTGCCCGGAGTTGCTCGTGAAACCCGGTGTCCTCACCCACCGTCGGCCGTCCGCCCAGGAGGCCCAGGACATCGCCTTTGGCTGGGAGCTGGCGCGTGCGATGGGCCGGCTGGACGTTGGCCAGACCGTCGCCGTCAAGGAGCGGGCCGTCCTGGCGGTGGAGGCAATCGAGGGGACCGACCGGGCCATCGCCCGGGCCGGCGAGTTGTGCCCGCGCGGCGGGTTCGTCGTCGTGAAGGTCGCGAAACCGCACCAGGACATGCGCTTCGACGTGCCGACCGTCGGGCGGACGACAGTCGAGAGCGTTCACCGGGCGGGCGGGCGCGTGCTGGCCATCGAGGCCGGCAAAACCATCATCCTCGACGAGCCCGAGACGATCGCCCTGGCCGATTCGTATGGGATCACCATCGTGGCCGCCGACCCGTCGAGCGAGGACGACATCCCGCGCTGGACCGAAGGGGGGCGGTAAAGGCGGCAGACTCGCTGTCGTCCCGGCTTTTCAGCGCTTTTCCCTGTGCGTTCCCCAGCCCGCGTGATTTAATGGCACTCATGGACAGACTGCGCGGCAACGCGGTCGTCGCCCAGTCGGGCGGCCCCACGGCGGTCATCAACTCCAGCGCTTGCGGCATCGTTCAGGAGGCGCTGCGGCACGACGTCATCGACGCCATCTACGGCGCCAACAACGGCATCCTTGGCATCGTTCGCGAGGATCTGTTCGACCTGCGAGCCGAGTCCGCGGATACGCTCGAACAGCTTCGGTGTACACCGTCCGCCGCCGTCGGATCGTGCCGCTACCGGCTGGCCGACCTGGCGACCGACCGCGCCCGCTACGAGCGCCTGCTGGCCGTGTTCCGCGCCCACGACGTGCGCTACTTCTTCTTCATCGGCGGCAACGAGTCGATGGCCATCGCCCAGCGCGTCCACCGGCTGGCGGCCGAGGAGGAGTACGAGCTGCGCGTGATCGGGGGGCCGAAGACGGTTCACAACGACCTGGCCGGGACCGACCACTGTCCCGGATATGGCAGCGTCGCCAAGTACCTGGCCACCAGCATCATGGAGGCTGGACGCGACACCGAGGCGATGTACGCCTTCGAGCCGGTCACGATCGCCGAGGTGCTCGGCCAGGCGAGCGGGTGGGTCGCAGCTGCGGCCGGCCTGGCCCGCCGCCGCGAGGGCGACGCTCCGCACCTGATCTACGTCCCGGAGATCCCATTTAGCCTGGATCGGTTCCTCGACGACGTGCGCGAGGTCCACCGCCGGCTGGGGCGGTGCTTCGTCGTGGTCAGCGAAGGGATCCTCGACGGGCCGGGAGAGCACACCGGGGAGGCGGCTGCGGTCGGCACGTTCGGACCGCGGCAGCTCGGCGGCGTGGCGAGCTACCTGCGCCAGGTGGTCGCGCGGGAAATCGGCATCCCGTGCCGGTATAATAGGCTCGACACCTGTCAGCGGAACGCCGTTCACTTCGCTTCCCGGACCGATAGCGACGAGGCGTACCTGTGCGGGCGCGAGGCCGTCCGGCAGGCGGTGGCGGGGCAGCGCGGGGTGATGGTCACCCTCGTTCGCGAGAGCGACCGCCCGTACCGCTGCACCACCGGGCTGGCCCGGCTGGAGGATCTGGCGGACGGGGTCCGCCAGCTGCCGCGCCATTTCATGGACGTTGCCGGTACGAATGTCACGGAAGCGCTGCGGACGTATGCCGGCCCTCTCGTCCTCGGAGAGGTGCCATTACGAATGGGGACCGACGGGCTGCCCGAATTCGCCCGGCTCCAGCGCCGCCCCGTGCCCCGCAAACTGCCGGTCTTCCCCGGCAAGACCCCCTGACGCCAGGGGCAGCGGTCAGCTTAAAGCCCACGGGTGGCGCCCCGTGGGTGAAGTCCCAGGCACTCCGCCCACGGGGCGCCACCTGTGGGCTTTAATCCGATCCCTGACCCCCTGCCCCCGGCGGTGGATACCCGATCATGGGCACGATTACCCTGCTGTTACCGCCCGACCTCACGGTGGACGCCGCCAACGAACTGGACCACGCCGGCATGCTCGGAGGGCAGGACAACATGCCCTACGCCGCCCAGGTCAGCGTCGAGCCGGATCGGCTGGTCGTCCGCCGCGGCACTGACGAGAGCGGCTACGTGATCTCGCCCTGGCAGGTCAACGGCAGCGGGCTGCTCATGACCGCTACCCCGACCGTCATCGAACGCCGCGAGCCCTATCAGCTTCAGCTCGAACTCGCCCGCGGGAAGGTCAACCAGGTGCGCGGCCAGGCGGCCGACTGGCTGATGGGCGGGCTGCAGATGACGCCCGACCTCGCCGCCCTGATCCGCGAATCCACCCGCGCCTTCGCCCACGCCGTTTCCTACCTCCCGTCCCTGGACGCGAGCACCCACGCTCAGCAGGCTCTGTCCCTGGCGTACCGAGCGGCCGATCAGCTCGTCCAGGCTTACGTCAGCCAGGTGTTCCAGGTCCGCCACCAGCGCCAGCCGCGCCTCGACACCGTTCTGGCCTGTCGCGTCAACCGTCCCGTTCCGTCGCCTGAGGCCGCCGGCCAGCTGCTCGAGGCGTGCAACACGGTCGTTGTCCCGTTCCCCTGGAGCGAGATCGAGCCAGCCGAGGCCGACTATCACTGGGACGCGAGCGAGGCCGTCCTTGCCTGGGCCGAGGCGCAGAAGATCCCGGTTGGCGGCGGGCCGCTGATCGACTTCTCGACCGGCCGGCTGCCGGACTGGCTGTGGCTGTGGGAGGGGGACATTGCCAGCCTCGCCAACATGATGTGCAGCCACATCGAGACGGTGGTGAAGCGGTACCGCAACCGCATCCGGTCCTGGCAGCTGTGTACGGCGAGCAACCTGGCGGGCATCCTCAACCTCGGGGAGGACGAACTGCTCTGGCTCACCGTCCGCCTGGTGGAGTCGGCCCGGCAGGTGGACCCGCAGTTAGAGTTGTCGATTGGCCTGGCCCAGCCGTGGGGCGAGTACCTGACGACCGCCGACCGGACCCACTCGCCGTTCGTCTTCGCCGACACGCTGATCCGGTCCGGGCTGAGCCTGTCGGCCCTGGACCTCGAATTCGTCATGGGCGTGACGCCGCGCGGCAGCTACTGCCGGGACACGCTGGAGTTGTCGCGCCTGCTGGATCTGTACGCCCTGCTCGGCGTACCCCTCCACGTCACCCTCGGCTATCCGTCCAGCAAGGCGATCGACCCGCACGCGGACGCCGAGCTGACGGTGAACGGCGGGCGCTGGCACGACGATTTCAGTCCCGAGGTACAGGCGGACTGGGCGAGCGCGTTCGCCGGGCTGTGCCTGTGCAAGCCGGCGGTGCGCAGCGTCCAGTGGGTCCACGCTGCCGACGAGGCTCCGCACCAGTTCCCCAATTGTGGGCTGCTCGACGCCGCCGGGAACGTCAAGCCGGTGGTCAAACGGCTCCGCGAGCTGCGCCGCAAGCATCTGAAATGACCGGAACGGTCGTTTACTGGATCGTTGCAGGTCAAAGGGCTACCAGCCGCGCCTGCGTCTGTAAAGCCCACGGGACGCCACCCGTGGGCTTTACAGGATCCATTATTACTTCTTCTCGTCCTTCACCGTCCACATGTACAGGGTGAGGCTGCGCTTGCCGCCCTGATCGTCCACGCCGGTGAATTCGACGACCTGGTCGGCCTTCCAGTTCGGGAAGGGGTAGTCGTGGGCCACGATGCGGGCGCCCGGCTTCAGCTTCGCCTTGACGATCGGCTCCAGCTTGGCCATGAACTCCGGCAGCATGTACAGGCAGATGACCGTCGCCTTGTTGAGATCCTTCACCGTCAGCGCGTTGCCCTCGCGGAACTCGACCACCTTCTCATCCAGGCCGAACTTCTTGCGCGTCTTGAGCGAGTCCTTGATCCGGACCGGGTTCAGGTCGATCCCAACCCCCTTGGCGCCGTACTTCTTGGCGGCGGTGCAGACGATGCGGCCGTCGCCGCAGCCGAGGTCGAAGACCATATCCTTCCTGGTACACTTCGCCATGTCGAGCATCTTCTCGACCGCGTTCTGCGGCGTCGGCACGTAGATCAGGTTGAACCCGTCCTTCTCCCCATCGTCGCGGGCGAGCGTCGGTGCGGTGTCACCAGCGAGGAGCAAGGCTCCCATCACCAATCCGGCCGGCAAGAACGTGCGGATGCGAAGCATTGATGTGTCTCCTTTCAACCCTGAACCTGAGCGGACCACACGGTTTCGGAGCGGAAACCTCCCGACATGATATAGTGAAACCCCGAACGGAGGAGGAGAGGCCAGCCGCCAACGGCGGATTACCGGGCGGCTGGGTCGTCGCGCCGCCGGGCGGAATAGACGGCTGTCTCGTAGCGCAGCACCACGCGCCCGCCGCGCTCGAACCGGGCGAAGACGTCCGCCAGGGCAGCCGCGAACGCCTCCGCCGCAGCCGGCTCACGCGGGGCGTAGGAGGCCGAGAACGCGCGCCCGAGCAACCCCTCCAGGTCCACGCCCTGCTCGTTGCTGAAGACGGTGCGCTCGGCCGCCTCGAACCAGTCGCTGGTCAGCAGCACCTGCCCGGCGGTGGCGCGCGGCCCCTCGATTGCTCTGGCCTCCGGCGTACCCCCGACCACGGCGCCGTAGGCGGCGGTGAACGGGTCGGACGGGTCACGCTCGTTCCACACCAGGGCGACCCAGCCGCCGGGTCGCAAGATCCGGTGGAACTCGCGCAGCGCCAGGTCCGGCTGGAACCAGTGGAACGCCTGGGCCGCCAGGACCGCGTCGGCGACGGCGTCGGGCAGGCCGGTGGCCTCGGCCGTCCCCGGTCGGTAGTTCGGCGGCGGCCCCCCGGCCGGCGGTTCGGCCGCGGCCCGGCGCATCTCCTCGTTCGGTTCGATGCCGATCACCGCGACCCCGCGGGCGGCGAGCAGCCGGCTCGATATCCCGGTGCCGGAGCCGACATCGATCAGCCGGGAGCCAGGGCCGAGGCCGCAGCGGGTGAGGATGAATGCGATCGCCGCCTCGGGGTAGCCGGGCCGGCAGCGGGCGTACTTCTCCGCCAGGCCGGTGAATCGGCCGGTCGGGTCGAGGCGGGATAACTCGGACACGGTCAGCCTCCTGGGCGTGCTGCACCTGACAGGAAATCGCGAACCAGCTACCATGCTCTCATACATACAGAAGGAGCGACCGGGATGGTTCTACGGTTCACGGTCCTGGCGAGCGGCAGCTCGGGCAACGCCAGCCTGCTGGAGGCGAACGGCGTCGGGGTGCTCGTGGACGCCGGCCTGGGGCCGCGCCAGCTGGCGGACCGACTGGCCGCGGTGGACGCCGGCTGGCAGCGCGTGCAGGCGGTCCTGCTGACCCACACCCACGGCGATCACTGGCACGACCGCACGCTCGATCATCTGCGGCGGCGCCGCATCCCCCTGTACTGCCACCCCGAGCACCAGGCGTCCCTGCGAACCTGGAGCGCCGGCTTCGGCGGCCTGCAGGCGGACGGATTAGTGC
>JADLBT010000371.1 GCA_020847555.1 Gemmataceae bacterium
CACGCCGGGTCGTCGTCGGCGAGTCGGCCGTGGTTGCCGGCGTCCGGCCGCAGCCAGTACTCGACGCGCTTCAGCCCCGAGATACCGACCATGACGGTCCCGGTGACAACGACCGGCTGGCCGGCGCGGAACACCTCCGGCCCCGAGTCGAGGTACGCCGCCGTCTTGAGGTGCGACTCCGGGTCGTTATTGTTGTTGGCGTAGGTGTCCATCGCCCGGAACTCGTTGGTGAGCACGAGGCGCTGGAGCCACTTGGTCGATTTGAACCCGTGCGCCCACGGGACGATCAGCCGCACCGGCCCGCCGCGCGTTAGCGAGATCGGCCGGCCGTTGAGGCGGTACGCCACGAACGGCCCCAGATCCCACGGCGGCGTTTCCATCACCTGCGTGTAGGTCAGCGACGCCTGGAAGACTTGCTTGGGGTCGTTGTTGTGGAAGCCCCAGTAGTAGACGCGGCGGATGTTGTCCACGCGGCCGACGAACTTGAGCACCTCGCGCAGCGGGACGCCTTCCCACAGCCCCTGGCCGAGCGGCTGGGCGACGTTCAGGCACTGCATTGCCTTGAGGAACTTGCGCCCGTGGCGCCGGCCGAGCGCCTCCAGCGCGGGCAGGTCGATGGCGTTCTTCGCGGCGAGGGTGCGCGGCGTCTGGATCTTCGTCGAGCCGTCGCTGACGATCTCCAGCCGCCACGTCTCCGGCGTCAGGCGAGCCCGCACCAGCGCCTCGCCCTTCAGGGTGTGCGGGCGCGGGTTACCGCGGCTGACGTCGCGGAAGTTGGGCTGGTCGGTCAGGAAGGTGCGGTCGGGGGGCATGGGATGCTCCGGGGCGGGGTTTGGGGAGGGGGTCGGGGGTCACGCACGATCACGATCGTTCTATGGCGTCGGCCGGGCCGGCGACAGGGCGCGCGCCGCGCCCCGCCGAATGCCGGTTGACGGGCAAGCGCGGCGGAGCGATGGTGAGGGTGGCCCGGCAAATCCCTTTCATCTTTTCCTCCGATCCCTTTCCTCTCCAGGCCCGCTCGAAATGCGCGTGACCCGCGCGCGGTTGTGGGGTTACAATCAGTAGAAGGGAATCCCTTCACCTGAACATCTATCCCGTACTCACGACGCCGCCTGCCATTCGGGAGAGCGCTACCCATGTCGAAACGACTTGCCGTCGCCCTTGTTGCGGTCGCCCTCAGTGCGACCATCGTGACCCTCGACGTGTGGCCATCCCTCTCGCAGGGACCGGGCGGCGGCAAGAAGGGGGGCAAAGGCGGGTTCCAGATGGACCCCAGCCAGATCTTCGATTTCATGACGAAGCGGTCCGGCAAGGACTACATCGAGATCAAGTCGGCCTTCAAGGGCCGCGAGGAGATGGAACTATTCGCCAAGCAGTCCGGCATTACGGACGGGAAACTGACGCGCGACCAGTACCTCAAGTACTTCGAGAAGCGCGAGCAGCTGCGCGAGGAGGTTGCCAAGACCAGGGGCTCCGGGGGCTCGACAGATGGCAAGGGGCCGCCGCCTGGGGGGGGCTCGTCGGACAAGGGCAAGGGTCCGGGCGGCTTTGACCCGGAGGCGTTCTTCAAGAGATACGACGCCAACGGCGACGGCTTCCTCAACGCCAGCGAGATCGGCCAGACGCGCCGCTTCAAGGAAGAATGGCAGAAGTGGGACGCCAACAAGGACAGCATGATCAGCCTGGATGAGTGGAAGTCGTACATGAACGCCATGATGGAGCAGCGCAACCAGCAGGGCAAGGACGGCAAGGGCAACGACCGGCGCGACGGCGACGGCAAACGGGATCGCAACAGTCCGGGCGCGCGCATCGAGGTCGATGACCTCGAGGAGAACAAGGTGGTCGTCTACCGGGCGGGCAAGTTGCCCAAGGAACTGCCCTCCTGGTTCGACGAGTACGACACCAACAAGGACGGCCAGGTTTCGCTGATGGAGTGGCTCAAGGCGGGAAAAACGCCGGCCGAATACCTCAAAATGGACCGCAACGACGACGGTCTGCTCACCGCCGAGGAGGTTCTGCGGCATCAATCCCCAACCCAGACGGCGGCCGCCGTGTCCGAGGAGGGGTACATCCTCCTGAAAGAGAACAACGACAATGATGTGATGGTCGCCAGCGAGGGAGGAAACGGGAAGGGCGGATTCGGCAAGGACAGGAAGGGCCGGGGCGGGTTTGGCCCGGGCAGCTTTGGCCAGGGGTCGGGCGGCTTCGGCCAGGGTCCGGGTGGCTTTGGCCAGGGTCCGGGCGGCTTCGGCAAGGGCAGCTTCGGCAAGGGCAGCTTCGGCAAGGGCAGCTTCGGCCAGGGTCCGGGCGGCTTTGGCCAGGGTTCGGGCGGCTTTGGCCGCGGCCCGGGGGGCTTTGGCCAGGGGCCAGGCGGCTTTGGCCAGCAAGACGGCGGCGGCATGAGAGGCAAGAAGGGTAAGAGGGGCGGTTAGAACTCGCGCACGGATAACGTGGTCCGAGCCCAAAGCGTCAGCGCGGGATAGATTTCGCGCCCGCGCTGACGCTTCGGCGCCAACCGACGTCGGCCTGTCTTGATGATTGCGAGGGCAGCAGGCGGAGAGTACAACTATCCCGAGGGAGAGATTGTCGAGGCTGATTCTCGGGAAGCCGCACATGCTTGCCAAGCTCGGAACCTTCGCGCTGGTCGGGATCGAGGCCGTCCCCGTCGAGGTGGAGGTGGACACGTCGGCTGGGCTCCCGAAGACCGTGCTGGTCGGGCTGCCGGAACTGGCGGTCAAGGAGAGCGTCCACCGCATCGAGCGCGCCCTCGCCAACCTCGGATACGACCGTCACACCGGGCGCACCATCATCAACCTCGCGCCCGCCGACCTGCGCAAGGACGCGGGCGGGTTCGACCTTCCGATTGCACTGGGGCTGCTGGTCGCGACCGGGCAACTCTTGCCGGAGCAACTGCGCGATGCGGCCGTGGTCGGCGAACTGGCGCTCGACGGGAGCGTGCGGCCGGTGAGGGGAGCGCTGTCGATGGCGATGGCGGCCGCTGCCCGGGGTATCAAGCGGCTCCTCGCCCCGTCCGCCAACGCGCGCGAGGCGGCGGTGGTCGAGGCGGTGGCGGTGTACGGCATCGGCAGCCTCGCCGAGGCGGTCGGCGTTTTGTCCGGCCAACTTCCGGCCGAGCCGGTCGCCTGCGAAGTCGAGGAACTGTTCCGCAGGCTCAACACCTACGACGTGGACTTCAGCGACGTGCGCGGCCAGGAGTTCGCCAAGCGGGCGCTCGTCGTGGCTGCGGCCGGCGCACATAACGTCCTCTTCATCGGCTCGCCCGGGACCGGCAAGACGATGCTGGCCAAGCGGCTGCCGACGATCCTGCCGCCGCTGACGTCCGCCGAGAGCCTGGAGACGACGCGCATCTACAGCGCACTGGGGCGGCTCGACCCGAACCAACCGCTGCTCGCGGCGCGTCCGTTCCGCGCCCCGCACCACACGATCAGCGACGCCGGCATGGTCGGCGGCGGCAGCGTGCCTGCGCCCGGGGAGATCAGCCTCGCCCACAACGGCGTCCTGTTCCTCGATGAATTGCCCGAATTCAACCGGCGCAGCCTCGAAGTGCTGCGCCAGCCCCTGGAGGAGGGCCGCGTCACCATCGCGCGGGCGCTGACCTCGACGACATTCCCGAGCAGCTTCATCCTGGTGGCGGCGATGAACCCGTGCCCGTGCGGTTACCTCGGCGACGCCAAGCGGCCGTGCAAGTGCCACTCCGCCCAGGTAGACAAGTACATGGGGCGCGTCTCGGGTCCGCTGCTCGATCGCATCGATTTGCACATCGAGGTGCCGGCGGTGCCGTTCCAGGAACTGTCTGCCAGCGCCGACGGCACCAGCAGCGCCCTGATGCGGCAGCAGGTCGAACACGCCCGGGCCGCCCAGCGCGAGCGCTTCGGGACCGACAACACCCGGCTCAACGGCCGCATGACGAGCCGGCAGCTGCGCAAGCATTGCGCCCTGGACGAGGAGGGCAAAGGGCTGCTGA
>JADLBT010000372.1 GCA_020847555.1 Gemmataceae bacterium
CCCCAACCCTCGAAGGCTCACCCCATCTGGTACTCAGGCGTGCATAGCATGAGCACCAGCACCTGCCGCAGCCGCTGGTTGAGCTGATCGCGCTGAGCGCTCCTCTGGTCCGGCGGCGGCCAGCTGCCCAGGTGGCTCACCAGTTCCGCTCGCTTCTGGGCGCCGAGCGGTTTGGTGAAACAGGCTCCGATCAGGTAATCCACGACCTCCTCGGCGGTCTGACACCGGCTCTGATCCAGCAAGGCCAGCACATCGACGCCCTTCTGCTGCCCCGGCCGCGCGACATGGTGGATCAGGTCGGCCACGGTGTTGTAGCGGGCGAAGAGGCGGTCGGCGTTGATCCAGGTGCGGCCGCCCCGCCAGCCCTTGACGTCCGGCGGTTCCAGCAGTTGCTGCCCCATGGCGCGAATGCCCGCATCGAGAGGCCGGTAATCGTCCACTTCGCGGATGCCCAGATCGCGCATCAGGCCGGTCAGCAATTGCACCGGGCTCTTGATCTGCGTGGCCACCGCCCGCTCGCTGTAAAACTCCTCGGACAGGAACAGGTTCATCAACAGGGGGGACAGTTCATACTGCTGTTCGCGGAGCACGGCCGCCAGGGGTTCCACAGTGGCGGCGGCGGGATCGGCATAGGCGAAATACTCGAACAGCTTCCTGGCGATGAACCGCGCCGTGGCCGGTTGCTCCAGGATGAGCGTGACCAGGTCATCGCCCGACCAGTTGCCGGTCTTGCCGAAGACGGTCTTGGGCTTGTCGTCGTGGTTCTTCACCAGGAAACGGAACTGGCCGGTGAAGTGATCGAAGGTGTAGCCAGTCAGGGCGCGAGCGGCCTCACGGATGTCCTTCTCGGTGTAGCCCTGGCCCTCGCCCATGGCGAACAACTCCAGGATCTCGCGGGCCAGGTTCTCGTTGGCGTGCCCCTTGACATTCGTGTTGTTGTCCAGGTAACGAAGCATTACCGGGTCGTGAACCAGGCCGGTGAGCAGGCCGCCGAAGTTACCCGCGGCATGCTGGCGGAACAGCTGGTTCTGGTGGTAGGTGGTGAAGCTGTTCTGAACGACGCTGTACTGCGTGGCGAAGTGGCCGTGCCAGAACAGGGTCAGTTTTTCCTGCAAGGGCCGGGGCGATTCTACCAGCCGCTTCAGCCACCACAGGCGGAGCGTTTCCACCCGGGTGCTGTCCGGGTTCCGGCGGTGCTGGCCCACATTGCGGCGGAGGCGGTCGTTGCGCAGTTTGGCCTCGATGGGGTCGGGGCGCGGCGGGGGTCCGGGATCGAAGGGCACCCTGGCGGCAGGCTGACGCTGGTAATGGACCAGGTATTCCGCAGCCCGGAAGGGCCCCATTGCGTGCAGGCGGTCCACCTGCTGAGGAGTGCCGCCGAAACCAGCCCGGACAAGTAAATGTCGGGCCCTGGCACGATCCCAGCTGGCCGGGTCGATGAGCTTGAGACCTCCCATGGCCGTGACGCGCAGGGACAGGATTTTCCAGTCGAGAGCCCGAATGGCCCGCGTGCATTCTTGCACACCCTTCTCGTTGGGCTGCTTCTGGACCTTTATCCTGTCGAGAAAGGCTCTGTAGGTCCGCTGGCGGGCGGCATCCGGTTCGTGGGCCAGCAAGCGCTGGGTCAGTTCCATGGCCTGCTCGTGGCCGGTGGCCATCTGCCGAAACGTCACGCGGCTTTCGACCAGCCAGGCCAGCGCTTCCAGGGCCGCGACGACGTCCACCTCCAGGACGGCCTTGTCCGCGCTTTTGGCCCTGGCGAGCAGTTCCTGGGCGTTGGCCGCCTTCCGGGCCAGCGCCTGCTGCGCCGCGCTTCGGGCGGCCTCGGCTTCCAGGACCAGGACGACCCGCTCGGCCGCCCGGCTGGCCTGCATCTGGGCGGCGATCTTCTTCTCCACGAGGACCACGTCGTCGTTGGCCATGTTGGCCACGCGCTGGTCGTTGATCATGCGATCGGCGGCAGCTCGCAGCGTGGTGAAGCGGTCAGCCACGGTCTTTTCCCAGACAGCGGCCGCGGCCCCCTGGCTGCGAGCTGTTTTATCCTTGAGGATCTCCTGGGCGGACAGCAGGTTTTGCAGGGCTCGCTCGGCTGTGTTGCGGGCCGACAGGGCTATCTCGCGCGTCGCCGAGCGGGCCATGGCCCGAGCGATGAACTCCGCGTACACCTTCTCCTCGACGGCCAGGGCTTTTTTCATGGCCTCCCTGGCCGCCAGCAGGCGTGCCGGGGGCGGCTCCGCCCGGACCCCCCTGCCGGCAAGCAGGAAAACCACCACTGCCACGGCACTGACACTAGCAGCCTTGTTCGCCTCCTTCATGGTCCAACCTCCCCGCGGGAACAGCAGAGCTGAGCATGTTACTCCTCGATCACAATCCGGAAGCCGACGTTGTAGATCCGCTGGAACGGCTGGTAGGGCAGGCGGAAGCTGGCCGTGCCGCGGAAGGGGCGATCGTACCAGGAGCCGCCGCGAACCACCCGCTCGGCCGCCGAGCCCGCCTCCGGACTATTCCGGCCGTCCTCGTCGCGGTAGGGATAGGGCCGGTACAGCGAGCGCGTCCATTCCGCGGCGTTGCCGTGCATGTCGCACAGACCCCACGGGTTGGCCTGGTACTTGCCCACCGGCTCGGTGACGAAGCCGCCGTCGTTGAAGCGCCCGTCCTGCGGGATCCAGTTGTCATACTTCGACGGGTTCTTGAAGCGTGCCGCCACCCGATCCTGGACGTAGGGATTGCCGGCGAACTCCGCCAGCATGGCATCGCCGAGGTTGGCGAAGCGGGCAAAGTCGGTGTCCAGGCCGCCGTACCAGAACGGCGTGGCCGCGCCGGCCCGGCAGGCCCATTCCCACTGGGCCTCGGTCGGCAGCGCCACCTTGCGGCCGGTCCGCGCCGCCAGCCAGCGGCAGAACGCCATCGCCTCCTGCCAGGAGACGCGGACAACCGGCTGCTGCGGTTGGTCCTGGTCGTAGCCGGTGATGCCGAACTGGTAGCCGTGGCGGTCTTCAGTGCGGCTCTCGTGGGCTGGCGCGAAATGCCGGTACTGCTCGTTGGTGATCTCGAACCGGCTGATCCAGTATCCGCGGGTGATCTTGACCCGGTGCAGCGGCCGCTCATCGCGGTGGCCGGCGCCCGAGCCCATGAGGTACTCGCCCGGCGGAATCCAGGCGAACTGCAGCGCCGGCGCCTCGGCCTGGAGCAGCGCGACCTTCGGACCGGGCTGGTTGCCGGTCTTCTCGCTTCGGACCACACTGCGGCGGTCGTCCAGGAGCGTCACGGTGACCCCGGCCAGCCGTTCGCTTACCGTGTCGGTCCGATTCCAGAGGACGATGCGCTCGACCGGGTAGACCGCGGCCAGGTCCACCTCCCACCACTCGCCGGCGCCGCCCTGCGTGTGCGTTACCGAGTTGTTGCGATAAATACCATCTGTTTTGCCGTCCACTGCTCGTTCGGCCGTGCCGCCGAAGCCGGTGCTCGACTGCCTGGCCTGCTTGCCCAGGGCGACATTCCGGCCGCCGCTGAACACCTGCACCTCGGCCAGCGATAGCCAGCGGTGCGGGCCTGCGCTGATGTGGACGTAACGGCAGGAGACGGGGGCGCGGCGTTCCTGCTTGACCAGGGGAATGGTCAGGCGACCCTCGCTGCCCCGTGGTGCGGTTTCCTGCTGCCGCCGCACCGCTTCCGCGGCAGAGAACGGCCAGCCGGGGAAGGCTGTCTCCTGCGCGGCCGGCTCCGCGACGAGCTTTGGCTTCACCGGCGTCGTGTCATAGGGCGGGGTTTTCGGAATCGCCTCGTGGTCGGGGAAGGGGCCGGTGGGAACGTACTTCTTCCGCAGTTCCAGGGCGCGGTCGGCGGCGCTGCACAGGTGCGCGCGGTTGTGTGGCCCGTAGCCCTTGTCGAAATACGGGATCTCGCCCCAGGTGCCGTAGAACGGCGCGTTGAGGTCGGCCCAGGCGGCCAGCCGCTCCCAGGACTCGTCGTCGAGCGCCACGCCGTGATGGCCCTTGCGGAGGATCTGGCCCAGCTCGGTCGTGCTGAAGTGGAAGTCCATCGGCGGGAGCATGCGGCGGTCGCTCTCGATGCCCGGCCGGCGGACGAAGCGCTGCAGCTCGAAATAGGCTTTGGTGAACTTGCCGCCGCCCGGCCAGTGCCCCGCCATCTGCGTCTTCCAGTCAGTGATCGGCTCGCCCCCCTTGAAACTCGGCAGCTGCTTGCCCTCGGCGCGCGGCTGGCCGTCGTGGCAACTGACGCAGTAGCGGTCGAGCACCGGCTGAACCTCGCGAACGAAGCTGAAGCCTCGCGCCGGCCCGTACCACGACTCGATCGCCGAGGGAGCCCGCCGGGCGGCCAGCGCCAGCCGATCCGGCGCCGAGCGGCCCTGCCCCTCGTGACAGCCGCTGCAGCTCACCTTCTCGCCCGGCATCCCCACCAGCCAGCTGCGCATGAGTTGCACCGCCTGGCCCCGGTCGTCCAGCGGCTGGAGCGTGATCGGCGTGTTGGCCGGCAGGTGGAAATGGGCCGAGCCGTCCGGCTCGACCGGCACGGTGCCAACGATGCGTTTCACGTCCCACGGCCCATCCATGCCGAGCGTGCCGTACAGCCCGCCCATGCCGCGGCGGCTGTAGTAATACTCGACCACGCGCAGCTTCTTGACCGTCCCGCGCGGGATGCCGGCCAGGCCAGGACCCGAATAGAGGTCCGAGATGAAGACGGCGCAGGTGTCCTTCGTCAGATCGACCCGGTTGGGGATGGTCGGCGGCGTCGCTGTCTTGCGGATCGGAATCGGCTCCAGCAAGGCGGCCCCGGGCACTTCCTTGATGAGCGTCAGGTTGTCGAAGACGTCCGCCAGGTAGATGCCCCAGGGCGCCCTGGCGTGCAGTTTGGCGGCGACCAGGTGGTATTTCTGGCTGAGCGGGTAAGGCGTGAGGAACTGGGGGTAGTGCCCGCCGATCAGGGTGTCGCGCACCAGCGGCTGAACTGGCTTGCCGCGGCCGGGGATTTCCTGAACGATCCCCTCGCCGTCGCGCCGACCCAGGGCCGGGTCGAGCAGCAGCAGCCGCCCGGCGCGGGGCACATCGTGATGCCCGCCGGCGACGCCGATGACCTGCCGCGGATGATCGGGCACCGGCCGGGCGTAGAAGAACGAACCCGGGAACCACGACTCGCTGCCGCGGAACTCGCGCTGGTCGGTGCCGTCGGGGTTCATGTGGAACAGGATCCGCGAGTTGGAATGGGACTGGTCCACGTACTCCCAGCGCTGATAGAGGACACGGCCATCGTGCAGCACGGTCGGGCACCAGTTGTGGTCCTGGTCGAAGGTCAGCTGGCGGATCTTGCCCGTGACCGGCTCGCAGCGGAAGAGGTTGGCGACGTGCGAGGAGCCCCAGACGCACGGCACGCCGACGAAGGTCGCCGTCGAGCAGAAGATGACGCCGCCATCCGGGAGATAGCAAGCATCGTAGTTATCCACATCTCCGTCGGGGATGAGCGGCAGCTCGCGCAGGCCGGTGCCGTCAGTCCGCAGCTCGGCCACCTGCCAGCGGCCGTTCTGGCCCGGCATCGAGAAGAGGAAGCGATCCGCGTTCCAGTGCAGCTCCAGATCGCCGACGTACTGGCCGCCCCTGGGCCGGAAGAGCGTGGACAGCTGGCCGTCCGGCCGCACCGGCGACAGAACGGCAATCTCGTTGTCGAAGCCGGTCTTCGGCAGGCAGGAGTTGCCCTGCCAGTTGCGCGGCAGGCCCAGGTTCTTCTCGCTCCGCTTGACCAGGAGCAGCCGGTCGAAGTCGAGCAGTGGATTGGCCAGCAGCGCCTCGCGCTCGAGCGCCTGCAGTCGGCCCGCCAGCTCGGCCCGTCGTGCGGCAGCGCCGGGGCTGTTCTGCGCTGCCAGCTGCCCGCCCTCCTGCTCCAGCGCCGCGAGCCGGCGCAGATACTCCGACCCGCGCGGATAGCGTGCGCCGAAGGTCTGGATCAGATCCTGGATCGCCAGACGCAGTGCCTCCGTCCGGGGTGATACCGCACCGCTGGGGGGCGCTGCGGCGCCTTTGCCGGCGGGGGGCGCCAGCTGGCCGGCCAGGGTACTGCCGGCGAACAGGGCCAGCAGCAGTCCCCAGTGGCACCGGGACCAGGTTGTGTTTACCCTGCTCGCCATGCTGTACCTCCTGGGATGCCCCGTGCGGGAACGTCGGGCATCACACCTTGATCTCGGGCACCTCGAAGTCCTTGCGGCGAAAGGTCTTTTAATCAGGGTCAAGTTTATCCAGTTTCGAGGAAGAAGGCAATCAGAGCAACTCAGCCGCTGGCCAGTCGTTTGCCGTTCGGTGTGAGCGTCAGGTCATGGATCGGCCCCGCATGTCCCTTGAGCGTGGCGCGCCGGGCGCCGTCCGCGTTGTCCGGAGCCCGGTCCGGTTCAGGGAGAGTCTCCGGTGGACCGCAGCGCCGGCTTGCCCAGGTGCCTATCGAACCACTCCACGGCTTTTCTCAGCGCCGCCTCGTTCGCGCTGTGGCCGTACCCCTTCTGCAGGTAATGTTCCTTGATCTGGCTGCCCAGCAGCTTGAACAGCGGGATCTGCGATTCCTTCACCGGGAAGATGGTGTCGAGCGTCCCGTTGACCATCAGCACGGGCAGTTTCGGGTTGATGTGGGGATAGTAGTGGGTACGATCCAGCAGCGGATACTCGCGGGGCGGCCTCAGATTCAGCATCCCTCCCGCCATCAGCACCGCCGCCCTGAAGCGGTCCTCCACCGCCAGGAAATGGGCGTTGCTCGCCCCCAGGCTCAGACCGTAATAGCCCAGGCGATCCATGTCCACGTCGCCGCGCTGCTTCAGGTAATCGAGCGAGCGACGCAGATCCTGTCCCATCTGGATCAACAACTCCTCGTGTTCGCGCAGGTTGGCGAGCGCTTTCCTCCTGCGCTCGAGCGTCCCCTTGTAGACCGGATAGAGCAGTGCCCGGCCGCTGCGGACCAGTTCGTCCGCCCGGAATTCTCGTGCCAGAGGCTTGATGTGCTCCCGGCTGAAAGCGTCGAGGCCCGGGAAGTAGACGATCACCTGATACGGCGGCCGGGCGTGGCTCGGCAGAAACAGGTGGGCGAGCAGCGGCTCCGGCTTGCCGTCCGCGCCGTTGTAGGCCGCGTCGAAACGGACCTTCAGGTGCCGCCAGGGTCCTTCATCGTCGTCCGCCAGCGTCACCGCGGCCACGTCGCGGGATTCGTAGGCATAGCGATGACGGATGAGCTGGAAGCTGTTGGCGTCGAGCAACTCGCCGTCGGCCTGCTCCTTGAGGAAATCGCGCCAGGAGCGGATGCGGACCAGCTTCCACGCCTCCTCCGGCTGCTCCTTGTCGGGCAACACCGCCATGCAGCGGAAGCCGAAGTTATGCTCGCGGGCCAGCGGGGCGTGAGCCGTGGTAGCCACCGCCATGTATTCCGGCTCGTCCCAGGCGCCGCCCAGGATGAAGCGCCGGCCGTCGGCGTCCTCGTTGGCGCACCATTCCTTGACGTTGCCAAACATCCCGAAGGTGCCGAACGGCTCAACGCCGCGGAGTTGCTCGACCGGCAGCAGGTGCGGGCCAAAGTTGCTCCGCCGTGCTGCCCAGCCGCCGGTGACGCTCGCCGCCCGCCAGTGATAGATGCTCGGCAGCCGCTTGCCGGCGAAGCGTGCGTAGGCCGCGGCCTCGTACCAGCTCACCCCGCGCACGGGGTGGCTGTCCTCGCCGGGCGGATAACTGCCGTCCTTCCAGGTCGCCGGCCCCCCCGGCTTGCCGTCGGCATCGACCAGCAGCGGCTTGACCTGCTCCCACGTCGCCGGCTCGCCGTCGAGGCCGACGAAGGGCAGATCCTTCCAGTACTCGGCCCGGCTGTAGCCCCCG
>JADLBT010000373.1 GCA_020847555.1 Gemmataceae bacterium
ACCCGTTCATCGACAGCGGGATTTACCTCATCAAGGGCGGCGGGCCAATCGACGAGCCGGCGAAGCTGATCCACCGCAACGACGGCAAGCTGTCGCCGCACCTGCCGGAGGGGACGCCGTTCGGCCTCATCGGGTCGTCGAGCCTGTACAAACGCGAGAGCGCCCCGGGCGGCTACGTCCCGAAGGGGAGCGTCACGGCGGTAGCGCCCGACCCAAAGCGCCTGACGATGAACTGGCAACAGCAGGGGGGCGACGCGGGCGTGTACGCCAACAGCGAGATCCACGCGATCCGTATCGTCGCCCAGGAGCCGCGCACCGACATCAGGGGCACGGGCCACGGCGGCGCTCCGCTGTACGGCAACCACGCGATGGAGCGGTTGCGTATCCTGGGCGAGATTCCCGTTCGCAAGTTCATCCAGGGGAAGCAGCCGCTCGACTCGGACGGTAACCCGGACACCAGCTTCCTCGCCAAGATCCCCGCCGACCAGTCGTTCACGTTCCAGACGATCGACCGGCACGGCATGGTCCTGAACATGGCCCAGACGTGGCACCAGATCCGGCCCGGCGAGGTGCGCAACAACTGCGGCGGCTGCCACGCCCACTCGCAGCAGCCCACCCCGTTCGAGAAAACCTACGCCGCGCGGCCCGAGTACAAGGTGTTCGACCTGACGACCGCAACCCCCCTCATCACGGCGAAGGCCAACGACCAGTCCGGCAAGCAGTGGGACGTGAAGGACGAGACAGGGCTGCGTCACGTCAAGGGGATTCACAATGTCGAGTATTTCCGCGACATTCGCCCGATCTTCGAGCGCAGCTGCGTCGCCTGCCACAGCCACAAGTTGAAGGAACCGGCCGGCGGGCTGGTCCTCGACGACGACCACAAGGGCACCCTGCCGGCGTTCGGCCACGACGCCGGGCCGAGCGTGCAGGTGCCGCTGACGTACTTCCGCCTCACCGTCGGCACCGAGCGCTACAAGCCGCGCGAACTCGGCCTGCGCCACGATCAGGCGAGCCGCTACCTGTTCCGGTTCCAGTCGCGGCGCAGCCTGCTCGTCTGGCACCTGTTCGGCCAGCGCATGGATGGCTGGACGAATGACGACTTCCCGAGCCTCGCCGTCCGCAACGAGCCGAAGTCGCTCCACATCGGCGGCAAGCCAGTCCCGAAGGTCGATTACAACGACGAGCAGAAGCTGCGTTACTGGATCCGCGACAGCGCGATCGACATCGACTTCAAGGGCGGCCTCATGCCGCCGCCGGAAGCGGTGAAGGGGACGTACAGGGGGCCGGACGGCAAGCCGGTGAAGGTGGCGCCGCTGACCGACGAGGACCGGCGGACCGTTATCCGCTGGATCGACCTCGGCTGCCCGATCGATCTCGATCCGAAGTATGACCCGAAGAGTCCGCAGCCGCGCAGCTACGGCTGGATGGGCGACGACCAGCGCCCGACGCTGACCCTGACCTACCCGGCTGCCGGGCAGGGTCCGCCGCTGACGCGCATTCTGGTGGGGATGCACGATGCCTACACCGGGCTGGATCCGAAGAGTTTCACGGTGACCGCCGATTTCCCGGTGGACGGAGCGGCGCCCGGTGAGGATCTGGCGGCGCGGTTCCGGCCGACGGCGCCGGGCGTCTGGGAGTACCGGCTGCAACGGCCCGTCGCCGCGTTGCCGCACGGCCGGCTGACGGTGTCGGTCCGCGACCGCCAGGGGAACCGCAACCGCATCGAACGAACCTTCTCGGTGAAATGAACCGAAGCCGTCGGACCAGCCCGGAGCGCCAGCGCCGGGCTGGCCCGACGGCCCCGGGCATCTGGGAGCCATCCCTGCCATGTGGACCACTCTGCGCATCTTGCCGACAGCCCTCCTGGCCGTCTTGCTGCTCGCCGCTCCGCCCGCCGCGACGGCCCAGGAAAGGCAGCCCGTCCTGCTGGACACCGACCTCGGCAGCGACATCGACGACGCCTTCACGCTGGCGCTGATTCTCGCCAGTCCCGAACTGGACCTACGCGGCGTCACGACGGTCGGCAGCGATCCACAGGTGCGGGCGCTCATGGCCTGCCGCTTCCTCACCATGACCGGCCGGCGCCACGCGCAGGTCGCCGCCGGCGCCGCGCCCCAGCCGGCATGCGCGCTCAGCCCGACCGGGCAGTACCGCTACTACTACCACCCCGACGTGCTGTTCAACCGCACGACCAGGCCGATAAAGGAGTCCGCCGTCGCGTTCCTGTACTCCCGGCTCAAGGCCCAGCCGGGCAAGGTGACCATCCTCGCCGCCGGTCCGCTCACGAACGTCGCGCGCCTCCTCACCGAAAAGCCCGACTGCAAGCCGTGGCTCCGGCGCATTGTGATCAGTGCCACCGACGCAAACGTCCGGGCCGACGCCGCGGCTGTCCGCACAGTGCTCTCGTCCGGCGTGCCGCTGCTCGTCGTCCCACACGCCTCGACGCGCGGACTGAAGCTAGACGACGCGGCCCTGCGGCGGGTCTTCGCGCCCGGGACTGCGCTGACGCTGCAGGTGCAGGCTCTGTACCAGCTGTGGGACCAGCAGCATCCGGAAATCGCCTCCGCTCTCGCGGCCGCGCTGTGCATCGAGGACCGCTTTTGCACGCCGCACGAGGCTCATCTCTACGTGGACGCGAAGGGCGTCCTGGAAATGGGAAAGGGTAAAGCGAACGCCCGCCTGGCCCGCCCCGTGCGCCACGACGAATTCTTGCGCTGGTACGTCGAGCGGATGGCGAGCTGCGTTGCGCCTTCCCGTCGCCCGGCGAAGGTGATGCCAACCGGCCCGATGCCGCACCGCGTTCACGTCGCCGAGGACTTCGACACCGACCGCGAGCGCTTCTGGTGGATGAGCGGCAAGGCCGAGACGAGGAACCTGCCGCCGGGGAGCCAGCGCGCCTGCCGCGGCACGCTCACCCACGACTTCGACGACCTGCTCGGCCACACCAGGGCGATGTACACGGCGGTGATCTTCAACCCGGTCCCCGGCCCGCCGATGGGCAAGCACACGCGCCTCGCCTTTCGCTATTACCTCAAGGGGACCGACACACTGCGGGTGCAGATCTACAGCCTGACCAACGGCTACCACCGTCAGTTGGTGCTGACCGACCTGCCGCAAGGCCGCTGGGAGTCCGCTGCGGTGGACATGACCCAGGCGCGGCGGCCGGACGGCACCGGCGGGCCGTTGTCGGAAAACGAACGCATCGACGACATCCAGTTCTACGCCGACCCCGCCGCCGAACTGCTCATTGACGATATCGTCCTGTACGACGCCGCATCGGACGGGGAGCAGCGCCCCTTCCCGAAGCGCGTCCTCTTCGCGGCCGGGTTCGATACGGGACAGCAGGGCAAGCACTGGCGGGGGAGTTTCGAGATCGTGCCGGAGAAGGGGTACTTCTGGCGTGCAGCGCGGTCGGTGGCGAACGCGGACCGGGGTGTGCCGTGGATCCGGCTCCAGCTGCGCGGCGCGCGAACCCTGGGGGAGAAGACGCACCTGTCCTTCCGCTATCGCCTGTCAGGCGCTGACAGTCTGAAGGTGGTGGTGCCCGACCGCGAGGAGATGGTCGCCGGCACGGCCGAGCTGAAGAATCTCGCCAGGGACCAGTGGGCGACGGTCATGGTGGACCTGACGGCCGCCGGGCGCGGGAAGCTCGGACGCGGCGCCCGGATCGAGGAGATCCGGTTTGTGGTGCCGCGGGGCGCCGAGTTGCTGCTGGACGATGTGCTGCTTTACGAGCCGGGCCGCCCGGACGAGTGACGGCCACCGGCCTCCAGGGAGGAGTTGCCACGTACTCCGACGCGGGCGTCATCGCGGTGGTGGCGGCGCTCAGCCTCCTGGTGCGCCACCAGCTCGGCTTCGGCTTCTCGATGGCGTTCGTCCCTGCCCTGTCGTTCTTCCTCCCGTTCGGGGACACGGTCGAACTCGCGATCAGTTACGAGCTGCTGCTCGGCCTGGTGTTCGCCTGCCAGTGGCGGCGGCACATGGCGTTCCGGGAGGTCGCGGCGCTGTCGGCGTGGGCGTGTGCCGGGGCGGGGCTGGGCGTGTTCGTGGCGCCGCACGTGCCGGCGAACTGGCTCGCCGGGGTCGGCATGGGGTCGGTGCTGGCGACGGTGGTCGTGCTGCTCTGGGGACGGGTCCCCGTACCGCACAACCGCCGGGCGCTGTTCGCGGCGGGGTTCGCGAGCGGCGTGCTGAACGCCTGGTCGAGCATGAGCGGTCCGCCCGTGGTGCTCTACTTCTACGGCGCGACCCGCGCCGACGAGAGCGCCCGTGCGGGGCTAGCGGGCTACTTCGCGGTGCTGTATGCGTTCACGTTCGCGCTGTACGCTCTCGGCGGATTGGTCGCGCGCCAGGGCGGGCGGCTGCTCGTCGGCTGGGCGGTGGTCCTCGTCGGGGCGCTGCTGGTGTACCGGATCGCGCCGGCACTCAAAGGGCAGGCGCTGCGTCGGGTGGCGCTGGCGCTGCTGGGGGTGGTGGCGCTGGTTTCCTTGACCAGGTTGTGGCTGCACTGAGGGTAGGAAAAAAGAAAGCCCACGGGCGGCGGCCGTGGGCCTTGAATGCCCAGCAACAGGCTACCTGGCTCTCCTACTGACCCTTCGGTCCGATGCACCACAGGTTCTCGTAAGTGCGGATGAACAGCTCGCCGTCGGACACCGCGATCGAGGCGTTCACGTGCTCGCCCAGTCGGTTGGCCGCGAGCAGCTGGTACTTCGGACTGGCGGCAAACACCAGCGTCGTGCCGTCGCGGTCCGTGACGTACAGGCGCCCGTCGGCGTGGACCATCGAACTCCAGGAGGCGCCTCCGGGCCGCTTGGCGACCTGCCCCTTCCACACCTCCTTGCCCGTCTTCAGGTCGAAGCAGTGCGGCGCGCCGCTGGCTTCCACGATGTAGACGTGGTCGCCGACGATGACGCCCGAGCCGATCCGCTGCGGGTTACCCTTGGCGTGATGCCACAGGCGATCTTTCGTGATGTCGCCCTTGCCCCCCAGCTTGACGGCCAGCGCCGGCCCGCCGTAGCCCGACATCGCCACCGCGATGCCGTTGACGTAGAGGGGCGATGTGTACACCAGGTCGCCCAGACCGGCGCACGACCACAATTCCTTGCCCGTCTTCGGGTCGAAGCCCTTGAACAGCTTCGCCGCGCTGAGGAGCAACTGGTCCTGACCGTTCACCGGCACGATGAGCGGAGTGCTCCACGACCCGACCCACTTGCCCTTGTTCAGCCCGGACGCCCCGCCCGGCTCGTTGTGCCGCCACACCTCCTCGCCGGTCCGCTTGTTGACCGCGAGCAGGAACTGCCGCTCGCCCGGCCCACACCAGAGGATCGCCAGGTCGCCGTAGAGGACCGGCGAGGAGGCGTTGCCCCAGATGTGCTCGAACTTGCCGAGATCCTTCTTCCACAGTTCCTTGCCGTCGAGGCCGTAGCAGTACATGCCGGCCGACCCGAAACTCACCACGACGCGCTCGCCATCGGTGGCGGGGGAGGCGGAGCAGAACGGGTTGGTCGGGTGCGTGTACTCGATCTCCGGGTAGATGACGTCCTTCTGCCAGAGCAGCTTGCCGTCGGCGCGGGCGAAACACATCAGCGAGCGCTTGCGCGCCGCGGCGGCCCCGCCATTGCCCCCCTTCGGCGGCCACAGGGTCTTGTCACTGGCCTGCGTGACGAAGACGCGGTCGCCCCAGATGACGGGGGTGGAGTTTCCGGTATCGGGTAGCTTGACTTTCCAGCGCACGTTCTCGGTGGTACTCCACTTCAGCGGCAGCCCCTTCTCGGCGCAGTGCCCCTGCCCGGTGGGGGCCGCGCCACGCGGGCCAGTTGTCGGCGAGGGCAGCCGCGACGAGAGAACAGCCGGCCAGCACGGCGAGTAGTTGTCGAGCCATGAGAGGATCCCCTCTGCTCGGAGTGGGTCGCAGGATACCGCGACGGTTGTCGGCGTCGTCCGCACAGAAATGATACCCGGCCGCGGAACGTGCAGCCAGGAGCGCGGTGAAGCGAGTAACGGGGGCTCAATTGAGTCGCGAAATGGAGTCGCGGGCCACGGCGCGCGCCCACCGCCGCGCCGCCGCCCCGCACGCCTCTCGCGATCCGGTGACGCGCACCGTGTGGACCGTCAGCCGGACCGGAGCGGCGGTGAAGCGGTACTCCCACGCCCGGTTGCGCCGACCGGGATAGACCAGGGCGCCGCGCGCGACACTGAGGGCGGCGCAGTATGCGAGCACCTGGTACACGTCCGCCGTGATGAGCTTCCGCAACCGCTTCCACTTGGCGTCCACCACCAGTATCGGTTGGCGGTCGCATTCCAGCATCATGTCGGGCCGCATCGCCAGGTCCGGCTGGCCGGCGCCCGCGGGGTGCGGGCGGAGGTGGGGCTGAACCGCCACACGCCAGCGGCCTCGTTCGTCGTCGCGCCCGTCCCAGGCGGCGGCGAAATGGCGGATGCAGTAGCGCTCGAAGACGCGCTCCAGGTCAAGCAGAAAGGCGGGACACGGCGCCGCCCCCGCCGTCGCGCCCGGCCCGAGCGCCTCCGCCAGCAGCCGGCACAGATCCAGGAGCGGGCGGTACGGCCCGGCGAGGCGGTCCGCCTCGACAGCTGCGAAAAGATCCGGTACCAGTGACACCAGGCTGACATCGGCGAACGGTCCAAGGCTGCGGCGCAGGGCCGCGCACGCTGCCTCGCCCAGCAGGAGGGAGCGCAGGACCAACTCCGCCGTCGCGCGGGGCACCTGGTTGCACGGCACGTCGGCGGTGAAGTCCTCACGCCGGCAGTGGACGCGATCCTTGCGCCCGGGGGCATCGCGCAGCTGGGCGGGCAGGTCGAGCCGGCCCTGCACAAACGGCCCCTGCACCGGGCGCTCGACGTAGGCGCGGTGCAGTCCGCACGCGGCGCACTCGGCTAGCAGGCGCGCGAGGCGGGTGGCGAGGAAGTCGAGCAGATCCGATCCCTGGCCCGCGGTGGTGCGATCCTCCTCCGGGGGCGCGGGGGCGTCCGGGTCGAGGAGAAAGAAGAGGTTCCTCACCGGAAGCTTCGGCCGGATGAGCAGACGGCAGTGCGGCGCGACGATGGTGCCGACGTGGCCGCGCGGGATCAAACGGAAGCGGTCGCGCTCGCGCGTCGGGACGAGGTCGAGGTGCGAGCGGTGGGCGGCGAGGAGGAATTCGACGTCATCCGGCTCGAGACGGCAGTCAGCGGGCGTGCGCTCGGTGAGTGTGACCGTCGTTCGTGCGTCGCCGGGATGCATGCGAGGTCTCCCCCCGTTCCCGCCGTTGTCGGTGCGGTCGGTTGCGTCGGCGGCCTGAGCGTGCTTCTCTCGAACGGTCAGCGCTTCGCCGCAGCCGGCGCGAGGCGGTTGGGGCTCGCCCAGCGGATCCGGGCCAGCGGTCGGGCGCAGCTGACCTCTGTATCAGCCGCGAGCGGTCGGCCCCCCGGCAAGATGTACCAGCGGGACGGATGGTGCGTCGGGCGGAAACTCGGACCGTCGCAGCGTCGGCGCCCCCCGCCCGGGGCGGAGGCGGCGCGCTGCACATCGGTTTTGATTGACGCGGGGCCGGCCGGGGGGAATAACTATAGTATCTCGGCGCCGCACCCACGGCACCACCCTTCGGACAACCGCACACCTCCATCGGGAGTTTCTCGTGTACCGTCTCGGTCTGTTCGCACTGGTTCCGCTGTTGCTCCTGGTCACGGCTGCGCCCGGGGGGGACGACAAGAAGCAGCCGGACATCAAGAAGAAATTTCAACCGCCCCCGCCGCGGCCGCTCATCGTCCGGGCGGAGATGAAGGACGGCACGACGTTGCAGTGTGAGTTCCAGTCCACCCAGACGATAAGCGTTCGGGCGCCGGGCGTGATCGGGGTACTGACGCTGCGAGCCGACACGATCCGGTTCATCGACTTCGAGGGCCAGCCGCACCCGCTCGGCCCGCCGCCGACCCCATCGCCGACGCCGCACTACCTCACGACGCACAACTTTGAATCGATTTCAGGGACTGTTCTGACCGAGGAGTTCCCGGTCCGGCTCGTGACCACCGGCCAGAAACTCTCGCTGTTCCGCCCCCAGCTCACCCGCCTGTTCTTCCCCGAGCCGATCCGGGTGCTGACGATCCCGTAGCCAGTCGGCAGTCGGCAGTAAGCAGTAAGCGGGGGGTCTGTCGCCTGGTTCTGCTGACTGCCGACTGCCTGCGGCCTGCAGCCTGCTGCCCTCTCACAGTTCCCTCCCCACCGCCGCGGCCACCTTGCGGCACTCGGCCATCATCTGGCGGAACACCGATGGCGTCAGAGCCTGGAAGCCGTCGCTGAGCGCCTTGCCCGGATCCGGGTGGACCTCGATCATCAGCCCGTCGGCGCCGGCCGCCACCGCCGCCCGCGCCATCGTCGCCACCAGGCTCGCCTTGCCGGTGCCGTGGCTCGGATCGACCACGACCGGCAGGTGCGTCGTCTGGTGCAGGAACGGCACGCTCGCCAGCGGCAGGGTGAAGCGCGTGTGGTCCTCGAACGTCCGGATGCCGCGCTCGCACAGCATGACGTTGTGGTTGCCCGTCTTGAGGACGTACTCGGCGGCCAGGAGGAACTCCTCCATCGTCGCCGACGGCCCGCGTTTGAGCAGCACCGGCAGCCCGCATTCGCCGACCGCCTCCAGTAGCGGATAGTTCTGCATGTTCCGCGCGCCCACCTGGAGGACGTCGGCGTAGTTCGCGACCAGCGCCACCTGCTCCGGCGCCATCACCTCTGTGACGACCGCCAGCCCGGTTTCCTCGCGTGCCAGGGCGAGCAGTTCGAGCCCCTTCTCCTTGAGCCCCTGGAAGCTGTACGGGCTGGTACGCGGCTTGAACGCCCCGCCGCGCAGGCCGGTCGCGCCCGCCTCCTTGATCATGTGGGCGATGTCGAGAATCTGCTCGCGGCTTTCGACCGAGCACGGGCCGGCGATGACGCCGATCCGCGTGCCGCCAACCGTGAGGGACTGGGCCTGTACCTGCGTCCGCTCCTTCTTGACCTCGGTGCTGGCCATCTTGAACGGGGCAAGGATCGGCACCACCTTGTCCACGCCTTCCAGCGTCTCCAGCGCCTGCTTGGCGCCGTCGCGCTTCTCGCCGAGGGCGGCGACAACGGTGCGCTCGACACCGACGATGATGTGGCTGCGGAGGCCGAGCAGGTGGACGCGCTCGACGACGGTATCGAGCTGGGCCTGGCTGGCGTCGGGCTGCATGACGACGATCATGGGGGGGCTCCCTGAGGGCTGGCCGACCGTGCGGCGGGGCACCTGGCCCCTGTCCGGTCAACCGTGGGTCGCGGCCGGCCATAACGCGGCCTGGCACGGGTAAAAAAAAGACCCTGAAACCTCTGCGGGTTTCAGGGCCGTGCGGTTGTTTTACTCGTTCGGAAATCAACGGACCGCTGCGATCCCGGACCCGCCTGGGTGGGGGTAGGTAAAGTACCAGAACCAGAACGAATAGCCGAACCGTGCGGCGTTCGCCGCGACAGCACGAGAAGCGTCAGCGGTGGCGGGACGGTTCAGCATGGGTTCCGGTCGCAGAGAGATCAGCGTGCCGGTTGTGGGAGAAACAAGGGGAACCCCGGTGAGATACGCACCGGGGTTCCCTACCAAGAAGAATCGCGGCTGCGCCGACGGGCAGCCCGTCGGATGCCCTTAGGGCAGCCGCCTCTGGTTACCCCTATTACTCACGGGCCCACCTCCTTCCGCTAAAGCCACCCCCGACGCGATCGGAACCAGTTTGACCACGTTCGGGGCTTTAGCCCATCGCACCACGTTAGTGCGACCCAACCCCCGCATTGTAGCGCGGCTGGGAGGTTCGGTCAAGAACCAACGCCCGCTCGAGCGAAAAAAACCGGCCTGCCGCTATTTGCGCTGCTGTGGCAGGTGCAGCGGCACGGACTGCTGCTCATGCCCGCAGCGACCAACCGTCTGCTCTGGTCGCTGCGCTTCGGCCTCGTGGTGAGGATGGTGACGCTGGCGCTCCGGGCCAGATTGAGCAAGCCCACGGGTGGCACCCCGTGGGGCCAGCGCTGGGGACATGGCTCACGGGACGCCACCCGTGGGCTTTCCCAGAAATAACCTCGTCGGCGCTACCGGGCCAGGTTCTTCCTGCGCGGCTCCTTGCGCCGCGGCGCTGCGTGCGTGGCCCGGACGGCATGTCAGAGCGGTTCGACCGCCGGCTGGAGCGCCCGGCCGTTTGAGTCGTAAAAGGCGTCGTGGAGCAGGAAGACGTCGTTCACGCTGATACCGAGGTGGGTGAACTGCCGGCGCAACTGGGAGAAGGCGTGAACGCCCAGGCGGCGCGCGAGCAGCCCGCGCAGGTGCTCGGGGCACAGATCCAGCTCGATCGCCTCAGACGAGTGGAGAGGGAAGGTCAGGAACCGGACGGTCCCTTCCGAGGCACAGACCGTGCAGCGGTGCCGCTCGGTCCGCTCGATGATTGGCGGCGCGTCCCCGACGATGACGCTCTCCTGGCAGTCGGGGCAGTACGGCTTGCCGGCGATGCGGTCCCACCCGGGCGCCTGCCCCGCGCAGCGACAGCACAGAGCCCCCACGGGGACGGCGTCCGGGGGACGGATGCGCATACTGTCCATCTTGCCTCTCTCCTGCTGCGGATTCCCCGTTGCGTTCGCGGTGGGTGGGCGGGACGGCGTGCAATCCCCATCGACCTATTCGGCAGGTCGAGGACCGTTCCGTGATCCTTTCGAGAGAGGCCGACAACGAGCCGAGTCCGGAGTTGCGTTCCAGGGAAGCGGCGCCGGTCGTCCCAAACGGCGAGAACCCACGGACTGCCGCCCGTGGGCTCTCCAACCGGCCCCCCAACTCGGGCTCGGTCACCCGTGGGCGACGGCCACGCCCCTATTCCGACGCCTCATCATCCACCGCTGCGCCCCCAGGACCGAGAGGCCCAGGCCGGCCAGCACCAGACCTGTCGGCTCCGGAACGTTCGACACGGGCGGGCTGTTGCCGGTCGCGATCACGTCCGCGACGACCGAGCCGAGCTTGCCCGGTTCGGGCGGGGGCACAAACCCGCCAACCGTCACGGTGTAGTGGTTCCCGCCAAAGGCGGCCGTGGCAGTTTGGTTCGCGAAAGCGGTCGTCAGATTGTTCAGCGTGCCGCTGAGTGTTCCGGCGAAGGTGAGATCCTGGGAGGTGGCGGAGGTCATATCGGTCAGCTGCATCTTCAAGGTGTAGGGTTGGTTGGTGAACACCGCGTCGGGAAGGCCGGCCGTTTGCAGCTGGACGGCCAGGGCATCATCCACCGACCCGCTGAACGGCCCGGCGGCAACCGGAATGAGACTCACGTTACCGCTCACACCATCGTCGGACGCCACGAACGTCGATGAACCGGACCAGCTGTACAACCAGAGCGGTTCGGCGAGGACAGGGGCGGGGGCCAGCAGGAGCAAAGCGGCGAGCATGCCCCCGAGGGGGACGGTCCGTCGTCTCATGGGTCGGGATCCTCTCCGGTTCTGTGTGCGGGCGACAGCGTGGGCTCCTCCATCCGTCAGGGGAGGCCCAGGGGTGCTGCGGGCAGCCCATGAGCGGTCAATATTAGCAAGGCCCGTGCCGGCGCGGCGGGGGTGAAGCACGAAACGTAACAGACTGCCTTTTCGAGCCTTAGGCTCGCCGTGCAAGGCGGGTAGTCAGGGGAAGGCGCGAAGGGCGACGGCGACGCGGCAGGGGACGGGTTCCGGGGCCTGACAGTTTCTAGCCGATCCGGCCAGATCCCGGCAGGATCTGCCGCTCCACCACCATGCCGAGAGCCCGGAGCCTGGCTCGCAAGGTGGTCCGGGAGATGCCCAGCAGCTCGCTCGCCTGTCCCTGGTTTCCCCGGGTGTGCCGCAGGGTCGCCTCCATGACGGCCCGGTCCACCTCCAGACACACCTGCCGGTATGCCTCCGGTTCGCCGGCCCGCAGGAGATCGGTGATGAAGCGCCCGACGACCTCCTGCAGGTTGCCTTCGGAGGAGGTCGCCCCCAGGTCGGGCTCCTCGCAGGGGGCCTGCAGCGGGGAGGCGCGCAGCCCCTCAGGCAGGCACCCCGGCGTCAGGGCTGCGCCCTCCGCGTGGACGACTGCGAAGCGCACGGTACTCTGCAGCTCGCGCACGTTTCCCGGCCAGCCGTGGCCCTCCAGCAGGCGCAGCGCCTCCGGAGCGACCGACTGGACGTGCCGGCCGAGTTCGCGGTTGGACAGCTGGACGAAGTGCTCAACCAGGGCCGGGATGTCCGCCCGGCGTTCGCGCAGCGGCGGCAGCCGGACCGTGAAGCCATTGAGCCGGTAGAGGAGATCCTGGCGGAACCGGCCGGCGGTCACGGCGGCGCTCAGATCCTGGTTCGTGGCGGCGAGGACGCGAACGTCGGCCTGGATCGTCTGGTTGCCGCCGACGCGCTCGAACCGCCGCTCTTGAAGGAGGCGCAGCACCTTGGCCTGGGCGGCCGGCGTCAGGTCGCCGACCTCGTCGAGGAACAGGGTGCCGCCGCTGGCCTGCTCGAACTTGCCGACGCGCAGCCGGTCGGCGCCGGTGAAGGCGCCCTTCTCGTGGCCGAACAGCTCGCTCTCCAGCAGCCCCTCGGGGATGGCGGCGCAGTTGATCGCCACGAACGCGGCCCCGGCGCGACGGCTATGCTGGTACAGGGCGCGGGCGACGAGTTCCTTGCCGGTCCCACTCTCCCCCAGAATCAGGACCGTGACGTCCTGCGGGGCCAGGCGGCCGATCGCCTTGTACACCTCCTGCATCGCCAGCGAGTTACCGCCGATCCGGTCCACGTCCCCCTCGGCTCGGTCGTCCCCCCCGAACACGGCCGGCACCCGGGCGAGCCGGTTGACGGCGACGGCCCGGCCGACGGCCGCCCGGAGCTGGTGGAAATCGACCGGCTTGAGCAGGTACTCAAACGCCCCGCGCTTGGTCGCCTCGATGGCCGTCTCCGTCGTCGTGAAGGCCGTCATGACAATGACCGGCAGACGCGGGTCGAGGTGCCGGATCTGGTCGAACACGTCCAGCCCGGACATGTCCGTCAGCCGCACATCGAGCAGGACAGCGTCCGGCCGGCACCGCTGGACCAGGTCCAGGCCGTGCCGCCCGGTCGAGGCGGCCAGGATCTCCAGTCCCTCGCTGCGCAGAGCTTTGTCCACCGAGTACAGCACGTTCGGCTCGTCGTCCACGACCAGCAAGGTCGGCATGGCAGACTCCTTTCCGATGGGGGCGTGGGTCAGGGCGCCGGGACCGGCGCGAGGGGGTGGGCGGCGCAGGGCAGCCGGACGGAGAAGACGGCCCCGCCGCCGGGCCGGTCGGCAGCTGCGATCTCGCCGCCGTGGGCCTCGACGAGACGTTTCGAGACGGACAGCCCCAGTCCGATCCCGGTCACCTTGGTGCTGACGAACGGGGCGAAAATGTCCTGGCCCAGGTCGCGCGGCAGCCCCGGGCCGGTGTCCGTCACCAGCATCGCCACCCACTGGCCGGCCGGGTCCGCCGACTCCAGCCGCAGGCCGATTGTGCCGCCGTGGCCGATCGCGTCCAGGGCGTTCAGCAGCAGGTTCAGGACCACCTGCCGAACCTGGCCGGCGTCGGCGTCCACCCACACCGGCCCGGCCGGCAGATCGCACTCGATCCGCACGTCGCGCTGGCCGGCCTGGCCGGACACCAGCTCGGCCACGCCCTCGAGCAACTCCTGGGCGACGAACGGCGTCTTCTGCGGCGCCTGCGGCCGGGCGAAGTCCAGGAACGTCGCGGTCAGCTGCTCCAGCCGGGTGATCTCCTCCTCCAGCACGGCCAGGTCGCGCCCGGCGAGCGCGCCCCCGCCGGCCCGGTCGTCGGCGCTCTGGACGAGCAGTTTCATCGACATGAGCGGATTGCGCAGTTCGTGGGCCAGGCCGGCCGCCATCTGTCCGACGGCGGCCAGCTGCTCGGCCCGCAGGGCATCGCGCTGGGTCCGGTGGAGACGCTCAACGACGGTCCGGGTGTGGTCCGCGACCCGATGGAGGGTGGCCTCGAACTCCTCCAGCCCCATGCCGGCCGAGACGGTGACCGGGCCGACCACCTCGTTCAGCTTCCCGGCCGCGTCCCGGACCGGGATGCTCAGCCGGACGAGCGAGCGGTTGACGGCCCGGGCGATGCCGTATCCGGCCACCACTCCGGTCAGCGGCCCGCACACCCCGAGCAGGAGAAGCCCCAGGGCCATCCGGTCCGCGACCCGCTCGTTGTCCTCGCTGTTCCACTGCCCCTCGTCCTCATTGAAGTCCAGATACGCCTGGGCTGGCCGCAGAATATCCTCGACCCGATCGGCGAGGGCGTGGAGGGCGGCCGGGTCCGTTCCGGCCTGTCCCAGGTCGGCGAAGAACGCATTGTAGTCCCGCGTCAGGTCGGCGATGGACTCCCACTCGAACCGATGCACCGCGTTCCGCCGGGCCTCGTCCAGCCAGCGGTCAGTCTCCCGGCGCAGCCGCCGGACGTCGTGGAGGGCGGCCGGGTCCGCGGTGAGCAGGTAGCGGTGCAGCCGGGTCCGGACGTCGCGGATACCGATGGCCAGTTCCTCGGCGGACCGCACGCTGCGGACGTTGCAGGCCAGGGCGTCCGACGCGGCCCGCTGGGAGCGGTGCAGGTGCCAGGCGGCGTAGGCTCCCAGGAGGAGAGGTAAACAGCTGAGCCCCACGATCGGGGCGGCGAGGCGGATGGTGTTGCGGGTGGTCATCCCTGACTTCCCCGTGCGTCCCTGTCCAGTCGGAAAAAGCGTCCTCCTGGAACCTGCAGCATGGTAAACGTCCCACCGGCGGTTGTCCAGGCAGGTCACGTTGCCGCGATGCTTCGGGATTACTTCAGCGTGCTGCGGACCCACCTGTGCCAGAGTTCGGTGAGGCGGTCGGGGGAAACGTTGGCGGCGGCGAAGGCCGCTTCCGGGGTCGGGTTCGGGCGCGCCTCGACCGGCCGCAGTCCCAGGACGATCGGCAGGAAGCGCGACGTTCGGCCGCTGTACGCGAGGTATTCGATCAGGCTGCCGCGCACGACCGGCGCCTCGTCCGCCTTGAGGTTGTTGCCCCAGGCGTCCTTCGTGGCGCGCTTGCCGGTGACGATCAGGCTGTTTGCCCGGCGCCGCTCGGCCGCCCCGTCGCGCTGCGCCCCGGAGTGGTAAGCGGTCGCCCGGCCGAACCCCTCGGCGAGCCAGTCGGGCGGCGTCACGCCCAGCTTGACCCGCAGCAGGGCCGCGGCGATCTGGGCAGCCGCCTGGCCCTCGACGTTGAGCCCGACCTCGGTCACCGGCGGGCCAGCGAGGACGTGCGGCATGTCCGATCGGATCGCATACGTCCCGCGCTCCGCCTCCTCCGGCATGCGCCGCTCGATGCCGCGCACTGCCGCCCGGAACTCGCGCCGGTCCGGCACCAGGTAGACGGCCAGCTTGCCGGGCCAGGTCGGCTCCTTGCCCAGGTCGAGAACCTTGTGGGCGTCCTCGCAGGCCTGCTGCAGCGCGGCGGCGACCTCCTTGAAGTCCTTGAAGTCGCCCGGCACGGCCTTGCCGTAGACGAGCAGGTGCTTTGTCTCGACCTGCTCGAGCGGCGCCTTCCCGAAGACACGCTTCCAGTTTGCCTCCGCGGCCTCCTTCTGCTCGGCAACGACCTTCTCGAACGGCTTGCCGGCGGCCTGGCGACCGACCGCGTCCCGACCAACCGCCAGCGCCAGGGCCAGCGTCAGGATGATTGGGCCTGTGTGCCTGTGCATGCTTCCATCTCCTCCCGGAATCGACCGTTCCTGCCGATTATAGCCGCGACCGGCGCCGGCCTGCGCGGCGAAAAGAGGATCTTGTGCCCGGCCGTCGCCCCGCGCCATAGTAATGCCAGAGAGCGGCATTCCATGCCGACGGGGCGCCCCACCCGTGGGCTTTCCAGGGCGACGCCTTTCCTTCAAGGAGGTACTCATGGTGCGACCGATCGTTTCCGTCCGCCGACCGGCACGACTGGCCGCCGTGGCCGCACTGGTCGGGGCCGCGGTCCTGCTGATTGGCTTTGGCCCGTCCGCCGGCGCCGGCGACAAGAAAAAGTCGTTCGTCAAGGTGACCGCCACCGCCACCAGGCCCGACGCCGCCGGCCGCCAGCAGGTGACGATCACGATGGCCATCGACAAGCCGTGGTACGCCTACGCCAACCCGGTCGGCCTGGAGGATCTGGAGAGCGCCCAGACGGCAGTGAAGATTGCCTCCAGGGCCAAGCTGGAAGAGGTCAAGGTCGAATACCCGCCCGGCAAGCCGAAGATCGACGGCCCGACGAAGTACAACATCTATGAGGACAAGGTGACCATCAAGGCCAACGTCCGCCGGGCGAAGGGCGACACCGGCCCGCTCGCCGTGACCGTCAAGTACATGACGTGCAGCCCGAAGGGGTTCTGCCTGCCGCCCGAGACGGTCAAGCTGCAGGTGCCGTGAGACCGCACTATCCAGACAATGGAACCCTCAGAAGGCCCACGGGGCGCGACCCGTGGGCCTTCTGTCACCATGCCACGCTCCTTCAACGAGGACACTCCATGCGGCTCGCAGCCGTTCGCCGGACCTTCGCGCTGCTCGCCTTCCTGTCGTTGTCGCTATGCCTCTCGGCCGCCGCCGGCGCGCCGCAGGCCAGCGGTGAGAAGAAGGGCAAGCCGCGCTTCACCAACCGGCTCGCGAGGGAGACGAGCCCGTACCTGCTGATGCACGCCCACAACCCGGTGGACTGGTATCCGTGGGGCGAGGAAGCGTTCGCAAAGGCGAGGAAGGAGAACAAGCTCATCTTCCTGTCGATCGGGTACAGCTCCTGTTACTGGTGCCACGTCATGGAGCGCGAGTCGTTCCAGAACGAGGAGGTGGCGAAGCTCCTCAACAAGCACTTCGTGTCGATCAAGGTGGACCGGGAGGAGCGGCCCGACATCGACCAGGTGTACCTGACCGCCGTCACGATCGTGCAGAAGGGGCGCGCCGGCTGGCCGCTGTCGGTGTTTCTCACGCCCGACGGCAAGCCGGTCTTCGGCGGCACCTACTGGCCGCGCGAGGACCGGGTCATCGAGGGCGAGAAGTACGTCGGGTTCAAAACGATCCTGGCCAGGGCGCAGGAGATCTGGACGAAGGATCCGCAGGGCATCCTCAAGCAGGGCGACGCGCTCGCCCGGATGACGAGGAACGCCCTCGACGCCGGCCCGCCCGGCATCGCCCTCGTCGAGCTGGACCGCAAGCTCGTCGAAGGCGCCGTCGAGACGATCAGGGAGCGGTTCGACCCGATCCACGGCGGCTTCGGCAGCCCGCCGAAGTTCAGCGGGCCGAAGTTTCCGATGCCGTCGTACCTGCTTTACCTGCTGCGCGTCGGCGAGCGGACGAAGAACGGCGAGCTGATCGGGATGGTAACGCTCACTCTCGACAAGATGGCCCAGGGCGGCATCTGCGACCAGCTCGGCGGCGGGTTCCACCGCTACAGCACCGAGCGCACGTGGACGGTCCCGCACTTTGAGAAGATGCTCTACGACAACGCCCAGCTGGTCGAGGCGTATGCCCACGCCTACCGCCTGACGAAGAAGCCGCTCTATCGCCGCGTCCTGCACGAGACGCTCGGCTACGTTCTCCGCGAGATGACCGCGCCGGCCGGCGGGTTCTACTCCTCGCAGGACGCCGAGACGCACCACGAGGAGGGCCGCTTCTACGTCTGGACCGAGAAGGAACTGCAGGACGCGCTGCCCGCCAACGAGGGCGCAAGGCTGTTCCGCAAGGTCTACGGGCTGGACGGCAAGCCGAACTTCGAGGGCAAGTATCACATCCTCACCCTGCCGAAACTCCTGCCCGACGTGGCGAAGGAACTGAAGCTGACGGAGGCGCAGCTGGACGAGCGGCTCGCCCCGGTGCGGCAGCGGCTGCTGGAGGTGCGCGGCAAGCGCGACCGGCCGTTCCGCAACGAGGTGATGCTGACCGGCTGGAGCGGGCAGATGATCGCCGGGTTCGCCGAGGCGGGCCGCACTCTCAAGGAGAAAAAGTACCTCGACGCGGCGGCGCGCGGCGCCGATTTTGTCCTCAAGCACCAGAAGACGAAGGACGGCCGGTTGCTGCGCACCTACGGGGCACAGCCGGGACAGGCGCCGAAGGCGCAGGGGGCCGCCTACCTGGAGGACTACGCCTTCCTCGCCCACGGGCTGCTGAACCTGCACGCGGCGACGGGCGAAAAGAAGTGGCTGGCGGAGGCGCGAGCGCTGACCGACGCGATGGTCAAGCACCACGGCGAGGAGAAGGCCGGCGGCTACTACTTCACGTCCCACGATCACGAGAAACTGTTCGCCCGGCACAAGGACCAGCACGACGGAGCGCAGCCGGCGGGCAACAGCATGGCGCTGCAGAACCTGGCGCGGCTGTGGGTCGCGACGGGCGAGGAGCGCTACCGCAAGGAGGCGGCGAAGGGGTTCCGGTCGTTCGCCGGCTCGCTGCAGGCCCACCCCGCCGCCCTGACGACGAGGCTGCACGCGCTGGACATCCACCTCGACCGGCCGAAAGGGAAGTGAGGGGCTTCGTGCCCCCTTAAAGCCCACAAGTTATTTCAGCCCGTTCAGCCGCAGGAACTCCTCGGCCCAGCGGTAGTGATCGAGCAACCCCGCGGTCGAGCGCCCGAGAAGGTGGTACGCCACGAACAGCGCCTCCACCGACGCCAGCCCGTTGTCCGGATCGGTCCCCAGCTTCGACGACCGCGGGTACGCGGTGCGGTAGCCGTGCAGCGACCGCGGCGGTACGTCGAGGAAGTCGCGCTCCATCGCCTCCGCCCAGCGCCAGCTGCCGTCCAGCAGCAACACGCCTCTGTCGGCGTCCGCGGCCGTCAGGTCCGGCCCCTCGGCCGCCAGGCGAACGTACCCCTCCAGCGCCGGCCGCTCTCTGACCGGGTGGCGCAGCAGCACGATGTCGGGACGGTCCTTGAGCGGCAGGATCGAACACTTGCGCGGGTTCTCCTTCGGGTGGCGAACAATCAGGGTGACCGGAACGGGCGCCATCATCCGCGGAGCCTCGCGCGCCGCCGCGGCACCCCGGTGCCTTGAAAGGCGGGGGGCCGCGGCTAAAATGAGCGTCAGAGCCTCCTTCACCCTAGCAATCCTGCCGGGGCCAGGGGAAGGCCCGAGGGAGAAGAAGGCAATGCAGGTGGAACTGAAATACTGCTCGATGTGAGGGTACGAGCCCAAAGCCCTCAGTTTGACGGGCAAACTCCTGACCGCGTACAAGCAGCAGATCAAGAACCTCACACTCATCCCGACGGGCGGCGGGGCGTTTGAACTCTCCCTCGACGGAAATCTGGTGTACTCGAAGCTCGATACGGGGCAATTCCCCGACGAGCAGTGGGCTGTCGAGACCGTTGGCAAGCGCCTGAAAGCCCCAGCTGGCAGATGAGGCCCCTCGACCTGGCGGGGCACTGCGGCAGCGGGGTCGCGGCGGGCCGTTCGCAAGGCAGGGGATCTCGGATGCTGTTCTTCGGTCGGAAAAAACGCCTGACGGATTACGCCTCGTGCGCCGGTTGAGCGGGTAAGCTCCCGCCGGGGAGCATCGCGCAGGTTCTGCGCCACCTCAACAAGGTCGAGGATCCGAACCTCCTCGTCGGCACCGAAACGCACGACGACGCGGGGGTGTACCGCCTGACGGACGAGATTGCGCTCGTCCAGACGATCGACTTCTTCCCGCCGGTCGTCAATGATCCGTTCGTTTACGGCCAGATTGCGGCCGCCAACTCCCTCAGCGACGTCTACGCGATGGGCGGCCGCCCGCTGACCGCCCTGAACCTCGTCGGCTACCCCGACGACAAGGATCCGGCCCTGACCTGGCTCGGCCAGATCATCGAGGGCGCCGAGGACCGCATGCGAGCGGCCGGCGCCGTCGTCGTCGGCGGGCACACGGTCCGCGACAGCGAGATCAAGTTCGGCTACGCGGTCACCGGCATCATCCACCCGCAGAAGATCCTCACCAACGCCGGGGTGAAGCCCGGCGACAAGCTCGTCCTCACCAAGCCGCTCGGGACCGGGTTCATCACAACCGCCCACAAGGCCGACGCCTGCCCCGAGGAAACGTACCGGGCGGCGGTCGCGAGCATGATCCAGCTCAACGACATCGGCCGCGATGCCATGCTGGAGGTCGGGGCCAACGCCGCCACGGACATCACCGGCTTCGGGTTGGCCGGCCACGCATTCGAGATGGCCGAGGGCAGCAGCACGACCATCGTCGTCGAGTTGTCGCGGCTGCCGCTCATCCCCGGCGCCGAGGCGCTGGCCCACAAGCCGTACCTGACCCGGGCCAGCGCCACCAACGCCGCCTACGTCGCGCCGAAGTTGCGCAAGGAAGGCAAGCTCGACCCGGTGCGCCTGGAGTTCTTCTACGATGCCCAGACGTCGGGCGGGATGCTTATCAGCGTCCCCGCCGCCCGCGCAGATGTCCTGGTCGAGAAGGCACGGGCAAAAGGGGCGCCGGCCGCCTGCGTGATCGGCGAGGTTCTTGCCCGCACCGACGCGGCTCTCGTCCTGCGGCCCTGAGCGGGTCTGCCGTTTGCGGCTTCGCGTCCAGGTGTTGACACCCGACGCGAACCCGTAAGCGGCGCAAGGTGCCCCGCGCTACTTCTTCTTCAGCTCCTCGATCGCTTTCTTCAGCGCCTCCGGGTCGAAGTCGCCACCCTTGAAACGCTCGAGCAGTTTCTTCAACTGCTCGGGATCGAAGTTGCCCTTCCTGCCCTTGAATCGCTCCAGGATCTTTTTGAGGTTCTCCGGGTCGAGGTTGCCGCCGAACCGTTCGAGGATCTTCTTCAGCCGGTCCGGGTCGAGCCCAGCTCCGCCCAGCCGGCGCGCCGCCGGGTACACCTCGGGCAGCTTCTTGAACTCGTCCAGCGACACCTTGCCGTCGCCATTCGTGTCCAGCTTCTTGAACAGAGCCTCCAGGTCGGGGCCTGCCTTCCGGGCCGGTTGCTTCGGCTCCGGCTGCTCGTCGTCGGCACGGCCGGCGCCGACCAGTCCCAGCGCCGCGACCAACCCGCACACCCCCAGCAAGCGCGTCATGAACGGAGTCCTCTCCCTGGCACGGGTGCCCGCCCCGGACCCGCCAGGCGGCGCCGGGGCGCGGTGGGGTGGCATCACAGACCATCCCACCAGATATAACCCCACCACAGCGGGGGACGTTTCGCAATCTCTTGCGAACGTGTGCCCCCGCCCTCCGGGCCGACCGGGATTGACAGGGGGGACGCGCCCGCCCGACAATCCCCAGTGCCGCGGTCGGCGGCCCCGTGGCTGCCGTACCCGCCGTCGCCCGCTCACGAGGACGTTCCATGACTGCCGACCCGGCCGTCCCCGGCGCCGCTGCCGCCGACTCCGTACCCGACCTCCCCCCCGACCCCCACCAACCGCAACCCCACCACCAGAGCTTCTGGCTATGGGTCATGTGCCTGACCGGGGTGGACTACTTCAGCACCCTCGGCTACCAGCCGTCCATCGCCTTCGAGGCAACCGGGCTGCTCACCCCGTTCGCGACGCTGATTCTCGTCCTCGTTACTCTGTGCGGTGCCCTGCCGGTGTACGCCTACGTCGCCGGCCAGTCGCCGCACGGCCAGGGGTCGATCGGCATGCTCGAGCGGCTGATGCGCGGGTGGGGCGGCAAGATTGTCGTCCTGGTCCTGCTCGGGTTCGCCGCCACCGACTTCGTCATCACCAAGACCCTGTCCGCGGCCGACGCCGCCGCCCACCTGATCGCCAACCCGCTGGTGCGCGAATCGTTCAGCTTCTCCCGCAGCCAGCTCGTCGTCACCATGGCGCTGCTGGTCCTCCTCGGAGCGATGTTCCTGCGCGGCTTCAAGGAGGTAATTGGTCTGGCAGTTGTTCTCGTCGGCGTCTACCTGATCCTCAACGTGATCGTCGTCGGCAGTGGGGTGTACCATGTGCTGACCCACCCGGGCGCCGTCGATGCGTGGCTGCACGCGGTCCACGACCCGACCGCCGACGTGGTCCGGGATCTCCACGTCGAGCACGCTCCGTTCTCCCCCGGCGGCAGCTGGCTGGGCATCTTCGCCCTCTCGGCGCTGCTGTTCCCCAAGCTCGCCCTGGGGCTGAGCGGATTCGAGACCGGCGTGGCCGTCATGCCGCTCGTGCGGGGGGGCGCCGGGGACACGCACGACCGGCCAGCCGGCCGCATCCGCAACACGCGCAAGTTGCTGATCACCGCCGCCCTGGTCATGTCCGTCCTGCTGATCGGCTCGTCGGTGGTGACGAGCACCCTGATCGACCCGCACGTGATGCGACGAGAAACCCAAATCGATCCGGAGACGGGGCAGGAGATCCCGGGGGCGAAGGACCGGGCTCTCGCCTACCTGGCGCACGGCGAGCTGCTCAAGAACGGCCGCCGGGCGAGCGAGGCGATCAACCCGCTGTTCGGCGAGTGGTTCGGCACCTGCTACGACCTGAGCACGATCGCCATCCTCTGGTTCGCCGGCGCCAGCGCCATGGCCGCGCTGCTCAACCTGGTGCCGCAGTACCTGCCGCGCTACGGCATGGCTCCGGAGTGGGCGCGGGCCGTCCGGCCGCTCGTCCTGCTGTTCACCGGCATCAATCTGTTCGTCACATGGGAGTTCGACGCCAGCGTCGAGAAGCAGGGGGCCGCTTACGCCACCGGCGTGCTGGTGCTGATATCCAGCGCGTGCCTGGCATCCGTCATCGCCATGTGGCGCGCCCGCGAGGGGCCGTGGTATCGGCGCCTGCCGTGGCTGTACGCGGGGATCCTGATCGTCTTCTGTTACACGACGGCGGCGAACATTGTCGAGCGGCCGGTCGGACTGTTCATCGCAATGTGGTTCATCCTGGGGATCGTCGCTGCGTCGATCGTGTCGCGCCTGCGCCGCAGCAAGGAACTGCGGTTCGCTGGATGGAAATACGTGGACGAACATTCACACTTCCTGTGGGACAGCCTCAAGCACCTGGAGTTCCCGGTCCTGGTGCCTCACCGGCCGGGCGGGCGCAGCCTGGCGGCGAAGGAGGAGACAATCCGCCAGGAGCACCGGCTGGGGCCGGAGGTGCCGGTCGTCTTCGTCGAGGCGGAGCGCGGGGATCCGAGCGAGTTCTACCAGACGCCGCTGATGGAGGTCATCCAGCAGGAGGGGCGGTTCATCATCCGGGTGACTCGGTGCGCGTCGATCCCGCACGCGATCGCGACCCTGGCGCTGGAGCTGTCGCAGACGGGCGCGCCGCCGGAGATCCACTTCGGGTGGTCGAACGAGAGCCCGATGGCGGCGAACCTGAGCTTCGTCCTGTTCGGCGAGGGCAACGTGCCGTGGATGGTGCGCGAGCTGGTCCTCCAGGCCGAGCCCGATCCGCAGCGCCAGCCGCGCATCGTCGTCGGCTGATGGCGTGCCTGGGACAACCGGCAAGGACGAGGCGTTTGCTCGCACCACCCGTGGGCTTTACCGAGATGCTACAATACCATCTCCTGCGGGCACGATGAAGGGGCGCGCCCGCGTTGCCGTCCATACCGACGACCGGAGATTTCCTGTCATTCCCACCGAGGAGACCGCGATGTCACCGAGGCTGTGGTCGGTCTGCCTGCGCCTGGGGGCGCTGGCTGGCCTGCTGGCCCTGGCCGTTCCGCAGGGCCGGGCGAACAAGGAGGCGAACGAGGCGAGCGAGGCGCGGCTGCGCCGCGACGTCACGTACCTGGCGTCCGACGAGTGCGAGGGCCGTGGGCCGGGCACCAAGGGCATTGACCTGGCCGCCGCCTACATCGCCAACGAGTTCAAGAAGGCCGGCCTGAAACCGGGCGGCGTCCAGAACACGTACTTCCAGCCGTTCACCATCGCCGCCGGAGCGAGCAAGCTGGAGGGGTCCGGCAGCCTGCGCCTGACCGGGCCGCAGGGGCAGCAGATCGAGCTGCAGCCGGGCGCCCACTTCGAGATCATGGGTCCGTCCGGCGGCGGGAAGGTGAATGCGCCGCTCGTGTTCGCCGGGTTCGGCGTCACGACGCCCCAGGGCTACGACGACTACAAGGGCCTGGACGTCAAGGGCAAGGTGGTCGTGGTCGTCCGCCGCGTACCGCGCTGGGACAACAAGGACGCGCCGTTCGGCGGCAGCGAGCAGGAGAAAACGCGGCTGGCCGCCCTGGTGAACAAGTTCTTGCTGGCCGACGCGAACCGGGCGGCGGCGGTGCTGCTGGTCAACGACTCCAGCGAGGAGCAGACGACCGGCGATCAGCTCGTGCCGTTCAAGAAGCTGCCCGGGTTCGGCGCCGGGGCGTCGGTCCCGGTCCTGCACGTGCGCCGGTCGGTCCTCGACGGCATCCTGCTGTCAAGCCTCGGCCGCGGGCTGCGCGAGCTGGAGCAGGACATCAGCCGCGAGCTGAAACCGCAGAGCGCCCCGCTGCCTGGCTGGAGCGCCCGCATCGAGGCGCCTGTGAAGCGGCCGACGCTCGCGGTCAAGAATGTTATCGGCGTACTCGAAGGTGCCGGCCCGCTGGCGAACGAGACGGTCGTGGTCGGCGCCCACTACGACCACCTGGGGTATGGCGGGTCCGGCAGCCTGTCGAAGAACCGCGGCAAGAAGGAGATCCACCACGGGGCCGACGACAACGGCTCGGGCACGACGGCGATGATGGAGCTGGCCCGGCGCTGCGCTGCCATCAAGGGGCGGCAGGGGCGGCGGCTGGTGTTCATGGCGTTCAGCGCCGAGGAGCGCGGCCTGCTCGGGTCGCGCTACTACTGCGACCGGCAGCCCCTCTTCCCGCTGGACAAAACGGTCGCGATGGTCAACCTCGACATGGTCGGTCGCCTGTCGCCCGACAAGAAGACGGGCCAGCAGGATCGCCTGATTGTCGAGGGCGTCAAGACTGGCGTGGGGTTCGAGGAACTGATTGACAAGCTGAACGAGAAGGAGCCGTACCGCTTCCTGCTGGCGAAGCGGAGCGGAGCCTCGGGGTACAGCGATCACGCCTCGTTTTACGCCAGGAAGGTGCCGGTGATGTTCCTGTGGACGGACACGCACAAGGACTACCACCGGCCGAGCGACACCGCCGAGAAAATCAACGTCGAGGGGATGCGGCGCATCACCGACATGGCGGAGGAACTGGTAAAGCACTTCGCGGGCACGGTGAAGCGGCCGCAGTACGTCGCGGTAAGTGGGAAGACCGATCCGTCGGCAAGCCGCCCCACGGGCAAGGGGCCGACGCTCGGTGTGGTGCCGGAGTATGCCGAGGGGGACAAGGGTCTGACGGTGTCTCAGGTGATCCCCAACCGACCGGCGGCGAAGGCGGGCCTGAAGGACGGCGACGTGATCGTCGAACTGGCCGGCCGCGAGATCCGCAACATCACCGTCTACACCGCGGTCCTGCAAACGCTGGTATCTGGGCGTGAGGTGCCGGTGGTCGTGCTGCGCGGCGGCAAGCGGCTCACCCTGAAGGTGACGCCGCAGTGACGCCTGACAAGGAATGAGGGAAAGCCCACGGGCAGTGGCCCGTGGGCTTTGAGTTGCTCCAGAAGGATCCGCCCGACGTTAGCGCGGGCGCCAGAGCGTCATCGAGATGTGCATCAGGCTCCAGTAAGGAAAACTCGACGTCGCCAGCGCCTCGCTCACCCAGCCGCCACGCTGCCAGACGTGAACGCGCACCGCCATCAGGACCAGGACCGCCCCTGCGACGGCAAGGTGCAGGGTCACGAACCCTGCCGGCGTCCACCGCAGCCACGCCCATACCCCGCCCACCTCACTCCGTGGTCGCCGCCCCAGCTGGTGGTGAATGAACACCAGCCAGGCGGAAACATGAATCAGGATGATCAGGTCGAACCCCGCCGAGCCCGCCAACGAGCCGAGCAAGAGCACCAGCAGGATGACGCCGTAGACGGTCAGGAGCGGACGGTGTGCGGCCAGGGCCAGGCGCGCGGTGCCGTACTGCTGTCGTCCCGCACGCAGGGCCAGCGCCGCGAGCCACAGGCCGCCACCCAGCGGCAGCGCGATGCCCGTGAACAGCATCAGTCCCGGCGCGTCGGTGTAGCGGGCCGCCTTCTCGACCGCGTTGCCGTGGAGGCTGAAGGCGGTCACGAGGGCGGCGACCGCCAGCAGACACACCGCCCACCCGAGCAGGCCCAGGAAGCGGCGCTCCGCGGCACTCCCCGAAGGAGCGTCGCCGTAAGCCTGGTAGAGAGCCGTCTCGTCGCGGATCTCGTGGGCGAGGAAGTACCCGTAGAATAGCAGCAGCACGACCGGGTTGCGCAGGCCGTCGCAGGAAGCGAACGCCAGGCACAGCGCCGCGCCGCCGACGGTCAGGGCCGGCAACCAGGCCAGCGCTCGAAGGTTGCGGACCCTGGGCGAGGTAAACAGGAACAGCCAGCCGACGCAGAAATGGGCGAGCCCGAGGGCGCGCATCATGACGTCGGTTGGGCTTTCGAGGAACTCCCGTTCGGGCCGGAGCAGGAGCGTCTCGACGGCGTAGATCGCGCACCCCGTGCCGATGGCGAGCAGGGCCACCGTAATCGCGCGGCCGAACTGACGCACCGTGGTGGTGGCCCGCACCGCCTGCCATCCCGACACTGTTGAGGCAACAACCGCCATCCCTGCCGGCCCTCCCTCCTGCCCTCCCAAGGCCGCGCGATTATAGGCCAGGCGGCACCCGGGTGGAAGACCGACTTGCATTCCGCGCCGATCGTCCGATACTACAGAAATCGGCGCTCCTTCCTCGAATCATCCCAGAGGCCACTCGTGGACATGACTCTTCCGACTTCCGCCCACTTCCAGACCTGGCTGCCCGTCGCCGCCCTGTTGCTGTCCGGCGCGTCTGCCGACGCCCAGCAGGGGTATCAGAAGCCGCCGAAGGAAGTCCTCGACGTTCTCCAGGCTCCGCCGACTCCTCAGGTTGCTGTCAGCCCGACGCGCGACCGCCTGCTCCTGCTTCAGGGTGAGCGCTACCCATCCATTGCCGAGCTGGCCCAGCCGATGCTGCGGCTCGCCGGGCTGCGCATCAATCCCGCCACCAACGGCCCGCACCGGCAGCCGCGCCTCGTCGCGCTGACCGTCGTTCGCCTCGACGACGGCCGCCGCACTCCGGTCGCCCTGCCCAACGACCCACACCTCGGCCCCGTCCGCTGGTCCCCCGACGGCAACCGCTTCGTCTTCACCCACACCACCCCCACCCGCGTCGAGTTGTGGGTGGGGGATGCGGCGACCGGCAAGACCGCTCGCATCGAGGAGGTCGCCCTCAACACCGCGCTGGGCATCACCCCGGTGTGGCTGCCGGACGGCAAGAGCATTCTCTGTCTGGTCGTGCCGCCCGGGCGCGGCAAACTGCCCGAGGCGCCGCGTGTCCCGAAGGGGCCGGTGATTCAGGAGACGGCCGGCAAGCCCGCGCCGGTGCGCACCTTCCAGGATCTGCTGGAGAACCCGCACGATGAGGATCTGTTCGACTACTACGGCACCGGCCAGGTGCTGCTGTACGACACCGCCTCGGGCCAGTCGCGCGCGGTCGGCGGACCGGCGGTGTTCGCGGCCGTGTCGCCATCGCCGGACGGGAAGCTGCTGCTGGTAAGCCGCATTCGCCGGCCGTACTCGTACCTCCACCCCGTCCACGCCTTCCCGCGCGAGGTTGAGGTGTGGAACATGACCGGCAAGGTCGTCCACCGCGTCGCCAGCCTGCCGCTCGCCGACCAGGTGCCCATCGAGGGCGTCCGCACTGGGCCGCGCCACATCCACTGGCGTGCCAGTGCGCCGGCTACCCTGTGCTGGGCCGAGGCACTCGACGGCGGCGACCCGCGCCGGAAGGTGGAGCACCGCGACGCGCTGCACCTGCACAGCGCCCCGTTCGGCGGCAAGCCGGTCGAGTTGTTCCGGACGACGCATCGCTTCACCGACATCACCTGGGGCGAGAAGGACGGCCTGGCGCTGGTGCGTGAGTACGACCGTAACCGCCGCTGGGAGCGCACGTTCTTCCTGAACGCCGACCGGCCAGCCGACGTCGCCCGCCTCGTCTGGGATCTGTCGGTGCAGGACCGCTACAACGACCCCGGCACCCCGGTACAGCGTTCGCTGCCCGGCGGCCACCGCGTGCTGCGCCAGCACGAGGGCCGCATCCACCTCGCGGGCAACGGCGCATCGCCGCAGGGCGACCGGCCCTTCCTCGATGAACTGGACCTCAAGACTCTGAAAACTCGGCGGCTGTTCCACTGCGCCGAGAAGACCTGCGAGTCGGTGGTCGCCGTGCTTGCCGACGACGGCTCGCGCCTGCTGACCCGACACGAGACGCCCGCCGACCCGCCCAACTACTACCTGCGCACGGCGAAGGGCGAGCGCCAGGCGCTGACCGACTTCGCCGACCCGGCGCCGCAGCTGCGCGGCATCACGCGCAAGCTGGTCACCTACAAGCGTGCGGACGGAGTGCCGCTGTCGTTCACGCTCTACCTGCCGGCGGGCTGCAAGGAGGGCCAGCGCCTGCCCGCGGTGGTGTGGGCGTACCCGCGCGAGTACACCGACGCGAAGACGGCCGGGCAGGTGTCCGGGTCGCCGTACCGCTTCACGACGCTGCTCGGACCGACCCACCTGTTCTTCCTGACGCAGGGGTACGCGGTCCTCGACGGCGCGACGATGCCGGTCGTCGGCGATCCGGAGACGGCGAACAACACGTACATCGAGCAGATCGTCGCCAGCGCGAAGGCCGCCATCGACAAGGCAGACGAGCTGGGCGTGATCGACCGCAACCGCGTCGGCGTCGGCGGCCACAGTTACGGCGCCTTCATGACCGCAAACCTGATGGCCCACAGCGATCTGTTCCGGGCCGGCATCGCCCGCAGCGGAGCGTACAACCGGACGCTGACGCCGTTCGGGTTCCAGAACGAGCGGCGCACGTTCTGGGAGGCGCCGGAGATCTACTTCAAGATGTCGCCGTTCATGCACGCCCACAAGATCAGGCGGCCGCTGCTGCTGCTCCACGGCGCGGCGGACAACAACTCCGGGACGTTCCCGATGCAGACCGAGCGCCTCTACCACGCGATCAAGGGCAACGGCGGCACGGCGCGCTACGTCGTGCTGCCGTTCGAGTCGCATGGCTACGTCGCGCGCGAGTCGGTCGAGCACGCGCTGTACGAGATGCTCGCGTGGTTCGACCGCCACGTGAAGAATGAGGGAACGGGAAGCAGTAGGCAGTAGGCAGTATAAAGCCCACGGGCCGCGGCCCGTGGGCTCTGCTGTCCTCCCCGACCTCCCACCCTGAACCCGCCTTCCATGCACATCCTTCTGTTTGACATCGACGGCACTCTGGTTTCCAGCGGCGGCGCCGGCAAGGCGGCCATCGAGAGCGCGCTGACGGACGACTTCGGTGTGACCATGCGCGGCCACGTCAGCTACAGCGGCCGCACGGACCGTGCCATCGGCCGCGACCTCTTCCACATGCACGACCTGGAAGATAACGCGGACAACTGGCAGCGCCTGCTGAGCGGCTACCTGCGGCGACTCCCCTTGATGCTGTCGAGCCACCGCGGCGCGATTCTGCCCGGCATCAGCGCGCTGCTGGAACACCTGAGCAGCCGCGACGAGGTGGTGCTGGGGTTACTGACAGGGAACGTGCGCGAGGGGGCGCGGCTGAAACTCGGCCACTTCGGGCTGTTCCACCACTTCGCGTTCGGCGGGTTTGGCGACCTGCACCACGACCGCGACGAGGTGGCGCGCGAGGCGCTCGCCGAGGCGGTCCGGCACCGCAACGGCAAGGTTTCGCTGGAGCGCGTCTGGGTCATCGGCGACACGCCGCTGGATGTGCGCTGCGCGCGTGCCATCGGAGCGTGCGTGGCGGCGGTCGCTACCGGCTGGCACCCGCTCGACGAACTGGACGCGGCGAGACCAGACCTGCTGCTCAGCGATCTTGCCGACCCGGTGCCGCTGCTGGAGCGCCTGCGGTAAGAGCCTGCACGCATCCGGCGCCGTGAGGAGGAGTTGATGCAGGGTCAAGGAGGGTGATGTGCAACGGGATTGGTAAAGCCCATGTGCGGCGGCCCGTGGGCGAGGTGGTGGATACTTCCCCCACGGGGTGCCACCCGTGGGCTTTGGGCCAAGGTTCCTGGCACTTGCCCCACGGGGCGCCATCCGTGGACTTTACGAGTTTCGACCCGCCCAGGCGGGTTACTCCGCGATCGCGCGGATGGCCCGGCAGGGGTTGCCGGCCGCGAACACCCCTTCCGGCACGTCGCGCGTAACGACGCTCCCGGCGCCGATGACGGCCCGCGCCCCGATCGTCACCCCCGGGCAGATGATCGCCCCGCCGCCGACCCACACGTCCGAGCCGATGGTGATCGGTTTGGCGAACTCCTGCTTCCGCCGCAGTTCGGCGTTCATCGGGTGGCTGGCGGTGTAGACCTGGACCGCCGGTCCGAACAGGGTGTAGTCCCCGACCACCACCCGGCACACGTCCAGCACCACGCAGTTGAAGTTGAAGAAGACGCGCTCGCCGAGCAAGATGTTCGCCCCGTAGTCGCAGAAGAACGGTGGCTGCATCCAGACCGATTCCCCGCCCCGCCCGAAAAGTTCCGTCAGGATGCGGCGGCGGGCCTCCTGGTCCCGCTCGCGGGTGGCGTTCAGATCCTGACACAGATCCCTGGCCCGGTCCCGCGCACGGACCAGTTCCGCGTCGAGGGGATCGTACAGCTCGCCCGCCAGCATCTTTTCCAGTTCGGTGCGCATCGGACCTCCTGGTACAGGTTAAAGGAGGATGGGGTGCAAGAACCTGTGTCAAGCCCACGGGTGCCCCCCGTGGACTTGACGCAGCAGGAACGGTTGGCAAACGGGGTGCCGGAAGTTGGTATCGCGGCAGGGTACGGTCTACCCCTTTAGCCACCCGCACCCTTCCTCGGTGATGAGGGTGTGCAGCGCCTCGAGCCATTTCGGGTGGTCGTTCAGGCACCGGCAGGCGTGCAGCTGCTCGCCGCCAGCCTTGCGGAAGGCGAGGCGGGCCTCGTGACCGATCTCATCGACCGTCTCCAGGCAGTCGGCGGTGAACCCGGGCATGGCGACGAACACGCGCTTGACGCCCTGCCGCGCCAGCTGGCGGAGCGTGTCCTCGGTGTACGGCTTCAGCCACCGGGCGCGGCCGAACAGCGACTGGAACGTCTGCGTCCACGACCGGCGCTCCCACCCGAGGCGCCGGATCAACTCGACCGTGGTGCGCTTGACGTGGGTGGCGTATGGGTCGCCGCGCTGGGCGTACTGGACCGGGATGCCGTGGAAGCTGAGCAGGTAGTGGTCCGGCCGCCACGGCAGCGCGGCCAGCTCGTCGCGGATGACGGCCGTCACCGCGTCCAGGTATGCCGGGTGGTCGTAGTACGGCGGGACAACGCGCAGCGCCGGAACGCGCCGCTCGGCAAGGAGCGCCTTGAAGAGGACGTCCGTCGCGGAGGCGGTCGTGGTCGCGGAGTACTGCGGGTACAGCGGCAGGGCGATAAGTCGGTCCACCCCGGACCGGATCATCGCGCCGACGACGTCGGCCAGCGGCGGATTGCCGACCTGCATGCCGAACCGCACCGGCACGTCCGGGAGCGTCTTCTGCAGTTCCTCAACCTGGCGGCGCGTCCAGTGGAGTAGCGGCGAGCCGGTCTGCGGATCCCAGATGCGCTGGTACTTGGCGGCCGACTGCCTGGGGCGGAACGGGAGGATGAGCAGGTTGAGGACGAACCACCAGGCGAGGCGCGGCGCCTCGATGACGCGCGGGTCGCCGAGGAACTGCCGTAAATACGGACGCAGCGCCCGGGAGGTAGGAGCGTCGGGAGTGCCCAGCTGGATGAGGAGGACGCCGACAGGCATGTGACAGGGTGACCAGGCGATCAGGCGGCCAGGTGACCAGGTGGGCCGCAGAACTCCATCGGGGCACCTGGTCACCTGGTCATCTGGTCACTTCTTCTTGCACTCCGGCCCTTCCTTGGGGTCCGTCTTCTCGGTGATGTGGCCCTCGCCGCTGTCCTTCAGAGCGGCGGAGCGCTCGGCGTTGAGCGGGGTGAAGCTCGCCCACTGGCCGGGAACGTTGGCCTCGGCGAAGATGGCCTCAACCGGGCACTCCGGCACGCACGCCTCGCAGTCGATGCAGTCGTTCGGGTCGATGTACAGCATCAGGTCGTCCTGGTAGAAGCACTCGACTGGACATACGGCAACGCAGTCGGTGTACTTGCAGTCGTAGCACGGTTGGCAGACAGTATGCGTCATCTCGGCACCACTCCCTTGTCGATCGTTCGACCCGCTCTCAGCCCGAAGTCTGAGGACTAACGTGAGATTCAGGACAACGGCCCGCCCCCCGGGACGGCAGGCCGCAAACACCGCGAATCTCTCCTATCCCTAGCAAGAAGTCGGGATCGTGTCCAGAGGTTGTGCCGCCGGCCCGAGCGAGGTGGGACGTCCGCGTGCCCCGCTTTGCACGCCCGACCGGCCGGAGGGTTGACCCGGCCCGGTCAGGGGGGTAGCCTGGCATCTACCCAGGCTCCAGCGCCGCCCCGGACTCGCTGCCATGAATGACTCTGCCGCGCGCGCTCTTTCCCTCGAGCAGCCGACCCAGGTGCGCTACAAGGTGCTGGCCTGGATGTGCGCCCTGTCGATGATCACGTACATCGACCGGGTCTGCATCAAGCAGGTCCAGGAACCGATGCAAACCGACCTGGGCATCAGCCCGCAGCAGTGGGCGTGGGTCTTCTCCGTGTTCGGCCTGGCGTATGCCCTGTTCGAGGTGCCCAGCGGGTGGCTCGGCGACGTGTTCGGCCCGCGCGTGACGCTGACCCGCATCGTCATCTGGTGGTCGGTGTTCACCGCCCTGACCGGGCTAATCTGGCCCGTCGAGGGGTGGCCGCTGTTCGCGTTCGTGGCGCTGTTGACGGTCCGGTTTCTGTTCGGCATGGGCGAGGCGGGCGCGTACCCGAACACGGCGCGGGCGCTGCGGAACTGGTTCCCCTACCGCCGGCGCGGGCTGGCGCAGGGACTGCTGTGGATGTTCGGCCGGTGGGGCGGGGCGGTGGCGCCGCTGCTGATCGGCGTGCTGGCGGCCCTGTTCGGGTGGCGCGGGGCGTTCCTCGTGTTCGGCCTGATGGGCGTGTTCTGGGTGGTCGGGTTCTGGCTGTGGTATCGGGACACGCCGCGGCAACATCCGTCCGTCAACGACGCCGAGCGCACGCTGATCGAGGCGAGTGCAAGCGACAGTACCCGGCCGGCCCCGCTGTCGTGGCGGACGATGCTGCGCAGTCCGAGCCTGTGGTTCCTGTGCGGAATGTACTTCTGCAGCAACTGCGGGTGGTGCTTCTTCATCACGTGGGACGTGAAGTACCATCAAACGGTGCTGCAACTGTCCGGCCTCGACCTGCAGCTGGCGTCGGGGGCGCCGCTGTTCTTCGGCGGCATCGCGTGCCTGCTGGGTGGGTTCCTGACCGACCGCCAGGTGCGCGTCTGGGGACCGCGCTGGGGGCGGACGGGCCAGGGGTTCGCCGCCTACTTCCTGGGCGGGACGTTCTTCCTGGTGGCGCTGGCGGTCGGGGCAAACGACCCCCTGCTGGCGGTACTGGCGCTGTGTCTGGCGTCGTTCCTGAAGGACTTCGCGATGGCCGCCAGCTGGTCCACGTGCATCGACATCGGCCACCGCTATTCCGGCACGGTCGCCGGGTTCATGAACATGGTCGGCAACCTGGGGACGTTCTTCACCCCGCCGATCGTGGCCGCGCTGGCGGAGACGCAGGAGGGATCGCGGACCGTCTTCCACTGGGAGGTAGCACTGCTCTACTCGGCGATCATGTTCTTCCTCGCCTCGGTCTGCTGGCTGTTCATCAACCCGCGGCGCGTGGTCGTGTACAGCCCGGACGACAAGGCGCGCCTGCAGGCCGAGGGGATCCTGCAGCGCGAACCGTCCGACCTGCCCGAGGCCGTCGAGGAGCCGGAGGAGCCGCCCAAGCTGGACGACGCCTGGCGACACCCGGACGATCCGTCGGCCGACGACGACCGCCGCGGAGAGAGGTGAGGGCGATGGCGGGCTGCGAGAAGGGCTACCTGTGCGACGTGTGCGGGCAGGAGGTCGAGCCGATCACCGACTCCGACCTGTACCTGCGCTACGTCATGGGCGAGGTGTCGCCGCTGGAGCTGCCGACGACGCGCGAGCGCCACATCCGTTGCAACCCGGCGGCCGCCCAGTTCGTCGTGGATCCCGCGTTTGAGCCGGTGCGCTGCGAGGGTATGTTCGCGAAGGAGCACCTCGACCCGGCGTATGTCGCCGAGCAGGAGGCGCTGATGACGCGGGCGTGGCGGCGGTTGCAGGAGATCCCGACGCTGGGCGTGCCGATCACCGAGTACCCGCTGCCGGAGGTGCGCGCGGCGTGGAAGGGCAAGGGGGTGTAAAGCCCACGGATGGCGCCTCGTGGGTCAAGCGCTGGCCCACGGGGCGCCACCCGTGGGCTTTCGTCCTTCGGCCTCCTACAACTGTCCCCTAGCCGGGACACGCCCCGGTAAGGTCCGTCCTCACTTCTCGACAACGGGAGACGCATCATGCACGCGCCGCGCTGTCGGACGCCGCGCCGGCTGCTCGCCGGGCTGGCCATCCTCGGCCTCGCGCTCTGGCTCCCGCTGGCCGGCACCTTCGGCCAGCAGACGCCGCCCAAACCGACCGGGGAGGCCGCGGCCGTCGCACGGGGTCCGACCGACGCGACCCTGCCGGCCGGCTGGGTCAAGGCTCTCACCTGGCGGTCGATCGGTCCGGCCAACATGGGCGGGCGCATCACCGCCCTGTCCGTCTACGAGGCCGATCCGAGCCGGTTCCACGTCGCCACCGCCTCCGGCGGCCTCCTGCGGACGACCAACAACGGCACCACCTTCCAGCACCAGTTCGACCGCGAGGCGACCGTCTCGATCGGCGACGTGTGCATCGCGCCGTCGGACCCGAACATCGTCTGGGTCGGCACCGGCGAGAACAACCCGCGCAACAGCGTCTCGTATGGCGACGGCGTCTACAAATCGACCGACGGCGGCAAGACGTGGAAGAACATGGGCCTGAAGCAAACGTTCCAGATCGGCCGGCTCGCCATTCACCCGAAGAACCCCAACGTCGTCTACGTCGGCGCCCTCGGCCGGCTGTACGGCCCCAACCCCGAGCGCGGCCTGTTCAAGACAACCGACGGCGGCCGAACGTGGCAGAAGATCCTCTACTTCGACGAGAACACCGGCGTCATCGACATCGCCATGCACCCGGCCGACCCGGACACACTGCTGGTCGCGATGTGGGAGCGGCGCCGCGACGGCTTCGATTCGTACCTCGGCGGCACTCCCCCGGACGGGTATGACGTGTACGACCCGATCACGCGCTGGGGGCCGCACGCCGGCATCTACAAGACGACCGACGGCGGCGCCACGTTCAAGAAGATGACGACCGGGCTGCCCACCAGCCACCTCGGGCGCATCAGCCTCGACTACTTCCGCAAGGATCCGAACGTCGTCTACGCTGTCGTCGATTGCGCGAAAATCGGCATGGGGACGCCGCCGAAGGTGGTCGCGGCCCAGCCCTACCTCGGCGGGGCCGGGGAGGACGGCGAGCCCGGCGCTCGCCTCACCGTCGTCGCGGACGGCGGGCCGGCTGCGAAGGCCGGGCTGACGGTCGGGGATGTGATTGTCGCCATCAACAAGGTTCCGATCGACAGTTACTACGACCTGCTCGACCAGATCGCCGAGTTCAAGGCGGGCGACAAGGCGCGCGTCCGCTTCATGCGCGACCAGCAGGCGCGCGA
>JADLBT010000374.1 GCA_020847555.1 Gemmataceae bacterium
CATCCGATTACGGGACTTATGGACCGTTTTTCATCCGCATGGCCTGGCATAGCGCGGGCACGTACCGTGTGGCTGACGGACGCGGCGGCGCTGGCGGAGGACAACAGCGGTTCGAGCCGCTCAATAGCTGGCCAGACAACGCCAACCTCGACAAGGCCCGCCGCCTGCTCTGGCCGGTCAAGCAGAAGTACGGCGAAAAGCTCTCCTGGGCCGACCTGCTCGTCTACGCCGGCAATGTGGCGATGGAGTCGATGGGCTTCACGACCTTCGGCTTCGGCTTCGGCCGTGAGGACATCTGGGAACCCGAAGAGATCATCTGGGGTCCGGAGGACACCTGGCTCGGCGACGAGCGCTACGCCGGCGACCGCCAACTCCAAGGGCCGCTCGGCGCGGTGCAGATGGGCCTGATCTACGTCAATCCCGAAGGCCCCAACGGCATGCCCAGCGCCCTCGCCGCCGCCCGCGACATCCGCGAGACCTTCCGCCGCATGGCGATGAACGACGAGGAGACCGTCGCCCTGATCGCCGGTGGCCACACCATCGGCAAGGTCCACGGCGCTGGCCCCGCCGACAACGTTGGCCCCGAGCCCGAGTCGGCCCCGATCGAAGCGCAGGGCCTCGGCTGGATCAGCCGCTACCGCAGCGGCAAGGCCGGCGACACGATCACCAGCGGCCTGGAGGGCGCGTGGACGCCCACCCCGGTGACGTGGGATAACAGCTACCTCGAGACACTGTACAAGTACGATTGGGACCTGACCAAGAGCCCCGCCGGCGCGTGGCAGTGGACACCGGCCGACCCCACCGCCAAGACCACCGTGCCCGACGCGCACGACCAGTCCAAGCGCCACGCGCCGATGATGCTGACCACGGACCTGGCGCTGCGCCTCGACCCGAGCTACGGCGCGATCACCAAGCGCTTCCTTGAGCACCCGGACGAGTTCGCGCTGGCGTTCGCCAAGGCCTGGTACAAGCTGCTGCACCGCGACATGGGTCCCGTCTCGCGCGTCCTCGGCCCGTACGTGCCCGAGCCGCAGCTCTGGCAGGACCCCGTGCCCCCCGTCGATCACGACCTGATCAATGAGCAGGACATCGTCGCGCTCAAGGCCAAGCTGCTCGGCTCCGGCCTCTCGATCCCGCAACTGGTCACCACCGCCTGGGCGGCGGCGGCCAGCTTCCGCGGCACCGACAAGCGCGGCGGCGCGAACGGCGCGCGCCTCCGCCTCGAACCCCAGAAGAACTGGGCGGTCAACAACCCCGCCGAACTGGCGAAGGTCCTGCCGGTCCTGGAGCAAATCCAGCAGGAGTTCAACAGCGCCCAGACCGGCGGCAAGAAGGTGTCGCTCGCGGACCTGATCGTCCTTGGTGGCTGCGCTGCCGTCGAGCAGGCCGCCAAGCACGCCGGCCACACGATCACCGTGCCGTTCGCGCCCGGCCGCACCGACGCCACGCAGGAGCAGACCGACGTCGAGTCCTTCGAGGTGCTCGAACCGGCCGCGGACGGCTTCCGCAACTACATCCAGGCCGGTGAGGAACTGTCGCCGGAAACCCTGCTCCTGGACCGCGCCTACATGCTGCGCCTCACCGCCCCCGAGATGACGGTGCTGGTCGGCGGTCTGCGCGCCCTCAACGCGAACCACGGCGGCGCTCCCCACGGCGTCTTCACCAGCCGGCCCGAGTCGCTCACCAACGACTTCTTCGTCAACCTGCTCGACATCCGCACCGCGTGGACCAAGGCAGGCGACAACCTGTACGAGGGCCGCGATCGCACCACCGGTGAACGCCGCTGGACCGCCACCGCCGTCGATCTCGTCTTCGGTTCGCACTCCCAACTCCGCGCACTGGCCGAGGTCTACGCGCAGGACGACGCCAAGGACAAGTTCGTCCGCGATTTCGTCGCCGCCTGGAACAAGGTGATGAACCTCGACCGCTTCGACCTCACCACCCAGAACAGCGGCAGCCGCTCGCTCCCAACCGCGGCCGGCTAACCCGCTCACATCCGACGCAACAACAGGCGCGGGCACCCAAGTGGATTCGCCCGCGCCTCCCCTTTTCCTAACCCCACCCCGACAACAACACACCCATCGCCCTTCGCGACCCCCACCCTCCCCCACCTACATAACCCACAGACCACACAAACCCAGCCGTGATGGTATCGTAGGGGCGCACAGCCGTGCGCCCGCGCCCTGCTCGCTACCCCACCGTGCGCCCGCGCCCTGCTCGCCGCCCCGCCATACGCCCTCACCCTGTTTGCCCATCCCATCGGATGTGACCCGTTCCGGGCTCTGCCCGTGTATCCCTCCCGTCACCAGCGCCATCCCCACCGCGCCCACGCCACGCGCACCGCACCCGCCCACGCATCCTCCACCCCCATCCTGTTCATCCTGTCTAAAACCGTTCCTTCTCGCCCCACTCCCGCGATGCCCGGAACCGGTCACACCCCCGCGACGCGCCTACCCAACCGGCGCGGGCCGAGTGGCTTCCGCCGCAAGTGCAGCCTTCGCGACCGTCCACGTGATCGGCAGGTCGCGACC
>JADLBT010000375.1 GCA_020847555.1 Gemmataceae bacterium
ACCCGGGACCACGCCGCAGCACGGTTGACAGGGGCGCAGCATCATCCATGAGTACAAGGGTACCCGATGGAGATGGTGAGGGCCGGCCGCCGGGATCGTTGGAGGTGCGGGCTTGACAGCCGTCGCCAAAGCGTGTATTTAACCGATAGGCTAATTATCCAACTGGTTCAGCAGTCATGCCAACCGACCGTCTCAGTCTCGTCTTCTCCGCGTTGGCCGACCCGACCCGCCGCGCCATCCTGACCCGGCTCGCGTCGGGGTCGGCCTCGGTGACGGAGCTTGCCGCCCCCTTCGCGATGAGCCTGCCGGCCGTCTCCAAACACCTCAAGGTGCTGGAGCGCGCCGGCCTGATCGCCCGGAGCCGCGAAGCGCAGTGGCGGCCCTGTCGGCTGGAGATCGGGCCGTTGCAAGAGGCGGACGGCTGGCTCGGGATGTACCGGCGGTTGTGGGAAGGCAGCCTGGACCGGCTGGATGACGTGCTGGCGGAGATGCGGCAAGAGCAACAGCCACGGGAACAGGAGAGAGAGAGGCCATGACCGTACAGACCGATACGTCCGACACCCAGGAGCGGGCGCTCGTCGTCACCCGCGAGTTCGCCGCGCCGCGTGCGCTGGTGTTCCGGGCGTTCGCGGAGGCCGAGCGGCTGGCCCGCTGGTGGGGACCGCAGGGCTTCGAGATCCACGTCAAGCGGCTGGAGTTCCGGCCGGGCGGCGTCTTCCACTACCGGATGGCCCATCCGAACGGCCACGAGATGTGGGGGCAGTTCTTCTACCGCGAGATCGTGGAGCCAGAGCGGATCGTCTGGGTCAACTCGTTCTCGGACCCCGACGGCGGTCTGACCCGCGCACCATTCGGCCCGGCCTTCGCGACGTACCCGCTGGAGGTGCTGCACACCGTCACGCTGGAGGAGCGCGACGGCAAGACGACACTGCGACTGCACGCCTACCCGACGAACGCGACGGTGGAGGAACGGGCGACGTTCGAGGGGTTCCTTGACTCGATGCAGCAGGGCTTCGGCTCGTCGCTGGACCGGCTGGCGGCGCTGCTGGCGGCGGCGGACGCGCCGGCCTGACCCGCTGACCGCTGTCTTTCCTGGCCCGGCGGGGCCGCCCCGGCCTCCCCAGTTGAAGATGGGGCGATCCGGGGCGGCTGGGGCTGGCCGGCCCGCCCGGAGTACCCTGCCTGCACGCAGGGTGGTCAGGGAGAGAAGGGGCGCGTCATGAAGATCACGCGGGTGCGGGTGTTCGAGGTCACGGGCGAGCAGCGGTCCGGCAACGCCATCTACGAGATCGTGCGTGACGGGCAGGCGCCGAACGAGGGCGGGCCGTACACCGGCACCTACACCCAGGTCGAGACGGACGAAGGCGTCACCGGCCTGAGCTACGGCGGCACCGACGAGACGAAGGCGCTGGGGCAACTGCTGGTCGGGGAAGACCCGATGCGCGTGGAGTACCTCTGGGAGAAGCTGTACCAGCACGCCTACCACCGACTGCGGATGGCGAACCTCGCGGTGCTGGACCTCTGCCTCTGGGACATCATCGGGAAGGCGAAGGGTGAGCCGGTCTACCGGCTGCTGGGCGGCCCGACGCGCGACCGGGTGCGGGCCTACGCGGGGATGCTCGGCTTCTCGACGGAGCCGGAGCGGGCGGCGGCGCGCTCGCTGGAGTTCGTGGCGCAGGGGTTCACGGCGCTGAAATGGTACGTGCCGTGCAACGAGCGCGACGGCAAGGACGGGCTGCGTCGGAACGTGGCGCTGGTGCAGGCGGTGCGCGAAGCGGTCGGGCCGGACATCGACATCATGGTGGACTGCCTGCTCTCGGACCCCAAGCCGAACTCGATCCTCTACATGATCGACCTGGCGCGGCGGCTGGAGGAGTTCCGCCCGACGTGGCTGGAGGAGCCGCTCAACTTCGACGATCTGGACGCCCACCGCAAGCTTGCCGACGCGACGCGGATTCCGCTGGCGTTCGGGGAGCACTCCTACACGCGCTGGCAGATCCGCGCGATCATCGAGAGCGGGGCGGCGACGGTGCTGCAGCCGGACCCGAATGCGGCGGGCGGCATCACGGAGATGCGGAAGATCGCGGCGCTGGCCTCGACCTACGGGATGCCGGTGGTGCCGCACGCGAACGAGTCGTGCCGGAACAACGTCCACTTCCTGTTCGCGAAGACGGAGCGGTCACAACCACACGCGGCGTAGCACCGACACGCTGCGCCTGACCTGGAGCAGTGCGCCGGCAGCCTGAAGCATCCCCGTACGCGCGCGATCACCACGAACGCCCCCGACCGACTGACCGGCGGGGGCATCGTAGCGCCCGTGACGGACTGGCTCGCGTGCATGCCGTTTGACGAGGAGTGGCCGCTGACCGCCCAGACCGCGAAGGGGAACGCCGTTGGGCGCTGGCTGGCTCGCGCGTGGCGAACGGCGGACCACGCCGGCCTCAACGACCTGCTGGCGGCGGAGGCATGCGGTGTCGTTCACCCGCGCACGCTAAGCGAAGACCGGCGGGGCCTTGTTATCGACGATGGTAGGGTGCAGGTCCAATGCAGCCGTACCCGAGACTGTCGGCGGACGTCCGCCAGCGGCCCGCCACATGTCCAGGGTTTCTAGGTTGTATTCCGGGCACCAGCGCGCGCCGGTGGGAACTTCGTCGGAGTCAGGAGAGAGC
>JADLBT010000376.1 GCA_020847555.1 Gemmataceae bacterium
GCCGCCCGGCGGGGCTGGTTTTCTCCCTCTCTACCGGCCGCGAGCGGTTCTGAGCGCGCGTTGGCGCGCGGCTGGTGGGGTGGGGGCGCGCCTCAGCGGTTGAACAGCGCGTCGTTGACGGCCATGTTGAACTGGAGGTTCACGTAACTGAAGCACTCGAGCAGGTCGCCCTGCGGGGCGCCGCCCTGCTGCGGCCAGCCGTAATTCTCGACCCGGACCGGCAGCCGCGTCTGCTTGTCGAAGTAGGCGGCGGTCCGGTAGTACGGCATTTGCGGGTGCCGCTCGGTCCGCGCCACCTCGACCCGGATGCAGCGCCGCTGGGCGTAGTCGTACTCGGCCGCCTGGACGCGCGCCTTGCCCGTCTGCCGGTCGAAGGCCCAGGCATTCGCCAGCTGCTCGATCAGGTTGCCGATGCCCGTCTCGGTGATGGTGTGGTTGCTGTGCTCCAGGACGCGCGGGTCGCGCGTGTCGATCGAGATGAATTTGTTGCCGACGAACATGGCGCCGATTCCCTTGACCGGGTGGACGCGCATCTTGTTCTCGTTGCGGCCGTGGACGTACGCAACCTCCTGGCCGACCAGATCCTTCGGCCCGAGCCATTTCATGTAGACGCTGAACGGCTGGGTCCGGAACGTCAGGGCGATGACGTTCTCCGGCTTGAGCTGACCGCGGACGCGCTCCTGCGAGATCAGCATGCAGGTGTAGGTCTGGACGCGCTGGTACATCTGCCGCGCCTCGGCGATCAGACGCAGCGGTTCGTCGAGCGGGCTCTGGGGGGCGGTCGCCGCCGGCGGAGCCTGGGCCGGGGCCGGTTTGGTCCCCCGGGGGCCGGGCGGCTGCTGGCCGGGGGCGGGCTGGCCGCCGAAAACGCCGGCCGGCGGCTGGCCGGGGTAGATCGGACGGGCGGGTTGCTGGCCGCCGGCCGGGGGCTGGGTCGCGGCAGCTGGGCCGGCACCGTCGGGCCACAGCCACAGGGCGCCGCCCACGACCAGGCCGATTCCGAACAGCCCGGCCAGCCAGTACGGCTGCCAGCTGCGGGCGCGGGACGGTCGGTCCGGCGTGCGACGGCGGCAACCGATGAGACTTGGCATCTGTTTTCCTCCGGAGTGGTCTCCGCCGCGCGGAACCCCGCCCGGCGCGAGTGCGGATCAGGATGAACGGACGGACGGGCGCAGAGGTGCCGAGTCAAGGTGCGAGCGGCTAACCAAGCAACCGCCGTACCAATCGCGGCCGGCGGCGGTCGAAGCCTATTGAAGTGCTGGAACGGGAAGGAGTTGCTGTTACACCGCACCGCGCCACGGGTTGACCGGGCGGGCCGCATGTTGCACGATTTACAAAGCGGTGAAGTAAACTTTCCCCGCCCGCCTGGCCTCGCCGAAGAGGTTTCGCGCAAAGGCGCCAGGAGCGCAAAGACCGACGACCGACCGGCGGGCGCTTCTTGGCGCTCCCGGCGCCTTTGCGCGAAACTCCTGGCGACGGTCGCGCCCAGATCTCTCGCTCGCGCTTCGGGCTCGGCTCCGGGTGTGGCGGTTGTATGATTTACAGAAGGGCCGACGACGCGGAACGGCTCACCAGTTGCTGGGCGACGAACCATGCATAGCCGCTTGCAGATTCATACGGTCGTGTCGATGCCCTTCCAGGAGAACACGTACCTGGTGTGGCGGGACGACCGTTCCGAGGCGCTGGCGATCGATCCGGGCCTGGAACCGGGCGCGCTCCTCGACTTCCTGCGCGACCGGCAACTCGCCGTCGCGGCCGTCCTGAACACGCACGGCCACGTCGATCACATCGCCGGCAACGCTGCCGTCAAGCAGGCGTTCCCGGCCGCGCCGCTCCTCATCGGGACGGGCGACGCAATCATGCTGACCGACCCGGCGACGAACCTGAGCGCGTTCCTCGGCGAGTCGGTCGTCAGCCCGCCGGCCGACCGACTGCTGCGCGACGGCGATGTGGTCGAGGCGGCCGGCCTCCGACTGGAGGTACTCGACCTGCCGGGCCACTCTCCTGGGCACGTCGTGTTCGTGTACCGCGGTGAGCCGGTCGTCGTCTTCAGCGGGGATGTGCTGATGCGCGGCAGCGTCGGCCGCACCGACTTCCCAGGCGGGGACACCGAGCAACTGCTGACCGGCATCCGCACCCGGTTGTTCACCCTGCCGCCGGACACGGTCGTTTATTCCGGCCACGGCCCGGTGACGACGGTCGGCCACGAGCAGCGCACCAACCCGTTCGTCGGCGATTGCGCCCGATTGCGATTCTAGCGCGTGTTGCGAGCGGGTGCAGCGGGCCGGTCCGGGGCCGCTTCCGGCAGGTTTCAGGGGACGTCACCGCCGAGAACCTCACCGCCCTTGACGGTGGCGAGGGCGCGGTAGAGGGAAAGGTCGATCGAGTCGCCGACGAAGCGCACTGAGGCGTCCGCGAACGCGAAGTGCAGGCCGCCGGTGTGCCGACTCCGGAACGAGAATGCCTGCGTGAAGTCGGACGGCCTCACCGTCGGCGGTGGGTTCAGGCCGTGGTTCGGCGGGATGGCGCAGGTGGCGTTCGCATTGCCGGCGTAGGGCCAGGCGCACCACTGGTTCATGCCTGGGATGGCCTCGCCGATCAGGAACGTGGTACTCGTGCCGTCCGTGATGCTCGCGATTCGCAGCTTGTTCGCGGTATCGTTGCGGTAGAAGATGCCGTTCCCGCGGTCCAGGCCGTTGCCGTTGAAGGTGCCGTCGGCGTCGGCGACGGTCCGGTGGGCGAACGGCCCCCATTTCCAGTTGGCCCCGCTGCACCCCTGGTAGTTGGTCAGCCCGATCGGCACGCCGGCCAGGTCGCTGCGATCGGTCCGGGTGCCCTCGGCCGCGGCGTCGTCGCTCGGGCAAAGCAGGACGGGAATCACCTTTGTGGCGGCCGAGACGTTACCCAGACCCGGCTGCGCGGCCTTGACGGCGGGCTGAGCGGCCAGGTTGCCGCGCGCGTACAGCGTGCCCTGTTCGAGGTTGGGGAGGAGTTTCGCGATCCAGCTCCACTGGCCGGGGACGGCGTTCGGGTTGCAGCAGCCGCCGTTGCGCGGGAAGTGCCGGTAGCTGTCGTGGCAGCCGTGGACGGCCAGGGCGAGCTGCTTGAGGTTGTTCTGGCACCGGGCGCGGTTGGCCGCCTCGCGCACCTTCTGCACGGCCGGCAGGAGCAGCCCGATCAGCACGCCGAGGATCGCGAGCACCACCAGCAGCTCAAGCAGCGTGAACCCACGTCTGGCTGGGCGAGGTGGTGGCACGGCCCTCTCCTGCGACGGGACGCCCACGGGCGGCGTCCCGTGGGCGTCGAAGTGGCTTCCCCCATACCATCTCCCTTGCCGCGCTCACGGCCGCGGAACGGGTTGCTGCCGCTCGGTGGCGCCCTCCGCCGCCTTGCCGTTGTCGCTCGGCTGCACGACCGGAGACGGCGGGCGGCCGATCAGGGTGTTGAAGGTCTGGGCATCGAGGGTCTCCTTCGCGAGCAGTTCCTGGGCCACTCTTTCCAGCTGGTCGCGGTGCTCGGTCAGGATGCGCCGTGAATCCTCGTAGGCATGGTCGAGCAGCTTCTTGACCTCCCGGTCGATCTCGCGCGCCGTCTCCTCGCTGCAGTCGCGCTGGATGCCGCCGTCCGGGTTGCCGAGGTAGTAGAACGGGTTCTGCCGCTGGCCGCAGTGGACCAGGCCGACCGACTCGCCCATCCCATACATGCACACCATCTGCTGGGCCAGCGCGGTCGCCCGGTCCAGGTCGTTCTCGGCTCCGGTACTTATCTCGCCGAAGACGACTTCCTCGGCGGCACGCCCGCCGAGCAGTCCCTTGATGCGGTCCACCAGGGCGGAGCGCGTCATCAGGAACTGGTCGTCGGCCGGCAGCTGCAGGGTGTATCCGAGGGCAGCCCGACCGCGCGGAACAATGCTGATCTTGTGGACCGGGTCGGCGTACTTGCTGTGAGCCGCCACCAGGGCGTGGCCAACCTCGTGGTACGCGACCCGCCGCCGCTCCTCCTGCAGCAGTCGGCGGCTCTTCCGCTCCGGCCCGGCGACGACCTTCTCGACCGCTTCCTCCAGGTCGGCCTGCTCGATCCGCGCGGAGCGCCGCCGGGCCGCGAGGAGAGCCGCCTCGTTCAGCGCGTTGGCGAGGTCGGCGCCCGAGAACCCCGGCGTCGCCTGGGCGATCTTGCGCAGGTCCACGCCGTCGGCCAGCGGCTTGTCGCGCGAATGCACCTTCAGGATCGCCAGCCGGCCGTCGAGGTCCGGCGCATCGACGACCACCTGCCGGTCGAACCGCCCCGGCCGCAACAGCGCCCGGTCGAGAACGTCGGGTCGGTTGGTGGCGGCCAGGATGATGACGCCGACGTTCGGGTCGAACCCGTCCATCTCGACGAGCAGCTGGTTGAGCGTCTGCTCACGCTCGTCGTTGACGGCCCCGACGTGGACGCCGCGCTGCCGGCCGATCGCGTCCAGTTCGTCGATGAAGATGATGCACGGCGCCTGCGCCTTGGCCTGCTGGAACAGATCGCGCACCCGGGACGCGCCGACGCCGACGAACATTTCGACGAAATCGCTACCGCTCATCGAGAAGAACGGCACGCGGGCCTCGCCCGCCACCGCTCGCGCCAGGAGCGTCTTGCCGGTTCCGGGCGGACCGGACAGCAGGACGCCCCGGGGAATCTTGGCGCCGAGTTCGCGGTAGCGGCCCGGGTGCTTGAGGAAATCGACGATCTCCTGCAACTCGTACTTGGCCTCGTCGCACCCGGCCACGTCGGCGAACGTGACGCGCGTGTCCTGATCGGCGACGAGGCGCGCCGGGCTCTTGCCGAACCCGAACACCATCTCACGCGACGCGCCGAGGCGGCGCGACAGGAACGTCCACAGCAGGAATAGCAGGCCCAGGGGAACGATCCACGTCCACAGCAACTCCGACAGGAAGCTGGGGCGCACGCCGGTAAACTTCACCCCGGCGGCCTCGAGCGCCTCAACCAGTTTCGGATCCTCGACCCGCTCGGTGCGGAAGTCGAACGGCTCGGTGGCCGCTTCCTTCCCCTTGCCCGACGCCTTCTCGACCTTGGCGGACGGTTTCTGTTCCTTGCCGCCCTTTTCGGTCCTGGCGGCCTTCGGAACGATCGTGCCGCGGATTTCGTTCTGACGAAGGCTTGCCTCGGTGACCTCCTTGCGGGCGACGTAATTCTTGAACTCGCTGTACGGAATGGTCTTGACAGTTACCTGCTGGAAGGCGTCCTGCCACATCCAGAGGACGAGCAGGCCGAGCAGGATGTACCAGATGAGAGACCGCCAGCGACCTTGTTGCGGCGCCGACGGCTCCGGCCCCGTCTTCTTCGGCTGGTTGGGTGGGGGCATATGGAAAGCTCCGTCTGAGAATCTGGTTGTGGTGGCGGCCTCGGCGGAACAGGCCGAACCGTACCTTCATTCTACTCAACAAATGGCGTGCCGCCCGGAGGATAGAAGAGAGGTCGCAGAGCCCACAGGGCGCGCCCCGTGGGGGAAGCGCCGGGCGCACCAGCCTGGAGCGCCCGGCGCTGGCGCTCCGGATTGGTCAGAAGCGCTTCACCGTGTACGGCGCCGGGTCGAGGTGGGCCGGCCCGCCGCTCAGCATCTCCGCGACGAGCTTGCCGGTCGCTGGGGCCATCGACACCCCGAGCATGTTGTGCCCGGCCGCGATCAGCACGTTGGCCAGTTCCGGGCAGCGGTCGATGATCGGCATACCGTCATACGTCATCGGCCGCCACCCGAACCACTCCTCCTCCACCGGCTCCCTGTACGGTTCGTGCAGGTAGTGCCGCGCCCCCTCCCGCAGCAGGTCCAGCCGCTGGCGGTTAAGGGTGGCGTCATATCCGGCGAATTCCATCGTCGAGCCGAGACGATAGCCCGCGTGCAGCGGCGTGACCGCGACCCGGTGTTCCTCGAACATCAGCGGATACGTCGGACACCGCGCCGGCCGGGCCATCGTGATCGAGTAACCCTTGCCCGGCTGGATGGGGATGCGGCAGCCGAGGTGCCGGCTCAGCAGCGGCGTCAGCGCGCCCGTCGCGAACACGAACGCATCCGCGTCCAGTTCTCCCTGCGCCGTCGCCACCGCGCGGGCGCGGCCGCCCGCGCGGACAATGCCCCGCACGGTACAGTGTTCCTGGATCGCCACGCCGCGCGCCGTCAGGACGCGCTGCCATCCCGCCATCAGGCGGTCGGGCCGCAGATGGGCGTCACGCTCGTAGAGCCAGCCGCCCGCGAGTCCCGGTTTCAGCGCGGGCTCCAGCGCGACCAGCTCGTCCGGATCGAGGCGCCGCCCGGAAACACCGAAGGACTCGCTGAGCACCCTGTCGATTTCGGCGCAGTGGTCCATGCCCGCCCGCGTCAGGAACGCGAACAACAGCCCCTTCGTCTGCCATTCGCAGTCCAGCGGCTCCGCGTCCATGAGCTGCTGGTAGAGGACGCGGGACGAGTTGAGCAGCGCCTGGATGGCGTGGCCGGCCCGCATCATGTCGCGGTGGTTGCAGCGGCGGGCGAAGTGAAAGAGCCAGCTCCACAGGTCCGGATCGAAACGCGGCTTGATCGACAGCGGGCTGTTGCGCTGCAGCATCCCCTTCAGCGCAGTCCGAAGGGCGCCGGGCGCCGCCAGCGGCAGGACGTGGCTCGGGCAGACGAAGCCGCAGTTGCCGTGCGAGCAGCCCTTGCCGAACTCGTCGCCATCGACCACCGTTACCGCCCAGTCCGCGCGGCTCAGGTAGTAGGCGCACGCGGCGCCGACGACCCCTCCACCGACGACGATGACGCGCCGCGCGCTGCTCATGTGCGGATACCCATGCAAAAGGGGTCGTTCGGGTCGAGGAGCAGCGTCGCCTCGGCGGTGACGTGGGCGGTCCCGGTGATGCGGGGAATGACCCGCCCCCGCTCGACGCGGGCGGTCCCCACGAAGACGCTGCCGACGATGCTCTCCTGACGCCAGAACTGCCCCTCGGACAGCTTACCGTCGGCGACGAGGCACGCGAGCTTGGCGCTGGTGCCGGTGCCGCACGGCGAGCGGTCGTAGGCTCTGCCGGGGCAGAGGACGAAGTTGCGGCCGTGGTTGCGCGGGTCGCGCGGCGGGCCGAACAGCTCGATGTGATCGATCTCCCCACCGGCGGCGCCGGCCACGCCTTCCCGTACCAGCGCCTGCCGCACGCGCCAGCTGAAAGCGGTCAGGCGCTCGACGTTTGCCAGCTCCAGTTCCTGGCCGTGTTCGCCGACGAGGAAGAACCAGTTGCCGCCCCACGCCACGTCCCCGGTGATCGGCCCGCATCCCTCCACCGCAACGGTGACGTCCTTCGCAAGGCGGTAGCTGGGTACGTTCTCGACGGTAACGGTATTGCCGCCGGTGTACTCGAAGGCGACGGCCCCGACCGGCGTTTCCAGGCGATGACGACCGGGGCCGATGCGCCCGAGGTGGGCGAGCGTGATCGCCACGCCGATGGTGCCGTGGCCGCACATGTTGAGGTAACCGACGTTGTTGAAGAAGACCACGCCCGCGACACAGGCCGGATCGACGGGCTCACACAGCACGGCGCCGACGAGCACGTCCGACCCGCGCGGCTCGTTGACGACGGCCGAACGCAGCCAGTCGTGGCGGTCGCGCAGCGCGGCGCGGCGCTCGGCCATGTCGCCGCCGCCCAGGTCCGGCGCGCCGCCGACCACGACGCGCGTCGGCTCGCCGCCGGTGTGAGAGTCAATCACCTGAATGCGCTGCGGGGTGAGCATGGGTGTCCGGGGAAGCCGCGGGAACGGGCCGCACACGGGCAGCGTGGGTCGCGGGTATTCTCGCCCACAAGGCCCAATTTACGCCGCGCGGTCCGGGTCTTCCAGGGGCGGGCCGCCCGCCGCGGTTAGTTGCGCCTTCTTCTCCCTCTCCCCTTGTGGGAGAGGGGGGAAAGGCCCAGCGCAACCGTGTCCACACGCGGCGGGGGGGGCGGCGGCCTGGAACGGCTTTGGGCTTGACTCCCGTTCAGTCGGCACCGAACATCGAGCGAGAGGCGGGTAATGCACCCCGTCCGGCCCTGCTCCACACCCCGGAAACCGTCTCCGCAGGTTGCGCCGGGGAAGGAAGTAAGCGAGCGCCGGATTCCACTGGCCCGGGGGCGGTTTTCGCCAGCCCGGAACACGAGCCCCATCGTCATGTTTGTACCACTCCGCTCCCCTGTTTCCTCCGCGGGCCGGCGTGCCTGGCTCGCGCGGGCCGCCCTGCTGACCGCCGTGGTCGGGTTCTTCTCTCCCGGCGACGCGCGCCCGGACGCCCCGCGGGAAGCCGACAAGTCCAGGCTGCCCGAGGCGAAGAAGGTCGAACTCCACCGATTAACGAACGAGGAACTGCTCAAGCAGGTGGACGCGAGATACAGCGCGGCGTCCCTGGATTACCTGGCCCAGTTCCGCGCCCTCGCGACCGCCGAGGCGCTGTTCGAGGAGGTGCGCGGGCAAACCGACGCGGTGAAAGACGCCCCGCCCCCAGGCGCCGACCGCCCTCCTGGTGAGGACGCGGCCAAGAAGGCGGTGGACGCGGCCCGGGCGAGGCAGGACGTGGTGCGGCGCCGGCTGAAACTCGTCCAGGGCCAGAAGGCGCTGCTGGACCGCATCACGACCGGGCTGGAGGCGTGCCGGTCCGCTGCGGTGGCGTTTCAGAACGCCCTGGACGACCTGAAAGGTTACGCGCTGGAGGGTAGCCTCCGGGTGAAGGACGGTTCGCTCACGGAGGACCGATTGCCGGAACGACTGAGGGCCGACTTCCTGAAGAAAAAGAAGGCCGAACTGGCGGACGAGGTGGCCGGGCTGACGGCGAAGTCGGCCGACGTGCAGCGGCGGCAGGAGGCGGTCGGGCAGCTGTGGGACGGGGCGAACAAGGCGGCCCTCGCCGCCGACGCCGACGTGGTGGAGGAATCGCGGCGGCTCGGCCGGGAGCAGCAGCGGCAGAAACTGGAGAAGGGGATCGCCGGGAAGAACCCGGACGATCTGGTCGCGGAGCTAGAGCGACTGGTCGAGGAGGGCGCCGGCCTGAAGGGGACCTACGAGCTGGCCCTGAGCAAGTTCACCGCCCGCGCGAAGGCCGCCGCCCGGCTGCAGGCCGAGGTCGAGGCCCTCAAACAACCGGACGCGAAGATCCCGCAGCTCACGCGCGCGGAGGACGTCGAGACGGCGGCGAAGGCGATCCAGGAGCTGATCGCCTTTTACGCCGCCCGGAAGGAGAAGCTTGAGGGGCTGCGCGCCGCCCTCGCCGAACTTGCTCGCGAAGGCGGCGAGTTCGAGGCCGATGCCGCCGTGTCCGAGGAGCACCTGTTCAAGATGCAGGTGCTGGCCGAGCTGCTGAAAAAGATGGGTGTCCCTGACGGCCGGCTGCCGGCGAAGGGACGGGCCGCCAAACTCGGCGCGGCGGCGGCCCGCCAGAAGAAGGATGCCGCCGCCGTCCGGGCGGCGACCGAGAAGGCCCGGGCCGAACTCGCGCTGCTCGACCGCCAGCTGCCCGAGGCGGCCACGGCCGGGGACGCGGCGGCGAAGCAACTCGCGAGCCTCAAGGAGTCGCGGGACGTCACCCTCGCGGCCCTGGAGTGGGAGGGCCGGCTCAAGGGGATGACCGGCCCGCAGATCGTCGAGACGTTCGCCGCGGCGCGCAAGGGCCTCGCCGACCGGCTGAATAAACTCAAGGGGGAGGCAGAGGTCTACGCCAGGGCCGACGCCGCCGCCGCGGAGGCCAGAGCCCGGCTGGACGCGCTGAACGACCCGTTCCTGCGCGCGGCCGAGGAGCAGGGCCAGGCGGAGAAGCAGAAGATCCTCGGCGAGCTGCGCAAGGAGGCGGGGCTCGAGCGCGTGGCCGGCGCCCCCGCCCCGACCCCCCCACCAGCCGGCGACCCGAGGAAGCCGGAGCCGGAGAAGAAGCCCGCGCCCCCCGATACCCGAACCGAGCTGGAGAAGGCGACCGAGCGCCTGACCGGGTTCCAGCAGCTGCTGGCCGGGCGCGTGCGCGTCCTCGACGAACGGGAGGCGAAGCAGAAGGAACTCCTGGCCGCCCTCGCCGCCCTCGAACAGAGCGCCGCCGCGTACTCGAAGGCACTCGCCGACGCCCGCCTTCTCGCCCTGCGGTCGAGCGCCGCGGCGGTCGAGCTGAAGCAGCGCCTCGGCCGCGGCGACCTGGCCGCCGACGCGGTCCCCGAGGGGGTCACGGATGCCCTGCGGCTGGCAACGCGGACGAAACTCGACGCGGCCGCGACCGCGGTCCTGAACGCCGTCCAGCAACTCCGGCAGACGCGCGACCAGCTCCTCCGCAAGGATCCGGACGCCGACGCGCTGGCGGCGGCGACGAAGGATCTGCTGACGGCCGTCGGCAAGCGCCTCGACCTGCTCGCCGACCTGCGGCGGCTGGCCGCCGATTACCGGCGGGAGAAGCCGAACCGCCCGCCGTCCGAGGTGAAGCGCCTGGAGCAGCGCGCCGCCGAGCGGCAGGACGACGACTCGTCCGTCTGGGACACCCTGCTCGGCATCGACACCTCCACCTCCGGGAAGACGCTCGCGGAGCTGCTCGAGACGTATTACCGCGAGCTGACGGAGAGCGAGGAGAAGCAGGAGAACCTGGCCCGGCAGCGCGAGAAGGTCGAGAAGCTGGTCGAGCTGACGCGGCAGGAGACGACCGCGCTGGCGCGCGTCCGGCCGCTCCTTGACCGGCAGCTGGCTCGCCTCGAGGCGGCCCGGGAGGAAGAGGTGGTCCTCGCCCGCGCCCGGCTGCGGCCGGACCGGGCGGAGGAACTGCTCAAGACCTACCAGACCCGGACCGGCCGGCTCCTCCCCAGGCCGGCCCCGGTCGCGGACAAGGATAAAGGCGAGAAGGTCGAGGAATTCGCCCGGCTCCTGTTCGAGCGGCACGTCACGGTCGAGGCGGCCCGAAAGTGGGACGAGGTGCTCGGCACCCGCACCGGCCCGACCGGCGTCAAGGCCGAGGCCGGGGTGTACCAGGACGAACTCACGAGCCTGAACGCCACGTCGGCCGCCAACGTGCGCCGCGTCAGGGCTCTCACAGGCGGGGACGGGCAGGGCGCTGTGACCGGCGGCGAGATCGGGCGGACCCGGGACGAGCTGACGCGGGTCCGGACCCGGGGCGTGTGGCAGATCGTGCTGAAGATCGCCATCATCGTGGTCGTCGCCCTGGTCCTGCCGCGGCTGCTCATGGCCGTCATCGGCCGGGCGCGCGGGGACTCGTCCAACCTGGTCCGGTCCGCCCTCCGGACCGTCCTGATCACCACCGTCTGGCTCGTCGCCCTCACGCTCATCCTGACCACCCTCGGCGTCGATGTGACCGCGATCCTGGCCGGTCTCGGGATCGGCGGGCTGGCGATCGGCCTGGCCGCCCAGCACATGATCTCGGACCTGCTCGGCGCGCTGGTGATTTTCGCCGAGCGCCGCTTCAGGACCGGCGACGTGATCCGGCTCGACGGCGACGACCCGACGCGGGTGCTCGGGCTGACGTGGCGCTCGACCCAGGTCTTGAATGACGACGGGCTGGTGGTGACGATCCCGAACCGGAAGGTGACGGAGGCGACGATTGAGAACCTGACCCGGGCCGGCCAGACGTACGACAGCCTGAGCGTGTCCGTCACCACGCCGCAGGACATCGGCCAGGTACTGGCCGCAATCAGGGGTGCGCTGGAGGAGGGCGGGCACCTGGCCACCGACCACGAGGTGTCGGTGCTCAAGTTCCGGCAGCGCGGCGAGGTGAAGCGGGTCAAGTACCGATTCTCGTGGTTCCTGCCGGACTACGAGGCGCGCGACCGGACGCGCGACGAGGTGTTCGCCCGCATCGCCGCCCGGCTGGACGACAAGGATCTGGCCGGGACCGAGATCACCCTGACCTGAACCACCGGCCTCAGGGGCGCCGCTGGAACACCGCTCCGAAGCGGCGCGGGTCGGGCAGCTCGTGGGACAGAAACGCCCTGCCTGCGAGGTACGGTTGCAGCTCGACGAACCCGCCGCCGGCGGCGCTCGACTCGTACCCGGCCATCAGCACCGCGAGGGTGTCCCAGGCGAGGAGCGGGCTGGATTGCGGCGCCCGGTCCGGTTCCAGCACGCACTCGACCGCGTCGTTGATCTCGTTGACGTAGCCGTGGGCGTGGAACTGGTTGGGCCGGGGGAAGCTGGTCCCCTGCGGCGTCGGCAGCTTTTCCCGGAGCAACAGATCGCCGGCCGCGCGGCCGTCGGGCAGGAAGAGTTCGTGCTCGTTGTTCGGGTTCACCCGCACGTCGTACTGGCCGAAGTCGGCGATCGCGGACAACTCGTTGCGAATGCCGCTGATGCTCAGGTCGTGGCCGACCACCTCGGCGACCGACTGGTCCTCGAAGACGACGGTGATTCGGCCGAAATCGTCCACGTTCTGCATGACCCGGAAGTGCTCGCCTGTGCCAACCGGCTGGTGCCTGAGCACCTGCAGGGCGACCGCCGCCACGCGCACCGGCCGGATCGGCCGCCCGTCGCGGAGGATGCCCTCGGCCTGCTTCAGGTACAAACACGGGCCGAGGGGGTGGCAGGCCTTGTTGAACAGCGCCCCCCCGCCCGACTCGGCCGGCGTGTCGTAGGCCGGCGCATGCGACCCCTGATGGGCGCAGATGCCGCGCTGGTACAGGATCCTGCCCTTGCCCACTTTCTGGGCCTCGATCAGCAGCTCGGTGAGGCCCTTGACGCCGTCGAGGTAGACGAAGTCCTCGGCGTAGAGCAGCTTGCTGCCGCCCTGCCGGACCGCGTCCAGAACCTCCGCGAAGGCCGTCATGGTCTCGCGGGTCCGGACGGGCGGCGGCGCCTCCCGGCCCTCGGCGAACCCCGGCCAGACGATCGGCGGCTTCTCCAGCACGATTACCTTCACCCCCGCGCGCGCCGCCTCCCGGACGTAGGGACCGTGGGCGTGGTTCGCGCAGCAGATGTTGTCGATGTCGGGGCGGACGGCCGCCACCATCTCCGCGTGAGTGGCGTAGGCCCGGGCGATGCCCCGTGTCCGGGCGAATGCTTCCGCCCGCTCGAACCGGCCGGACGTCACGCCGGCCAGCTCGATTGACACGCCGTTTCTGTGCGGGATGAGGCCGTAGCAGGCCGCCGTGTAGTTTCCGGCGAAGCCGGTGCCGTTCAGGGTGACGCGGAGAGTACGAAGGGCCATGTTACGGTGCCTTCCTTCCGATTGAGGTTCTTTTACCAGCCGCGAGCATTAGTGAGCGGTCAGCGCCGCTCGCTCGCGCTCACGGCTGGTCATCCCTGCAGTCAGCAAACTTGCGCCCGCCGCACCGCCCCCGCGGCCGGTTCGTGGACCAGTGCGACCGGCGCGGCCCGAAGGCCAAGCCCTTCCAGCGCCTCCAGCAGTCGCCTGCGGTAGTCGGCCGCGCCGAGCAGAAGCCCCCCGGCGAGGGCGAGCGGGACCGGCTCTCCGTCAAGGCCCAGCTGGCGCGCCGCGGCCAGGGCCATCGACGCCAGGTCGGTCGCGCCCTGCTCGATCAGGGCGGCGGCGACGTGGTCCCCCGTCCCGGCCGCGTCGAGGACGACCGGCGCCAGCGCGGCCAGCGCGGCCCGGTCAAGGCCGCTGCGGTACACGGCGCCGATCAGATCCTGCGGCCGGAGCAGGTCCAGGTGAGCGAGGAAGCGGTCGGTGAGGGTGGTCGCCGGTCCGCGTCCGTCCGCGGCCCGGGCGACCGCCTGCAGGGCGGCCAGCGTGATCCGGTAACCGCTCCCCTCGTCGCCGAGCAGGTAGCCCCAGCCGCCGGCCCGCGCCGTCCGGCCGTCGGCGGCGCGGCCGATCGCGATCGATCCCGTCCCGGCGACGACCGCGAGCCCCCAGTTGTCGGGAGTGCCGGCCGCCAGGAGCAGGGCGGCGTCGCTGGTCAGCTCCAGGTGTTCGCACAGCCGGACGCGCCGCGCCCAGTCGTCGAGCACGGAGCGTTCCCACGCCCGATCCGCCCCGGCAAGACCGAGGCAGGCCGTCCGGACCGTTCGCACCGGGAGCCGCGCCGCGGCGAAGGCGGCCGCCGTCGCGGTTTCGAGCGCCCGCAGCGCGGCCTCGACCCCGGCCGCGTTCATATTCGACGGCCCTGCCTCGCCGCGACCCAGGACCGTGCCACCGGCATCCGCGAGGAGCGCGACCGTGTGCGTGCCCCCGCCGTCAATGCCCAGGTACAGCGCTTGCGCGGCGGTCCCGGCCGGTGTAGGTGGAGGCGGAGGAGACGCTTTCGGGATCAGACACGACCTTACCCGCCCGGCGCTGGCGTCGAGGCGACGCCGCGCCTCCTCCGGCTCGACGCTGGCCCGGTGGACGACCAGGGCGATTTTGACCTCCCCGCCGCAGCGCCGCAGCAGCGCGTCCGCGGCCTCGGCCGAGAGCCCGGTTGCCTGCCGCACGATCCGGTTGCAGCGGATGCGCAGCTTGTTGTTCGTGGCGCGCAGATCCACCATCAGGTCGCCGAACGTCTTGCCCAGGCGGACCATCGCCCCGGTGGTGAGCATGTTCAGCACCAGCTTCGTGGCGGTGCCGGCCTTGAGCCGGGTCGAGCCGCTCACGATTTCCGGGCCGACGATGGGCGCGATCGCCAGATCGACGGCCGGGGTCAGCTCGGAGTCGGTGTTGCAGGAGATGCCGACGGTGTACGCCCCCTGCCGGCGCGCGTACGCGGCCGCCCCGAGGACGTACGGCGTCCGTCCGCTGGTGGCGATGCCGACGACCACGTCGGACGGGCCGAGGCGCAGTGCCGCAAGGTCGCGGTCGGCGAATTCGGGGTGGTCCTCCGCCCCCTCGACGGCGCGCGTCAGTGCCTCGGGGCCGCCGGCAATGACTCCGACCACCTGCCCCGTCGGCGAGTTGAAGGTCGGTGGGCACTCGGTCGCGTCCAGCACCCCCAGCCGCCCGGACGTGCCGGCGCCGGCATAGACGAGTCGCCCGCCCCTGCGCAATCGATCCGCGATCGCGTCGATGGCCCGGGCGATCGCCTCCGCCTGGGTTGCCACCACCGGGACTACCTTCGCGTCCTCGGCGCTCATCAGGCGCACGATCTCCAGGGCGGTCAGCTCATCCAGGTTCGTCGAGGACGGATTGCGTCCCTCGGTCTGCAGGTGGTCCAGCATGACGGTTTCTCAGCGCTTGCGCGGCCAGGGCCGCCGCGACGGTGACACTCGTGCCGATCGGGGCGTACCACGGCCAGGCCAGACCCTCGTAACCGAACCGCGGGGGTAGCCAGACCGCGAACACCGCGAGGAATCCGGCGACCAGGCCGGTCAGCGCCGCCCAGGACGACACCGGCCGGGGCAGCCGGCGCAGAACGAACAGCCCCAGCACCATGCCGGTGGTGAACCCGGCCACGGCCAGCACGTCGTTGACGACGCTGCGCTGCTCCTGGAAGCGCACCGCCACCAGGCCGACGCCGACCTGGGCCAGACCCCAGAACACCGTCAGCCCGCGCGACACCGCCAGGTAATGCCCCTCGCTCCGCCCCGGTCGCAGCGGCCTGTAGAAATCGCTGACGGCGGCGCTGGCCGAGCTATTGAGCGACCCCGACAGGGTGGACATGGCCGCCGCCAGCACCGCGGCGATCACCAACCCGACCAGGCCGACCGGGAGGTAGTTGACGATGAAGTACCCGAACACCTCGTCGTTGCGCGTGCCGGGCGGGGGGGACAATTGCCCGGTCCGGGTCAGCACGAACAGGCCGACGCCCACGAGCAGGAACAGCACGAACTGCAGGAGGACCGTGAACCCGCTCAGGATCAGGGCAGCCCGGGCCTCCCCCAACGACCGGCTGCACAGGTAGCGCTGCACCATCATCTGGTCGGCCCCGTGGCTGGCCATCGTGAAGAACCCACCGCCGATCAGCCCGGCCCAGAACGTGTACGGCTCTGTCCAGTCCAGCTCGAAGTTGAAGACCGTGAACTTGCCGGCCTCGTGCCCCACCGCGGTGAACGTGGTCCAGCCGTTCGGCAACTGGGCGATGATGACGAGCAGTGCGACAAGGCCGCCGCCGACCTTCAGCAGGAACTGAATGACGTCGGTCCAGATGACCGCCTTCATGCCGCCGAAGAAGGTGTAGGCGAGCGTCACCGCGGCCATGGCGAGGACGCTCAGCGCGATGTCCCATCCGGTGCAGCTGTGCAGCAGCAGGCCGGCCAGGTACAGGCGCAGTCCGTCGGCGACGGTCCGCGTCAGGAGGAACAGCGCCGACGCCGTCCGCTGCACCGCCGGGCCGAACCGCTGCCGCAGCACCTCGTAGGCGGAGAACACCTCGCCGCGCAGGTACAGGGGCAGGAGCAGCCAGGCGATGAGGATGCGGCCGACGACGTACCCGACGGCCAGCTGCAGGAAGGCCAGGTTCCCGCCGGCCGCGTAGCTGAGGCCCGGGACGCTCAGGAACGTGACCGCGCTGGTCTCGGTGGTGACGATGGAGATGAGGATCAGCCACCAGGCGACGTTGCGATCGCCGACGAAGTAGGTGCGCAGCGTCCGCTGCCGGCGCGCACACCACACGCCGAGGGCGGTCGTGCCCAGGATGTAGGCGAGCACCACGGCAACATCGGGCGGGGACAGGCGGCCGGACATGGGACCAGGGGTTTGTGGCAAGCCCACGGGTGGCGCCCCGTGGGGGAAGTCCCCAACGCCTGGCCCACAGGGCGCCACCCGTGGGCTTGCCACACCAATTCCCCTCCCTCTGCATTAATACAGCAGGAACTCGCTTCGGCGCTTGCGGAAGTCCTCCTCCTCCGCTTCCCAGGCACGGGCGATCGCGCCGGCCGGCTGACCGGCCTCCAGCGCGAGCCGTTCACGGGAACTGCCGAACAGCAGGTCGATGGCCGGGAGGTCGCTGACGAACTCATACGGTTCGGTCCGCCAGGCGAAGCGATCTCCCGACAACTCGCGCAGCGCGGTCAGCACGGCCAGTCCGGTCCGCACCGGCCGAAACGCTTCCCGGTCGGTGACGTGCAGCTGTATGCCGCCGCAGTCCTGACCGGCGAACTTCTGGAACGTCGGCCGGAACCAGGCGGGCCGGAACGCGACCCCGGGTAAGCCCTCTGCCCGCAGTCGCTCCGCCAGGGCGGCGGCCTCGATCCACGGCGCCCCGCACAGTTCGAACGGCCGCGTCGTGCCGCGCCCCTCGGACAGGTTCGTGCCCTCCAGCAGGCACTGGCCCGGGTAGACGAGAGCCGTCGCGACGGTCGGCATGTTCGGCGACGGAAGGATCCACGGCAGGCCGGTGGCGTCGAAGGCCATGTCGCGCCGCCACCCCTCACAGGGGACGACCCGCAGTTCACCGCTCAGCCCGCGCTCCTTGCGGTAAAGGCCCGCCAGTTCGCCCATCGTCAGGCCGTGGCGCGTGGCGATCGGGTGCGGCCCGACGAAGCTCTCGTACCCGGGTTGGAGGGACGGCCCCTCGACCGCCACCCCGCCCAGCGGGTTGGGCCGGTCGAGGACGACGGTCAGCAGTCCGTGCCGCGCGGCTTCCTCCAGGCAGTACAGCATGGTCGCCTGGAAGGTGTAGTAGCGGCTGCCGACGTCCTGCAGGTCGATCACCAGAGCGTCGAGGCCGCGCAGCTGCCCGGCGGTGGGCCGCAGGCTGACGGCGGTCGCGCCGTACAGGCTATGCACGCGCAGAGCCGCGACCGGGCTGTCGCCCTCGGGTATGCCGATCAGATCCTGTGCCTGTCCGTGCAGGCCGTGCTCGGGGCCGAACAGCGCGGCGAGGGAAACCCCAGGTGCCTCGGCCAGCACGTTGGCGGCGTGGCGAAGGTTCGCATCGACGGCGGCGGGGTGGGTGACGAGCCCGACGCGCAGCCCCCGGACGGGGGCAAACCCTCGGGCGTTCAGCACCTCCAAACCCGTGAGGACGCAGGGGCAACTCGCCATGACTTTCCCGTCGCAACGGCGGCAACGCAGGGGGACGGATGCCGGTCTACCTCCCGGACCGGGTATGAGAACTACGTTATGGCCCGGTCGAGGCTCGTCCACCAGGGTGTATTGGTTCAGCGTGAACGGGAACTTAGTTGGGCTTCGGGCGGCTAACCCCGCGCGAGCGGAGCAGGTTCACGCGGCGGATCAGGTCGGGCTGGCGCGGGTCGCGCGCCAGCGCCTTCTCATAAAGGGCCAGGGCGCGCTCGGTCTCCTCCATGTGCTCGTAGAGGATGCCCAGTTCGGTCAGGGCGCGGACGTGGTGCGAGTCGAGCGCCAGGGCTTGCTGGAGGCGGTTCATCGCTGGCTGCAGGTAGCCGTCCTGCCGCAACCGCCAGCCGTCCTCAACGTAGACATCCGGCAGGTCGGGGTTGTCGGCGAGCCATTCCTGGACCAGCTGGTCCGCGTCCCCGCGCCGGCCGTTCCGCATCAGCAGGACCGCCAGGGCGTGCCGGCAGGGGGCGTGATTCCCGGACCGCTGCAGGCACTGCCGGTAGACCCCCTCCGCCTTCCCCAGGTCGCCCTGACGGTCCCAGCACTGGCCGATATTGTACATCAGGTTCGGGTCGCCTGGCTGGCGTTCGAGGGCCGCCTCGAAGCTTTCGCGCGCGTCCCGATAGCGCCCGACCTGGAACAACTCGACGCCGTCCTCGGTGAATGCCTGGGCGCGTTCGTCCACGCGCGGGAGACAGCCGGGCAGGGCAGGCAGGGCAAGCAGGGCAAGGGCGAGCAGCCAACGTGGCCCGCATCGCCGCGCGGCGTTAAGCGGTCCGCTCCTCGGCCGCTGCCAGGAACGGGGCATCGCGCTCGGCCTTGGCGTTCGCATGCGAGCTGTCCTCCGCGCCCGACGATAGCGGAGACCGCGCAAAAAGGAAGACGAACTCGCCTCC
>JADLBT010000377.1 GCA_020847555.1 Gemmataceae bacterium
GCCACCGACGCCTACGGCGACCCGCTGCCGCCCGGGGCCGTCGCCCGGCTCGGCACGGTCCGCTTCCGCCACAACGGCACGCTCGCGTTCGCCACCTTCCTCCCCGACAGCAAGGGCGTTCTCGTTGTCGGCAAGAACGGGTCGGTGTGCGTCTGGGAGTTCCCCTCGGGCAAGGAGATCCGCCGCTTCGGCATGCCGTCGGGGTCGGACGAGTCGGGCAAGTCCGCGGCCAGGATCACCAGCGCGTCCCTGTCGCCGGATGGCAAGCGGCTGACCACATTCGGCACCGACGGCCTGATCCGCGTCTGGGACTGGGCCAACGCCAGGCTCCTCGGCGAGGTCGTCAACCGGGTCGGGGCGACCGGCCTCGTGGACCCGGACTCGGCCGGATCCCCCTTCAGCAAGGCCAAGGCCAAGGCCGCGGCGGCTGCCGCTGGGGTCCGCGGCCCGGTTTACTCCCCCGACGGCAAGACCCTCATGCTCACCGGATCGTCCCCCGGACTTCAGTTCGTGGACCTGGCGACCGGCAAGGAGATCGGTCCGAGCCTGGGCGACGCGGCGTCGTTGACCTCTATCCGGTTCGCGTCGGACGGCCGGCAGGTGGTGACGCGGACCGCCCGCACGACGCAGACGTGGGATGCGGCCACGGGCAAGAGCCTGGGAACGGTCGCCGTCCGCCTGCCCCCCGACCCGGGAAGCCCGACGATCCTCAGCCCAGACGGCCGTGTCGGCGTGGCGGTGCAGCGGTTCGCCACCGCCGCCACCGCCCGCGTCGCCAAGATGCGCGAAGCGATCCTGTTCGACACCGCCACCGGCAAGGAGATCGGCCGGATCGAACTCGAGATCGAGGCGACCCCGCTTCACCGGAAGCCGCTGCAGTTCTCGCCGGACGGGAAGCTCCTCGCTGCCTGCCTGGGCACGGCCAGGACCGGGAAGGAGCGACTTGCGCTGTATGCGGTCCCGAACGGGAAACTGCTGCGTACCCTGGAGACCGATCCCGGCGTCCCCGCGGTCAAGGGAGCCAAGGGGGTATTTGCAGGCAAGGCCGGACCGGGGTTTGGGGTGGTGGGCCTTGCGTCGCGGAACGCGCAGAAGCTGCTGTTCTCAGCGGACGGCAAGGTGCTCGCCTTTCAGGCCAGCCCCGGCACTCCCATCACCCTGCTCGACACCGCGACCGGCCGAACCGTCAGCTCGCTGCACCCCGCCGAGGGCGTCGCCCCGGTCCTGCACGGCGCGTTCTTGCCGGACGGGCGCTGCCTGGCCCTGGAGGAGAGTGACGGGACGGTGACACTGTACGAGCTGGCCACCGGGGAGCTGCGTCACACTTATGGCGGCAAGTGGCTCCAGAAGGGGAAGGCGGCGAAGAAGGCCACGAAGAAGGCCGCCCGCGAGAATCCGTTCGCAGACGTCCCGATCGGCCAGGCAGGTGCCGAGACGCCGAGCCTGACCTTCGCCGTCTCGCCCGACGGGAAGCTGCTGGTCCGTGCCGGTGCCGCCCGGACCCTGCACGTCGTGGACGTGGTGACCGGCCAGGAACTGGCCGTTCTGGCGGGCCACACCGGAGCGATCAACGCCGTTGCCTTCGCCCCCCACGGAAAAACACTCGCCTCGGCCAGCGCCGATACGACCGCGTTGATCTGGGACGTCACCCGGATCAAGCGGCCCACCCCACCCGCCAGGACAGCGCGGCCGGGCGAACTCGAAGCGTGGTGGCAGGCGCTGGCCGCGAAGGACGCCGGCAAGGCGTGGGCGGCGCTCGGCGGCTTCGTCGGCGCGCCGCGGGACGCCGCCGCTTTCCTCAAGGCGCGTCTGGAGCCGGCAGCCCCGCTCGACAGGAAACACCTGGGGGAGCTGATCGGGCAGCTGGACCACGCTCAGTTCAAGGTGCGTGATCGAGCGACCCGGGAACTGCTGCGGCTGGGCGACCGGATCGTGCCCGAACTCGACAGGGCGCTCACCGCCGGGCCGTCCGCGGAGAGCCAGAGCCGTCTGGAGGAACTCCGTGCCAAACTGACGGCCGGGGGCCTTGCGGGCGCGGCGCTGCGCGCGTTCCGAGCGGTGGAGGTACTGGAACATCTCGGCACGCCCGAGGCACGGGAGATGCTCCAAACCCTGGCGAACGGAGCCCCGGACGCGCTGGTGACCCGCAGCGCGCGGGCCGCGCTGGAGCGATGAGAGAAACCGAATGACGCCCATTATTTCAACCGCACACCTGATTGCCGAGCTGGACCGGCTCCACGTGTTGCCGGCCAACCAGCTCGACGAACTCAGGAGCCGCGCCGTCGCGGACCACGAGTCGAAGGCGCTGGCCCGTGAACTGCTCGAGCGCGGCTGGCTCACCGCCTACCAGGCCAACCTGTTGTTGCAGGACCGCGGGGACTCGTTGCTCCTCGGTTCCTACATCCTGCTCGACCGGCTGGGCGAGGGCGGCATGGGCACCGTCTTCCGGGCGCGAAACTGGAAGCTCGGCCGTGTCTGTGCGGTGAAGCTGATCCGCAAGGAGCGGCTGAATAGCGCCGACGCCGTGCGCCGTTTCTATCGCGAAATCCGGGCCGCCGCCCAGCTCGATCATGTCAATGTCGTCCGCGCGTACGACGCTGACGAGGTGAACGGTACGCACTATTTCGCGATGGAATTTGTAGACGGAATCGACCTCGTCCGGCTGGTGCGCAAGCACGGCCCGTCGTCGCCGGCCCTGGCGTGCGCGTACATCCGGCAGGCGGCGCTCGGCCTGCAGCACGCGCACGAACGCGGCCTGGTGCATCGCGACATCAAGCCGGCCAACCTCCTCCTCACCCGTGCTCCGGGCGCGGGGATCATCAAGATCCTGGACATGGGCCTGGCCCGCCAGGACGAAGCGGTTACCGGCGAGGTGTCGGCGACGCTGACGCAGGTCGGCATGGTCATGGGGACGCCGGACTACATGGCGCCCGAGCAGTCGATTTCCTCGCATACGGTGGACGGCCGCGCCGACCTGTACAGCCTGGGTTGTTCGCTGTACTTCCTGTTGACCGCGAGTGTGCCGTTTCCGGGTGGGTCGCCCCTGGAGAAGCTGCTCAAGCACCAGATGGAGCAGCCGAAGTTGCTGGAGATCCTGCGCCCCGACGTGCCGGCGGCGTTGGCCGATATCGTTTACAAGCTGATGGCCAAGAAGCCGACGGACCGCTTTCCGACAGCCGCAGCGCTGGCGGCGGAGCTGGAAACGCTGCTGAACGAGCCGCGCATCTGGCAGGCGGTGCCGGCGGCGACCGGGAAGCGGGCCACCGTCCCGGTGAACGACGGGGGCGATTCCCCCACCGATCCGTTCTGGGCGGGCATCGTGACGGAAGTCAAGGA
>JADLBT010000378.1 GCA_020847555.1 Gemmataceae bacterium
CGGACCGGGAGGAATCGGTCGGCCGGGGAACCTGTTCCAGGGCGGCGCGGCGGCCCGGAGCGTTGTCTACGCGATCGACCGCTCCTCCAGCATGGGGCGGGACGGCCTGCTCGCTGCCGCGGTCCGCGAGCTGCGTGTCAGCCTCCAACGCCTGCCCCCGACCACACGTTTCCAGATCATTGTCTACCACGACCGGGCCGAACCGCTGCTCCCCGGCCGGCTCCTGCCAGCGACCGCCGAGAATGTTGCGCGCGCGTCGGTGGCGCTGGCGCGCGTGCGGCCCGAGGGCGGCACCAACCACCTGCACGCCCTGCAGGTCGCCCTGTCGCTCGGCTCGGAAGTGATCTACCTGCTCACCGACGCCGACGACCTGCGCGACGCGGACCGGCGCGAGGCCACCCGTCTCAACCGCGCCCACGCCGTCATCCACACCATCGAGCTGAACACCGCCAACCGTGACCGGGCCGACATGCCGCTACAACTCCTGGCGCGCGAGAACCGCGGACGCTACCTGGCGGTCAACCTGGCCGCACCGCAGTAGGTCCGCGCCCGAAGCGTAAGCGAGGAACCTTGCCGTGCCCGGCGCTGGCGCTCCGGGCTGGTCCCCCTTTTGACCCCGCGCCGCCGCTGATACAATCGAGTCCTGTCCGGCGCCCCTGGCGGTCAGACCTGGCGGCCTGGAGCGTCTACTCTCGGACGCCAGCGCGCCCGACCCTCCCCGGCAGCGGAGCCCCACCATGACGCGCCGAACCTCGGCCCTGCTTTCTCTCGTCGTGTGTCTTCTGGCCGCCGTCCCGGTCCGGGCCGACAGGTGGCCGGTGCCGCGCGGGCCGTCCCGCGAGCCGTCGCCGTACCGCCACGATGCGGCGGTCCTCCAGAAGCTCCCGAAGGAGTTCCTCGAGGATTCGGCTGCATGCATCCTCTACTACGGCGTCACCCACCTGGTCGAGCCGGACGGCACGGTCGAGACGGTCACGCACGAGGTAACGCGCCTGAACGGCCGCAAGGGCGTCGAGCGCTTCGGCGAATACCGCAGCATCACCTACGACCCCGGCTACCAGAAACTCACCTTGAACGAGGCCCGCGTCCACAAGCCGGACGGGCGCGTCGTCCGCATCGAGCCGCGCCACCTCCAGCTCCGCGACCAGGGCACCGACTACCAGGTATACGACACCGATAAGCAGCTGATCATCTCCTTCCCGAACCTGGAGGTCGGCGACACGATCGACGTCAGGTGGACGACGCGCGGCAGGCACCCGGAGTTCGACGGCCACTTCTTCACGCGCTACACCTTCGACGACGACCAGTCCCCCATCGCCCTGGAGGAATTCCGCGTCCGGCTGCCGAAGGACCGGCCGTTCAAGTTCGCTGCGATCAACAGCACGCTTGCCCCGGCGGTGCGCGCCGTCGGCAAGGACCGGCTGCACGTCTGGCGCGTGACGAACCGCCCGCCGCTGCCGCAGGACGCCGACCTGCCGTCGCGCGAGGTGCTGCGGACACAGGTCATGTGCTCGACGTTCCCGTCATGGGAGGAGGTCGGGCGGTGGAAGCAGCGCGTCCGCGCCGGCTGCTGGGAATGTACCGACTCGATCCGCAGAACGGTCCGCGCGGTGACGAACGGCCTGACCGCCCCGCTGGAGAAGGCGCGGGCACTGGCGACATGGGTGCGTAAACGGATCCGCTACGTCTCGTTCGGATCGGCGCGCCACGCCTACACGCCGCACGCCCCCGACCAGGTTCACGCCAACCTCTTCGGCGACTGCAAGGACCAGGCCCAGCTGCTCGCCGTGATGCTGCAGGAGGCGGGGGTGCCGGTGGCGCTGGTGACGCTCGGCACCCAGGACGACGGCCAGATCGTGCCGGCGGTGCCGTCCCCGTGGGGGACGCACGGTATCCTCCTGGTGCGGCTCGACGGCCGCGACCACTGGATCGACACGACCGCGACGGACAACGCCTGGGACTTCCTGCCGCCGGTGGCGCGCGACCGCGTCTGCTACGTCACCGAGGGGGAGACGATCCGGGTGCTGCGCACCCCGCCGCTGACGTGCGACGCGAACCGGCAGGAGCAGCTGACGCGCGTCTGGGTGCGCCCGGACGGCGCGACGTACGCGCGCCGGGCCATCGCGTACCAGGGGCAGGCGGCCGTCAACCGGCGGTCCGCGTGGCTGGAGGTGCCGGCCGGGGAGCGGCGGCGGCTGATGGTCGCAGCCCTGCAGGACGCGAACAGCCGCACGCGCCTGCACGCCCTGCACATCGACGAGGCGACCCTGGCCGACCGTGAGCGGGCGGTGCGGGCCGAGGTCGAGTTCGAGATTCCCGGCCACTTCAGCGGGGACGCGGAACGCGAGGGGAGCTTCACCGACAGCCCGGTCTGGAGCCGACTGCTGGCGTACACCCTCGATCACGACCGCAAGGTATCGCTGGACCTGGGCTACCCGTTCGAGTCGATCCATCGCTACGAGATCCGGGTGGCGCCTGCCTACCGGCTGGACGGCGCTCCTGCGCGGCGCGACGTCCGGTCGAAGTGGGGCTCGTTCCGGCTGCAGGTGAGCACCGACGAGAAAGATCCCGGACGCCTCGACCTGACGTTCCACCTGCGGCTGGAGCGGACGCGCGTGGACCCGGCTGACTTCGACGCCTTCCGCAAGTTTCACGAAGCCGTGACCCGGTACTGGCGCTGCTGGGTGAACCTGACGACGACGCGCGAAGCGGCGGACGCCGCCGGACTGGAGGCGTGGCTGCTGTTCGCGCCGGCGGACCGGGCGACGGCCGCCGTCCTCGCCCGGCTGCATCAGGGCGAGGGGCGGCCGGCGGACGCGCGGCGCGTGCTACGGCAGGCGCGGGTATTCCATACAAACGACTCGAAATTGTGGTAGATGACAGTCAAGACCG
>JADLBT010000379.1 GCA_020847555.1 Gemmataceae bacterium
CAACGAGAACGCCCTTGCTGTCGGGGAGGAAGGTGGCGAACGCGAGCGTGCCGTTGTGGCGGAAGCGGACCGTGCCGAGCCGGGCGACGGCCCCGGGCGGCAGCGGGTCGCCGTAGGCGTCGGTGGCGGGGGGCGGCTGACTCTGGGCTACCTCGGCGACGAGGACCAGTGCGAGTGCCAGGCACGCGAAGCGCACCAGGCTCCGGGTGGTGTCGCGCGATCCCATTCGCGCCGGCGCACGGCCAATCTTCTCGGACATGACGCACCTCGCCTGGAGGAGAGAGCGAGCCCGACCGCGCCCCTCTGGTTGCGGCCTCGGTCCAGCGGTGATCGATGTTAATGCCGATCGTACATGGCAGCGGGAGGCGGAGCAAACAGATTTGGCGCAAAACGCCGAGACGCCGAGGCTCGGGCAGGTCCGGCGCCAGGCCGCAAGCGGCAAGGCATCTTCAAATGATCCGGTGCAGCGGGCCGCCGGGCGCCGCCAGCGCGTCCACGCGCTGGCTGACCTGCGGGTCTTCTTCCAGCGGCGGGGCGTGGTGCGGCTTGCTGCGCGCGTCGATCACCAGCGCTCCCTCGCACCCCCAGTGCTTCTGCCAGGTGAACGCCCCGACTCCGTGTACGTCCGCCGCCGGGTTCGAGCGCGTGAACGTCACCCACAGAAAGTTGTGCAGCGTCCGCGCTGCGAAGGCGCTGTCGTCCAGCAGCACCACCAGCGGGAAGGCGTTCACCGGATCCGTTGCAGTTACCGCCTGACAGAAGCGCTTGACGGCCCGCTCGCGCTCCGGGGCGCCGTCCGCTCGTCCGCCCGCGTCCGCCTTCGTGAAGCGCGGCGCCTGCACCGCCAGCACACCAGGCAGGCAGACGTGCGGCTCACCGAATCCGTCGGGCAGCGTCAGCCCGGCGGGCACTGCGGTGGGCAGCGTGCGCCGCGGCGGGCCGGCGGCGGCGATCACCACCTTCGACCCCTCGTTGATACCGCTTCCCGAGTAGTCGAGTGTGTCGATCGTTGTCGCGGTGTGGAAGTGCAGGTCGGTCTGCCAATCGACTCGCTCCAGCAGATGCCGGAAGAACGCCGGGATGTCGTGCGGGTCGAGGTCCGGCGCGTCCTCCTTCGCGACGATGAGGAGGTATTTCGCGAGCGACAGCTGTCCCTGACCGAGGATGGCGCTGGCGCAGGTGAGCAGTTCCTGGGGTCTGCGGCGGGCGGCGTAGGGGATGTAGCGCTCGCTGCCGACCGCCAGCAGCAGCGGGTGGACGCCGGCCGCATCGACCGCGTGAACGGCATGGACACCCGGGACGACGGTCGGGATCACCGGGCCGGTCAGCTCGTGGATGATCGCCCCGAAACTGGTGTCCTCCTGCGGCGGCCGGCCGACGACGGTGAACGGCCAGACGGCGTCCGGCCGGTGGTAGACGCGCTCGACGTTCAGCACCGGGTACGGGTGCGCCAGGCTGTAGTACCCCAGGTGGTCGCCGAACGGTCCCTCGGGCAGCTGCAGGTTCGGATCGACGGTGCCGCTGATCGCAAAGTCGGCGTCGGCGGCGAGCGGCAGCGGCGGGGCCGCGCTCCTCTCGTCGGACGGGTAGAACAGGCGAACACGCTGCCCGCCCAGCGCCCCGGCGAAGGTCAGCTCCGGCACCCCCTCGGGCAGCGGCATCACCGCCGCCAGGGTCAGGGCCGGCGGCCCGCCGACGAAGATGTTGACCCGCAGCGGCACGCCGCGCCGCAGCGCCGCCGCGTGGTGGACGCCGATGCCGCGGTGGATCTGGTAATGCAGGCCGATTTGCCGGTCCGGCTGGTACTCACCGCCGGACAGCTGCACCCGGTACATGCCCAGGTTCGAGTGGCGCCAGCCGGGGCGGTCGGCGTCCTCGGTGTAGACCTGCGGCAACGTGATGAAGGCGCCGCCGTCGCGCGGCCAGGAGACGAGCTGCGGTAGCTGGCTGACCGTGGTCCGGTGGGTGGCGACTGCTGCCGCGCGGACGCGCCTGGGACGCAGGTTCCAGAGCGTGAACGGCACGTCACGGTAGCGCCACGGCCGCCGCCAGAACGCGGACGGATCGACCTTCAATTCGACGAGGTGGCGCACCGCCGCGAGGGTGTCGCGGAACAGGAAGCGGACGCGCTCCAGGGTGCCGAACAGGTTGCACACCATCGGGAACCGGCAGCCCTTGACGCGGGCGAAGTAGATCGCCGGTCCCTGGGCCTGATAGACGCGCCGCTGGATCTCGGCGGCCTCCAGGTACGGGTCGATCTCACTCTCCAGACGAACGAGCTGGCCGGTTTGTTCCAGATCGTACAGGCATTCTCTCAGCGTGCGGTAGCCCATGCCCGCGCTGCGCTCCTGTTGTAGGTGCAAGTCTCTCCGCGCCGCTTGCGGCTCGGCGCGAAGTGAGGGTACATCCCGCCGGGCCGCAAGCGGCGCGGAGAGGACCCTCAGCGCGGGCCGTGCGCCGCCAGCCGGTTGAGGATCTCGATTCCGCGGTCGATCGTCTCCTCGCTCGCCGCGTAGCTCAGCCGGAAGTGCGTGTCCTTCTTGCTGAACACGCCGCCGGGGATGATCAACAGGTTGTTGTGGATCGCCTCGGTGACGAACTCCGTCCCGGTCCCCCACGGCGCCCGCGGGAACAGGTAGAACGCCCCGCCCGGGTTGATGACCTCGAAACGGTCCTTCAGCCCGGCGTAGAGCCGGTCGCGCTTGCGGCGGTGCTCGGCGACGATGGCCGAGACATCGTGGTCCCACGCCGCCACGCCCGCGTACTGCACGATGCTCGGAGCGCAAACGTAGGTGAACTGCTGCAGCTTGATCATCTCCTCGATCAGCCGGCGCGGCCCGTGGCAGTACCCCAGCCGCCAGCCCGTCATCGCATACGCCTTGCTGAACCCGTCGAAGACGACCACGTCCTCGTTGAACTCCGCCGGACTGTGGAACGCGCCGGCGTAGCAGAACGCCCGATAGACCTCGTCGCTCAGCAGCAGCACGCCGCGCTCGCGCGCCAGCCGGGCGAGGGCCGCCAGCGTCTCCCGATCGTGGAGGGCTCCGGTCGTGTTGGCCGGGCTGTTGACGACGATCGCCTTCGTGCGCGGGGTGAGGGCGGCACGCACCCGGTCGGGGTCGATGCGGAAGTCGGGGTAGGTGTCCACCAATACCGGCGTGCCGCCCGCGACGGTGACGAAGTGCGGGTACATCACGAAGTACGGATCGAAGACGATCACCTCGTCGCCGGGGTCGATCGTGCAGAGCAGAGCGAGGGCGAGTCCGCCGCTGGTGCCGCTGGTGACGAAGACCTCGCGGTCCGGGTGGTCGTAGCGGCGGCGCACGTCGGTCCGGATCTTGTCGCGCAGCTCCGGGATGCCCTGCGTGACCGTGTAGGCGTTGCGGCCCTCATCGACTGCCCGGTGCAGCGCCGCCTTGATTGGCGCGGGCACGTCGAAGTCCGGGATGCCGATGCTCAGGTTGACCGGATCCTTGAGGCTGCGGGCCAGGTCGAAGACCTTGCGGATCCCGGATACCTCGATCGAGCGCATCCGGTCGGCGATCCAGCGATCGTGCATGGGAAGGTCCATTCTTCTCCCCTCTCCCCTGGTGGGAGAGGGGCCGGGGGTGAGAGGAGACGGGAGCCTCAGATCCACAGCTTGAAGCGGTCGCGCAGTTTGGCGGGCAGCTTCGTCTCCAGCAGGCGGCGCACCTCGTTGGGGTGGTAGCGCGTGCTGAAGTGGGCGCAGACGACCAGCTCGTTCTGGAATCGATCCGCTCGCTCCAGGAAGTCGTCCAGGTGCATATGGCCGAACTTGTGGATCTTCTCGCGCCGGTGGTTGGGGCGGATGAAGCTCATCTCCGCGATCAGCACCTTCGCCTCGTACACCGCCGGGTAGTTGTCCATGCCGGCCGGGCTCGTGTCGCCGGTGTAGGCGACGAGCGGCGTGCGCACCTCGCGCGTGATCTCGACGCCGGACAGACGCAGGTCGCGGATCTTCTCGCCCGGCAGGCCGAGATACTCCTCCTTGAGCTTGTTGCGCCGGTCCCAGACGACGTACCCGACGGACGGAATCGTGTGCGTCGTGCGGAACACCGTCACGACGTTTTCGCGCGACAGCTCGATCTCCTGGCCGGGGCTGACGCCGTTGAGGTCGCACACCATCCGCCCGCGGTCGAGTCGCTGGAAGACGAGCAGGAGCTTGCGCACGTCGTCGAGCGACTCCGCCGGGAGGTAGAGGGTCGGCGGCTCCATCTTCATCATGCGCCGACGGGCGACGTAGACCGGCAGGGCCGCGACGTGATCCAGGTGGGTGTGGGTGACGAACCAGGTCGGCGTGCCCATGAAGTCCCACGGCTGGGCGCCGAGGTCGAACCCGATCTTCAGCTCGGGGATGCGCCAGTAGCTTTGGACCGCCGCGCGCGAGTAGCCCTCGATCGTTAGACCAGCGTGCTTGTGCGTCAGGAATGGGGCATTCTCGACCATCGACGATCCTCGGGCGGTTCTCTCTCATCTGGTCCGGCCGAGCCCGAAGCGCAAGCGAGGATTTAGCGCTGTCCCTCGCTTGCGCTTCGGGCTCGGCCGGCGGCGCGTCACTTCTGCTGCTTGCCGATCTTCGCGAAATCGCCCGCGTGGACGACGAACAGCCGGTTCGGGATGAGGTATGCCCGCAGCGCCCGGTTGACGTCCGTGACTGTCAGCGCGGCGATGCGATCGTCGATCTCCTGCGCGAACTTCATCGTGCGCCCCAGCTCCAGCCCGCTGCGCAACATCGCTGCCAGAGTGCTGTCGCTCGCCCGCGCCACCTTGCGGTCCTGCAGGTAGCCCTTCTGCGCGTCGGCCAGCTCGGCCTCGGTGATACCGCCCTTGAGGATCTTCTGCAGCACCTGCGGGATGAGCTTGTCGGCCTTTTTGAGGTTCTCCGGGTTGGCGATGGCGAAGATCGTCAGCGACCCGTACCTGTCCTGCGCGTCCACCCCCATGCTCGACCCGGCCCCATACGACAGTCCCTGCTCCTCGCGCAGCGTGCCGAAGATGCGCGACGTCAGGCCGCTGCCGCCCAGGATGTAGTTGCCGATCAGCAGGGGGACGTACTCCGGGTCGGTGTCGGACATGCCGAACAGGTAGCCGGCCAGGTAGATCGCGTTCTCCTTGTCCGGCGTGTTGATGTCCTGATGGCCGCCGGGTTGCTTCAGGTCCGCCTTCTTGGCGACGCGCTGGTACGGCACCTGCGCCTTCCATCCGTCCACCAGCGCCTCGATCTGCTTGACGGCGGCGTCCGGGTCGAAGTCGCCCACCAGCACCAGTTCGCCGTGCTGCCCGCCGACCTGCTCCCGGTACAGCCGCACAACCTCGTCGAGCTTCACCCGGTCCAGGCGCTCGATCGCTTCCGGGATCGTCGGCACGTAATGGAGGCTATCCTTCGGGTACGGATTGAGGTGGCGACGCAGCGCGTTGCGCGCCAGCGCCGTCGGGTCGGCGAGCCCCTCCTCCAGGTTCTGCCGGTCGGCGCCCCGGAGGATGACGAACTCCTTCTCCGGGAAGGACGGGTGACGCAGGATCTCGCGCAGCAGCGCCAGCAGTCCGCCGAGCTTGTCGCGCCGCGTCTGGAAGCTGAAGCTGAGCTGCCCGGTGCCGCTGGAGGCGTTCAGGCTGGCCCGGAGCACATCCAGCTCGTCGTTGATCTCCTGGTGAGTGAGCTTCTTCGTGCCGCGGCGCATGAGCGGGCCGAGGAAGTCGGCCGCGTCCTGGTAGTCCTTGAGGCTCTGCTCGTTACCGAAGTGCAGCACCAGCGTGCCGGCGATCGCCTCGCCGCGCGTCTTCTTCGGCAGCAGGGCGACCTTCAGGCCGCCCGGCAGCGTCAGCCGTTTGGTGCGCGCTTCGACGTTCGCGGGTGTCGGATCGAACGGTTCGCCCCTGGGGATGCCCGGACCGCCCTTGTAGTCCTTGACCAGCTCGGCGATCGGTCCGGCGGGCGGGACGGGCGTGCGCGCCACCTTGCTCGTCGGGATGTACATGCCGAGGGTGCGGTTGGTGCGGCGCAGGTACTTCGTCGCGACGCGCTCGACGTCCTGCGGCGTCACCTTGGCGATGCGGTCGCGGGTGATGAATAGCAGTCGCCAGTCGCCGGCGCCGATCCACTCGCTCAGCTCCGTCGCAATGCGCTCGCTCCTGGTCAGCGAGCGCTCGCGGGCGGCGAGGAGCTTCTCGCGGGCGCGGCTGACCTCCTCCTCGGTAATCTTGCTCTTGGCGAGGTTCTCCACCACGTCGAGCATGATGTCGCGCACCTCTTCCGGCTTGACGCCCGTGTTGACCGAGGCGGTGATCTCGAGCACGCCCGGATCGTGCCACGCGAAGGCACTGCCGCTGACGTTGGTCGCCTTCTTCGTCTCGACCAGCGCCTTGTACAGCCGGCCACGCGGCTCGGACACCAGCATCGTGTTCAGGACGTACAGCGGCGCGTGGTCCGGGTGGGACGCGGCCGGGATGTGGTACATGACTCCGACCAGCGCCACCTTGCCGACGCGGCGCAGGGTGACGTTCCGCTCGCCGTCCTGGGCCGGCTCCTCGGTGTAGTCCTGCGCCAGCGGTTGCGCCGGCCGCTTGAGGGCGCCGAAGTACTTCGTGACGTACCCGATCGCCTTCTCCGGATCGAACTTGCCGGCGATGGTCAGGACGACGTTATCGGGGCGGTAGTACTTCTCGTAGAAGGCGCGCAGCCGGTCGATCGGGACGCGCTCGATGTCAGCCCGGTTGCCGATCGTGGACTTGCCGTAGTTGTGCCACTCGAACGCCAGGCCGAACATGCGCTGGCTGAGGACATAGCTCGGGTCGTTCTCGCCCGATTCAAACTCGTTGCGTACCACCTTCATCTCGGTCGCCAGATGTTCGCGGTTGAACCAGGCGTTGACGAGCCGGTCAGCCTCGAACTTGATGCCGAACTCGAGGTTGCGGTCGGTCGCCGGCATGATCTCGTAGTAGTTCGTGCGATCGACCCAGGTGGTGCCGTTGGCGGTCCGGCCGGCGCCGTGCTCCTGCAGCGCCTTGTCCACCTTGGGGAACGTCGGCGTACCCTTGAAGAGCATGTGTTCGAGCAGGTGAGCCATGCCGGCCTCGCCGTACCCCTCGTGGCGCGAGCCGACGAGAACCGTCATGTTGACGGCGACCTTGGAGGACGCGGAGTCCGGGAAGAGGAGGACGCGCAGGCCGTTGTCGAGGCGGTATTCGGTGATACCCTCGACGGTGGCGACCTTCTGCGCCTGGGCACCCTGGGCGAGGGCGACGGCCGGGGCAAGGGCGAACACAATTAGTACCACCAGACCGAGCCGGCCCGTCGTGGCGCGCTTCATCTCTGTGCTCCTGCATGCCGATATCAGGGGAAGTCCCGCTCTGAGACTCACTTCGACCCATTGTAGAGCGCCCGCGAGACGGGGAAAACCGCGAGCCGCCTGACCTTGACCGGAACGCGGGGTTTGCGCATAGTCCCACCCCCGGCCGTGAGGCCGCCGTCCGGGGAGGCTCTGGCCCGGTCGTCCGCCCGGGCCGCGACAAGGAGCGACGCCACATGAAGCGAAGTCTACTGCTCTTTGGGCTGCTGCTGACCTCCGGCTGCAGCACGATGTCCAACACGGACAAGGGACTGCTCACCGGCGGAGCCCTGGGCGGCGGCGCCGGCGCCCTCGTCGGCAGTGCGGTTGGCCGCCCCGGGGCGGGCGCCGCCATCGGCGCCGGACTCGGCGCGATCACCGGCGCCCTGACCGGCAGCGCCATCGACCAGGCCGAGGTCCGCGCCGAGGACCGGGCGGTGCAGCGCGCTACCGCGACTCAGGTCGTGCAGGCCGGCCCGTCGCCGTCGCTCGAAGAGGTCGTCGGCATGGCCCAGCAGCACATCAGCGACACCGTCATCGTCAATGCCATCCGCCAGTCGCCAGCACCGTATGCGCTCGCTCCGAACCAGATCGTCTGGCTGAAGCAGCAGGGCGTGAGCGACGCGGTCATCACCGCCATGCAGGCCCACGCCGCGCCGCAGGTGTACGCCCCGCCGCCGGTCGTCTACGCTCCGCCGCCGCAGCGGGTGATCATCTACGAACGCCGGCCGCCCCCGCCGCCGGTCGGGATCGGCTTCCACTACCGGAGCCGCTGGTAAGAGTTAGCGGACCAAACGCCCTGACGCCGACGAGCCGGAAGCGTAAGACGGATTTGCCAAAGCTGCCGTCGCTTACGCTTTCGACTCGTCGGCGTCAGGTCCGCCAGTCCTGACCGGATCCGGTCGGCATCGACCTGCGGATCTTGCAGGAACTGGCCGGACATGCAACGCCGTTACTGACGGCGCGGCACTCGCACCACCGGCTGTATGATCTGGCGGGAGTTGTGGAGAAGTTACCGAACTGCCTTCCAGCGGAAGAGAGCACCCAGCACGAATACGCCCGGAGGGGCTCGAACCCCCAACCTGCGGTTCCGAAGACCGCTGCTCTATCCAGTTGAGCTACGGGCGCATCTCGATAATAATTTGGCCCTTACGTCGAATCCATCCAGCCTCGTTTTTCCCTTCGCTACCCGCTCCGACACCAGTTGCAATCAGTGTGGGTAGGCCGGGGTTGATGGTAACACCCCAGCCCCACAACGGCACCTGTCAGGCGATGTCGTCATGTCCAGACGCAGTTTATTCGCTCCCGATCCCGCCCGCAAGCCCGCCCGTCCGAGAACAGCCCGCAAGCGTAAGCGACTGACCTGTCAAAGCTGCCGTCGCTTATGCTTCCGGCTCGTCGTGTTTGCTCCATCGCAGCGTAAGCGAGGGGCTGATGCCAGCGCTCCCCTCGCTGACGCTGCAGACTCGGACAGAATGGCTGCTACGACGTTTGGTCCGCCAGTTTTTACTCCGCTCTGCGGCGTGCGCGGCTCGGCCAGCGGCGGGAGCGCCAGTCGTCCGGGCGGTCGAAGCGCCGCTCCCAGTGCCTGGTGCGGTCCAGCACGCCGACCCGGTACTCCGCCGACACAACGAGCCGCCACGCCGCCAGCACGAACCCGCCGGCCAGCGCGAAGCAGACCAGCACCAGGAAGATCTCGCTCATCATGGCGAACGCACCGATCCACGCCCCCGCACTGGGCGTCAGGACGGCGAGCAGCATGGTGAACAAAAGGGCCAGGATCCCGACGACCGGCGCGCTCACGCAGTACATCAGGAACCCGCCGACATAGGTGAGCGCCAGCGTCCCCAGCAGGCTCCGCCACGAACTTTTCGACCGGACGGAGCACCACACACCCGCCGCCCCGGCGAAGGTGATGGCCAGCAGGGTCACCGGCAGCCACAGTACGACCCAGAACAGCGCCCCCCACCCGCACAGAACTGCGAACGCCAGCGTCGGCACCGCATAGGCGAGCAGATACGGGAGCGCCGCCCCGATCACGCCCCACAGCTTGCCGCGGATCAGCTCGCGCGTCTCCAGCGGGGTCATGAGGAGAGGCTCCCAGGTGCCCCGCTCGCGTTCGCCGCTGACTGTCCCCGAGCAGCGGGCGCCGACTACCAGGGTCGCAATCAGCATGACCACCATGCCCTGACCGTAGAAGTCGAAGCCGATCCCCGATCCGAGGTTGTCGAGAGCGTCGAGGAGTCCGTCGAGGTCCAACGCGACCAGCATGTCCCAGAGTTCGCCGGGCGTGACCTGCAGCCGGCTCACGAAGACGGCCCCGGCCGCGAACGCGCTGAGCAGGAAGACGACGAGCAGCCCGAGCCAGCGCGGAAACGCGCGCAGCAGCGACAGCGGGGCGATCCCCTCGACGTGGCGTTCCGTCCACCGGACCGGGTCGCCAGCGACGGCGGGGCGGCGCGCCTGCCACCAGCGGCGCTTCCCGCGCCCGGCCGCCTCGAGTTGGCGCACATACGCCGGCCGCAGCCGCCACACCGCCGCCGCCAGACAAACGACGGTGAACGTCCCCCACGCTGTCAGCGTGTCCGCCAGGCGCCGGAGGTCGTCCCCCGGCCCCACAGGCGACCAGCCGCCGCCGAACGGGTAGAGGGGGAAGAACCGCTCCGAGACGGCGGCCACCCAGCACACCGCCCCGGAAACCTCACCCTCCCGCAGGCCGAAGCCGCTCCACAGGGCGTTGTAGTACAGCCAGGAATTCAGCCCGACGGCCCCGAAAAAGAGGGCGCCGCCAACGGTATACGCGGACAGGACCGCGTCGCGCGTGTTGCGGCACCAGACCGACGCGAGCAGGCTTGCCGCGCCGACTCCGAGCACCAGCGCGACCGAGACCAGCGCGACCGCCAGGAGCATCCCCAGGTCCAGCCCGCCAAAGACGCCCAGGAAACAGAGCAACGGCAGTCCGGTGAGGGCGAGCAACAGCACCTGGCAGGAGCGGGCCAGGAGTTTGCCCACGAGTATCTCCCACGGGCGCAGCGCCGTGGTCAGCAGGTACTGCAGGGTGCCGCGCGTCTTCTCGTCGGCGATCGCGCCCGCCGTCATGGTGGGAGTGACGAGGAGCAGGAGCAGGAAGTGCTGAGCGAGGAACAGCTCAAGGTACGAGCGGGCGAAATAGCCGAGGTCTTCGTGGGTGGACTGGCCGCGGCGAAAGATGCCGACCCACATCACCTCGCCGAACAGCATGACCCCGAGTTGCAGCGCGAGCCAGCCGGCGTAGCACCAGCGGAAGACGTGGAGGCGGGCGCGGCGGCCGCCGAGGGCCAGTTCCTGGTACAGGATGGGACCGACCATGACGAGGTGCCCGACGGGTTCGCCCCGGGACGATTGGCTTACGTCCCCTTGCGGGCGGGGCGCCACTCCAGTCCGAGGACGGTGAGCTTGTCGCGCCTCGCCATGACCGCCCACGGGGTGTTCTCGTGCTGCGCGATGATCCGGTCGTGGAGTCGCTTCAGTTCGCGGACCCAGTCCTTGGCGAAGCTTTCCGGCACGCCCACCTTGGTGCGCGCCCCGAGCCGATACCCGTTCATGCCCGCTTCCAGTTCCGGCAGCGAGTCGGTGCGGATCTGGGCCAGGACGTAGTTGTACTCCGTCACGTAGATCAGACGGGCGAGCATCCGGCTGAGGACGTAATCGTAGTGCGCCTGCCACCGCTTCGACGGTTCCTTGGCGCGCTGCTTCTCGACCTTGCGAAGTTCCTCAAGCGCCTCCTCCAGGTACAGCTTCGCCTTGCCGGGGGCGACCTGCTCGGTCTTGACCTGCGCCTTGACCTGGGCGGTGCTGGCGCCGAAGAATTCCTCCTTCATGGCGAACTTCGTCGCGTTCTCCTGCAGCACCTTGACGGCGTTCAGGATCGCCATGCGGAACGGGGACTTCTCCGCCTCCCTGGCCATCTCCTCCGCCGAGGCGTAGTCCGCCTTGTATTCCTCCAGGGTCTTGGCGGGGAAGGCGGGCAGTTGGGCCAGGGCGAGGCGTGAGTCCTTGGCACCGGACCGGGAAATGCGTGTCGGCGGGATGCGGTTCAGTTCCTCCATGATGGCCTTCACGGCGGCGACGTCGCCGGCCATCGCCGGGGGCTCGACGACTGCCACCTCGTATGCCAGCAACTCCTCGAAGTTGGGCGGCGCGCCGCCCGGCGCCTCCTTGCCCGTCAGCCGCGCCGTCTGCTTGAGCTTGTACGGGGCCAGCACGCGGTCCATCTCCACGTTGAGCAGCCGGATCATGTCTTCCAGCGGGAGCGGGCTGCCGGGCTCCTGGATCGACAGCTGGTCGAGGGTCGGCTGGAGCTTGCAGAGCGACTGGATGAAGAGACTGCCGTTCTCCAGCTGGTACGACTGCTGCTCCAGGACGCAGGAGGAGAGCACCTGCACGCCCGGCGGCGGTTGCTGTAGTTTCGCGTCGAGGATCTTCCCCATCGGATCGCCGCCGGGGCGCTCCTGGCCGCGCGCCGGATCGAACCGGCAAACGTCGAGAACGATCACCTTCTGGCGCGCCTTGCACTCCTTGAGGCGGTCGTACACCCAGCTGAGCGGGATGAGCGTCTTCGGATCGGCCAGGTCGCCCTCGATCGGGACCAGGTACGCTTCCTTGTCGTCCTCGACCGCGTGGCCGGTGAAGAACAACACGATGCGATCCTGCGGCCGGGAGTCGGCCAGGAACTGGCTGACCGTGGCCTCGATGACAGCCTTGAGCGGCGGGTGCGCCTCCACGCCCGCGTCGCTCAGGTGGCCCATTTGCGTGTTCGGGAAGCGCAGCGGCGACTGGGCCGGGTTGCCGAACGCGGTCTTGAGCGCCCACGTACTGCTGCCGGCGAACCCCTTCACCAGCGGCCCCTTCGCTCCTGGCCCTTTCTTCGGAACGGCCGCGAGGGACAGGCCGAACTCCAGCGGGTTGGCGTACAGGTAGTCGTTGACGCTGATGAACAGCGCGCGGCGCGGGAACGGCTCCTCGCCCGGCTTGTACTTGGGCGGACTGGTACGCGGCGGCCGGTCCTTCTTCGGCGGATCGACCTTGGGTGGATCGACCTTGGGCGGATCGGTCTTGGGCGGATCGGTCTTCGGCGGATCCACCCTGGGCTTACCCTTGTCCGGCGGCGGGTCTTTCGAGACCTCCTTCGGCATCGGCTCCTTGGTGCCCTTCTTGCCGTCGTCGGACTTTGGCGGGTCGTCATTCTTGCCGCTCCCCTGAGGTGGCGGCCGGGGCGGGTCGGTCGCGCCCTTGACCTCCGCGACCTTCACCTCGCCGGTCTTGTCGGTGACCGCGGGAGAGGCGTCAAAGTGGTCGAGGATCTGCGGACCGAGAGCCAGTGCGAGAACCCCGAAAAGGGCGCAAACGACCCCGGTAACGGCGAGAGGCTTCCACCAGCCGCCGCGCGGGTCAGGCCGACGTGGGCGCTGGGCGCCGGAGGTTCGGGACCGGCCCGCGGGCGGAGGCGTTCGGGAGGAAGGCGGGGCGCCGCCCGGGGCGGGGCGGGCGACCGGGACCGGAGTGGGTTTGGCCGGCGCAACCGCGACGACCGGGACAACCGGCGGGGTGCCGGGCCGAACGGCTGCCTTCGCGGACGATTGGGGAGCGGGAGCGGCGGGGGTCGGTGCGGCGGGGGTCGGTGCGGCGGGAGTCGGTGCGGCGGGCGGCCGCTGCATCGCCTGGAAAACCTGATTGCAAAACTTGCAGCGCATCGGCTGGTAGACCCATTCCATGGGAATGCGCAGCACGTTATTGCAGTGGGGGCATTTCGCCTGGACTACCTGGCTCATCAGCTTCACCTGCCGGCACTACCTGCCTCATGGGCCGCGCGGACGCACAGCCCCCTGGGGAAGCCCACCCTCTTCCTCCCCCTTCGACGATATTCTACTCCAGGCAGTTCCGCGAAGGAAGCAAAACGAGCGGGTGCTGCGGTCCGCGCCGCGCTACGCGCGCGGACCGCAGGAACCGGATCTTGAATCAGACCGGGGCGGCATGGCGCCTCACGCCAGGAGGTCGTGGACCACCTCGCCGTGGACGTCGGTCAGGCGGAAGTCGCGCCCGCTGTAGCGGTACGTCAGGCGCGTGTGGTCCAGCCCCAGCAGGTGCAAGAGCGTCGCGTGCAGGTCGTGGACGTGAACGCGACCTGCCTCGATGTAGGCGCCGAACGGGTCCGAGACGCCGTGGATGTGGCCGCGCTTCACACCGCCGCCGGCGAGCCACATCGTGAAGGCGTTGGTGTTGTGGTCGCGCCCGTCGCGCCCCTCGGTGTTCGGCGTCCGCCCGAACTCGCCGCCCCAGAGCACGAGCGTGTCGTCGAGCAGCCCGCGCTGCTTCAGGTCGCGGAGCAGGCCGGCGATCGGGTGATCGACCGCGCGGGCGTTGCGGGCGTGGCCGGCCCGCAGGCCGCTGTGCTGGTCCCAGTTCTGGTGGTTGACGACCACGAAGCGCACGCCGCGCTCGACCAGCCGGCGCGCCAGCAGGCACTTCTGACCGTAGTCGGCCGTTTCTGTGGCGTCCATCCCGTACAGCCGGCGCGTGGCGGCCGTCTCGCGGCTGACGTCGAACGCCTCGACCGCCTCGGTCTGCATGCGGAACGCCGTCTCGAACGCCTGGATGCGCGCCTCCAGGGCGGTCTCTTCCGGTCGGCGGGCGCGGTGCATTTCATTCAGCCGATGCAGCACGTCCAGCTGGGCGCGCTGTTCGGGGGCGGCGAGCTGCGCCCGCAGGTTGGGGATCGGGTCGCGCAGGTTGGTGATGCGCGTGCCCTGCGTGGCCCCGGGAAGGAACGCGGACCCGAACGCCTTGGCATAGTCGATCAGGCCCATCCCCTCGCCCAGGACGATGAACCCGGGCAGGTTCTGGTTCTCCGTCCCCAGCCCGTACAGCAGCCACGCCCCCATGCTGGGGCGCACGAACAGGCCGCTGCCGGTCATCATCTCCAGCGTGCCCTGCGCGTGAAAGAAACTGTCGCAGCACATCGATCGAATGACGCACAGGTCGTCAGCGCACCCGGCGACGTGGGGGAACAGTTCGCTCACCTCCAGGCCGGAGGCGCCGTGGCGGCGGAACTGCCACGGCGACGGGAAGGCGTTGCCCAGCGGGCGCGGGCGGCCGAGCAGCTGGTTGGTGTTCTGTTCCAGGACCGGCAGGCGGCGCCCCTCGTAGCGCGCGAGCAGCGGCTTGGGGTCGAAGCTGTCCATCTGAGAAGGGCCGCCCGACATGAAGAGGAAGATGGCGCGCCGGGCGCGGGGCGGATGGTGCGGCACGAGGCGCGGGCTGGCGCGGTCCGCCCGGGCCTCCTCCCCGAGCAGCGCCGACAGGGCGACCGCACCGAATCCGCCGGCCAGGTTGGCGAGCATCTGCCGCCGTGTCAAGGACGTGCGCCCTGTCTCCATCGGTTTCATCCCTCGCTGAGCGTTCCAGGCAGGTTCGCACGCCGTTCTGTTGTCCTGTCGGCCGGCGCGCTGGAATCCCCGATCTATTACAGCAAGTTCCGGTTGCGGCGTCCAGCAACTGTGCGAGGACCGGCGCCATCCCTCGCGCCCAGCAAGCACAACCGGGGCGATTCGGTATAAAATAGCGAGGAGACATTCTGTTGTGCCGTCCCGGAGGTGTTCGTGCGTCGAACCGTTGTCGTTGCGACCGTCGTGCTACTCGCGGCGAGCGCAGCCGCCCTGGGGTTCTTCTGGCCGTTCGGTGAACGCCAGTCGGTGCTCCGCCTCGCCGGCATCGTCGAGATCCAGGAGGTGCGTCTCGGCTCCAAGGTCGGCGGTCGAGTCCAGGAGGTGCTCGTCGTGGAGGGCCAGATTGTTTCGCCGGAGACCAGCCTGGTGGTGTTCGACGAACCGGAACTGGAGGCGCAGCGCGATCAGCTGCAGGCGAAGCTCGATGCCGCCGTCGCCGACTGGGAGAAGGCGAAGAACGGGCCGCGGAAGGAGGAGATCGAGGCCGCCCAGGCCGCTGCGGAGGCCGCGAAGGCCCGCTACGAGCGCATGCTCGCCGGCTGGCGAGAGGAGGAGAAGCAACAGGCGAAGGCCGATCTCGCGTCCGCCGAGGCCGAGTTCAGGCAGGCGCTGGAGGACTACGAGCGCGCCCGGGAACTCTACCGCCAGCGCTCGACGTCCCGCGCCGAGTACGATGCCGCCCTCGCCACGCGCGACCGAACGCGCGGGCGCCTGACCGCCGTCCGCGCCCGCGAGGAGATGCTCCGCGTCGGCAACCGCCCCGAGGACAAGGCGATGGCGAAGGCCGAGTGGGAGCAGGCCCTGTGGCAATCCAAACTCCTCCAGGCCGGCACACGCCCCGAGGACAAGGCGGCCGCCAAGGCGCGGGTGGACGAGCTGCGCGCGCGGCTCCGCGAGGTGGACATCAATCTGAAGGAGCGGATTGTCCGCGCCCCGGAGCGGGCCGTGGTGGAGGTGGTGGCCGTCCGCAAGGGCGACCTGGTGGCGGCCAACCAGCCGGTCGTGCGGGTGCTGCGGGCGCAGGATCTGTGGGTCAAGGTGTATGTGCCGGAAACCGAACTGGGCAAGGTGCGTCTCAATCAGGTCGTGGACGTGACCGTCGATGCGTACCCGCAGAAGCGTTTCAAGGGGCGCATCACGCAGGTGGCCTCGATCGCCGAGTTTACCCCGCGCAACGTCCAGAGCGTCGATGAGCGGCGCCACCAGGTGTTCGGCGTCAAGGTGATCGTGGACAACCCGCAAGGCGTCTTCAAGGCGGGCATGGCCGCCGAGGTGTACCTGCCGCTCCAGGGGGCGCCATGACCCCGCCGACCATCGACGCCCATGACGTCACGGTCCGCTTCGGTCACTTCACCGCCGTCAACCGCGTCAGCCTCCAGGTGGGCCAGGGTGAGGTATTCGGCCTGCTCGGCCCCAACGGGTCGGGCAAGACGACGCTGATCCGCGCCCTGTGCGGCCTCATCCCGCTCGCGGAGGGAAGTGCCACCGTCCTCGGGCACGACGTCGCGCATGACGCCGAGCGCGTCCGGGCGCAGATCGGGTACATGTCGCAGAAGTTCTCCCTCTACGAGGATCTGACCGCCCAGGAGAACATGGCCTTTTACGCCGGCATCTACGGGCTGACGCCGGCGGCGGCGCGGAGTCGTCAGCAGGAACTGGTCGATTTGACCGGGCTCCATCCGTACCTGGGGCGGCGCGCCGGCCGACTCTCCGGCGGGTGGAAGCAGCGGCTCGCGCTGGTCTGTGCCCTGCTTCACCAGCCGCGGTTGATCTTCCTCGACGAGCCGACCGCCGGAATCGACCCGGTGGCGCGGCGCGATCTGTGGAACCTGCTGTTCCGCTTGTCGGCCGAGGGGATCACGCTCGTCGTGACGACGCACTACATGGACGAGGCGGAGCGATGCGGGCGCGTCGGCTACATCTACCTGTCGAACCTGCTGGCGGTCGGCACGCCGGCGGTGCTGAAGGCACTGCCGCTGGTCACGCCGCCCGGGACGCGCTGGCTGGAGTTCGTCGGGAAGGACAGCGCGGCGCTGCTGGAGCGGCTGCGCGACCGCCCGGGGATCCTGCAGGCGACCGTGTTCGGCCACGCCGTCCATGCCCTCACCGCGGCCGATTGCACTCCGGAGGATCTGGGTCTGGGCGACGCCGAGGTCCACCTGACCGAGCCGTCGCTGGAGGACGTGTTCGTCGCGATCTCGCGCGCCCAGGAGGAGGGGCGCTAACTCAACATAACCAGCCCGGAGCGCGAGCGACGGGCGCTGGGAGCGTCTGCTTCACGACACCCGCGGCGTGTGGACGGGGATGGTCATCAGCCCGTACTTCTTCATCTTCTTGTAGAGAGTGACGCGGCTGATGCCGAGGGCGTCGGCGGCGCGCGACCGGCTGTATCCGTGGGCGATCAGGGCGCGCTGGATGACGTTGCGCTCGATCACATCGCGCTGGTGCTGGAGAGAGTCGCCGCCGAGCGACCCCTCGGCGCTCTGCCCGGCGACGAGCGCCGCGTGGTCCTGCACCGGCTGCGGCAGGTGCTGGGGCAGCAACTCCGGCCCGATGCTCACCAGGACGGCGTGCTGGACGACGTTTTCCAGCTGACGGATGTTGCCCGGCCACGGGAACGCCTCCAGCGCGGCGAGCGCCTCGGGGCTGATGTCGAACAGATCCTTGTTGAACTTCCGGTTGAACCGGGCCGCCATTCCGCGGGCGAGCGGGGCGATGTCCTGGACGCGCTCGCGCAGCGGCGGCAGGTGGAACGACATGACATTCAGCCGGAAGTACAGGTCCGGCCGGAAGCGGCCGCGCTCGACCGCCTCCTCCAGGTTGATGTTGCTGGCGACGATCAGTCGGCCGGTACACGTCTGCGTCTCGATGCTGCCAACCGGCTCGAACTCGCCCGTCTCGATGACGCGCAGGAGGGTGGCCTGCTGCTCCAGTCCGAGGGTGTCGATCTCGTCCAGCAGCAGCGTCCCCTCGCCGACCGCGGCGAACTTGCCGACCTTGGGTCGGTCGGCGCCGGTGAACGCCCCCTTGACGTGGCCGAAGAACTCGCTCTCAACCAGGTTGGCGGCGATCGCCCCGCACGGAACGGCGAGGAAGCGGTGGGTGTGGCGCGGCGAATGGTCGTGGACGAGTCGGGCCAGGAACGTCTTGCCGGTCCCTGTCTCGCCGTTGAGCAGTACCGTCACGTCGTGCTGGGCTGCCAGGGCGATCCGCTCGACGAGGGGCAGCAGGGACGGCGTCAGAGCGAGGAGCTTGCGGCTGAGCAGCTCCTCCAGCGACGCGGTGCTCGTGCCCCCGAACGCGGAGCCGCGGCCGGTGCGGTCACGCACCAGTTGGCTGAGGGTGTGGGCGTCGGCCGGCCAGTGCAGGCGGCGAGCGACGTAAGGGTCCAGTGCCTCCAGGTGGGCGTCGGAGAGCAGGCCCCCCTCCAGGATGACGACAACGGGCGGGAGCTTTTGCAGGCAGATGTCCTGCACCAGGTGGAAGACTGCTCTCAGGTCGTCCGGCGAGCCGGCGGCGAGCAGGAGCAGGCCGTCGGTGTCCCGGAACAGGTAATCGCGAATCGAGTCGAATGGGCAGAAGAACGCGGGGTGCCCGGTGTGCCTTTGCAGATGCTCCTGGATGGCGTCGGCCAGTCCGTGGTTGGCCGCGACCAGCGCCACCCGGTTACCGAGCGTGCCGTTCTTGTAAGAATGCGCCACGGCCACCTCTTCTACCTGTTTCGGCGGGGTGGGCCAGTGTTCCGTTGGCCGCTCCCACGAAGGTTTGGGGTGAGTAAATGCCGCGCTAGCTGGCCCTGCAGGAAACATGGGTCAGGCGAGAGTGGTTGTCAAGAAAGGGGGGTGTTTACAGTCACCTCTTCCCTGGCGAGAGTGTTCCGCTCTTCCTTGGACGCAAAACACCCCTCGGTTGTTGCAGTAGAATAAAAAAAACCGTTCCACACGCGCGGGGCGCGGCGCCGGCGCCGGCGCCCGGAGGATCCCATGACCCCGACCACCGAACGAGACGGCGACCGACAAAGTTTTGCGGAGGCGGCCTTGCGCCTCGGCGGCAAAAGCGAGGAGGAGGCGCGCCGGCTGGGAGCCGTTGATAAGGCCGATGAACAGATCGAGGCTCTTTTCGCGCCACAGTATCAAACCGTTAACAGTCCCATCCATAAAGCGGTCTGGGACGGCCGCACGCCGCTCGACCTTTTCGCGCCGCCGTCTCTGGCTCAATCCGCTCCGTGTGACGCCGCCATGCAGCGATCGCTCGACATCGTGCGGCGGCGCAGGCAGGCGGGCACCGTTTACGACGAGCACGGCAAGGTGTCTGCCGAAACCATGCAGGAACTCGCCGGCGCCGGCTACTGGGGAATGCTGATCGACCCGCGCTTCGGCGGGCAGGGCGCGCCGTTTGCTCGCTTCGCCCCGTTCCTGACCCGCGTGGCGGTCCACGACGGGATGGTGGCGGGGCTGGCGTCGGTCCACGGCTGCATCGGCGCAGTAGACCCGGTGCGCAGTTTCGGGACCACCGAGCAGAAGGCCCGCTTCCTGCCGCGCCTGGCGAGCGGCGAGGCGCTGTCCGGGTTCGCCCTGACCGAACCCGGGGCCGGCAGCGACCTGACCGCCCTGCGCACGACCGCCGTGCCCGCTGGCGATCACCTCGAGGTGACCGGCGAGAAGCTGTTCATCACCAACGCCATTCCTGGCCGCACGATCGGCCTGGTGGTGATGCTGGAGGGCAAGCCGGCGGTGCTGATCGCTGACCTGCCGGCGCAGGAGGACGAGCGCTTCCGCATCGTGCCCTACGGCCTGTACGCGCTGCGCCACGGGCACAACAACGGGCTGCGCTTCGACCGCTTCCGGGTGCCGCGCGCCAATCTGCTGACGCCGCCGGTCGGCGATGGGTTGACGATCGCCTACCACGGGCTGAACCTGGGCCGGCTGGCGCTGTGCGCCGGGGCCGCGGGCAGCATGCGCGTCCTGCTGGCGAACCTGCTGCCGTGGACCGCGTTCCGCCGCACCTACGGCGCCCCGATCGCGACGCGCGAGCTGGTCAAGCGGCGCATCGCCCGGCTGGCGGCGCTGATCGCCGGCGCCGATGCGCTGGTGGCGTGGGGATCGTGGCTGATCGACCAGGGCTACCGCGGCGAGCTGGAGTGCGTGATCGCGAAGATCTTCGGCAGCGAGGCGCTCAAGGAGGCGGCGATCGAGCTGTTCATGAAGACGCACGGCGGGCGGTCGTTCCTGCACGGCCACCTGTTCGGCGACAACGTCTACGACTACCTGGCCCCATGCATCTACGAAGGCGAGGGCGAGATGCTCGGGCTGGCGTTCTTCAAGTCGCTGGTGAAGGAGCACGGCCGGCAGTACTTCGAGCCGATCGGCCAGGCGCTGCAGCGGGCCGGCATCAAGCGCTTCAGCCCGGCGAACCCGGTCCATCTGTGGAAGCTGCGCGGCGAGCTGGCCACATACGCGCGCTGGCAGATGGGCCGGCGCATGGTGCGCCGCGACCGGCCGCGCGTCCCGGGCATGGACGCGCGGCTGGCGGACCACATGCAGTTCGCCCTGGATCTGTTCCAGTCCCACCCGCGCGAGCTGTCGGGCGCGTTGCGCAAGCACCAGCTGAAGCTGGCGGACCGTCAGTGCCGGATGGCGGAACTGTCGCAGCGCGTGCAGGACACGGTGGTGCTGCTCGTGACGGCCCTGTGGGGACACCAGAAGGGGGACGCGGCGTCGGTGGCGGCGGCGGACATCCTGTGCCAGGATCTGCGCCGCAAGCTGACGGGCGAGCGACCGAGTGACGGCTACCTGCGCGACGTGTCGAATCTGGCCGATCTGGTCATCGAGGGGAAGTACCGGGCGCTGGAGGGCGTGCCGCAGGGCGAGATCCTGCTGCGCTACGAGCCCGATCAGAAGTAAAGCCCACGGGCGGCGGCCCGTGGGCCAGGTTCTCGGCGACCTGGCCCACGGGC
>JADLBT010000380.1 GCA_020847555.1 Gemmataceae bacterium
GCCATCCGGGCCGGCGCCCAGGGCATCGGCTTCGCCATCCCGGTCGATCAGATGGTCCGCGTCGTCAGCGACATGCTGCGGACCCGCCGGCGGCAGGGGACGTATGACGGGCTGGTGTGCCGCGATCGGCTGGAGCAGACGGCCGACGGCGTCGTCCGCAGCGTCGTCGTCGAGCGTGTCGAGGCGGGCAGCCCAGCTGCCGCGGCGGGGCTGCGCCAGGGAGACGTGGTCGTGCGGGTGGGCGATGCGCGCGTGGCGTGCAGCTACGACGTCGAGCGCGGCCTGCTGGAGCGGAACCAGGGGGAGCGCGTCCCGGTGGTGGTGAAGCGGCAGACGGCCGAGCAGCGGGCCGACCTGGTCCTGCAGCCGGCCAACCGCGGGCGCCCGGGGTCCGCCGATCTGGTGTGGCGCAAGCTCGGCCTGCGGCTGGCACAGGTCGAGGGCGAACTGGTGGCGCGCGTGAACCGCCAGTTGCACGGCGGGCTCGAAGTGGTCGGTGTCGAGGCCGACAGCGTGGCCGGCCGGGCCGGCATCCGCCGCGGCGACGTTCTCGTCGGTCTGCACCAGTGGGAGACACTGACGCTCGACAACGTCGCCTACGTCCTGACGCACCCGGATCTCGGCACGTTCAACCCGCTCAGCTTCCACATCGTCCGCGGCGGCCAGATCCGCCGGGGCTGGATGCAGAGCATCGAGTAGCTGTCAGGGAAGCGCGAGGTGAAAGCTCCCGGTCCGCGGCCCGAGGGCTTTCACTTCTCTCACCTTTGCCGGCCTCCGGTGCGAAACTTTTTCCGATCCGAGTACGCAACTCTTTCCGACCGCCGGTTTCTCCAGGCAAACACGGCCCCTCCTCCGTCCGGCGCGCAAGACCACTGCCCCCGAGGCGTTGCGATCAACACTCCCCTCCAATTGCGCGCCGGCGCGTCGTCCGGCACGCTCCTTGCAATCCCCCTGACTCAGCGAATGGAAGCGGTGGGCTCGGAAAGATGCGCGAGGACGTTCCATGATCCGCGGCCTCTACGCCTCGGCGACCGGCATTGACGCCCTGATGCTCCAGCAGCAGTTTGCCGCAGAGAACCTGGCGCACGTCAACGTCCCCGGCTACCGGCGGCAGGGGATCGCTTACCAGACGTTCGAGCAGGCGCTGCAATCGCTCCCCGACGTGGCGGCAGGGGAGGCGGACCAGGTCGATAGCCAGCGCTCGCCGTTCACGCCCGGCCAGGACGCGGGGGGAAATCCGCCGACCGCCTCCGGGAACGCGACGGACAGCCTGGTCGGCACGCGGGTGGCGTACACCTACACGGACTTCGTCCCCGGCGCGCTCGAACGGACCGGCAATCCGCTGGACCTGGCGGCGACCGGCGACGCCTTCTTCGTCGTGAACGGGCCGAACGGCCCGCTGCTGACGCGCAACGGCGCGCTCCAGCTCAATCAGGCCGGCGAGCTGCAAACGACCAGTGGGCTGAACCTGCGCGGCGAGGGCGGCGCGATCACCATTCCCCCCGACACGAGGCAGATCGTCATCAACGAGGAAGGGACCGTCTTCGCCGATGGCGCCCAGATCGGCCGGATCCTGGTGGTCAACGTGCCGCAGGCGGCGGGCCTGGACCGGGCGGGGACGACGCTGTTCCAGGGGCCGATCCCGACGACCGGGGCGCCCCCCGGCACGGTCCGCGTGCTGCAGGGGTATCGCGAACAGTCCAATGTGCAGCCCGTCCTGGAGCTGATCAACCTGCTCGCGGCGGCGCGCACGATCGAGGCCAACGACCGGGCGCTGCGGTCGCTCGCCGAGTCGCTCGCGCTGGCGACGCGGCCGCAGTGACGGCGGGGCAGCGGCGCGCATCGGGCAAGGAGGTCCGGTATGATCAGGTCATTCTACACGGCCGCGTCGGGCATGCAGGCGCAGCAGTTTCAGATCGACAACACCGCCAACAACCTGGCGAACGTCAACACCACCGCGTTCAAGCGCAACAGTATCTCGTTCCAGGATCTGATCTACCAGACGCTGCGTCCGCCAGGCATCGAGATCCTGCAGGGAGCGAACGTTCCCAGCGGGCTACAGATCGGCAACGGCGTCCGCGTCGCCGCCAACAACAAGATCTTCCTCAACGGCCCGCTGCAAAACACCGGCGCCCCGCTGGACGTGGCGATCGAGGGCGAGGGGTTCTTCCAGATCACGTTCCCCGACGGGACGACGCGCTACACGCGCGACGGCGCGTTCCAGCTGAACGCGACCGGGCAGATCGTGACGGCGGACGGGTTCCCGCTTCTGCCGGGATTGACGCTGCCGGCCGACACACAGTCGATTTCGATCGGGTCGGATGGGACCGTGTCGGTCGTCACCGGGGCCGCCCCGACGACCTCGACCAACGTCGGGGTGATCCAGATCGCCCGCTTTCCCAACCCGCCCGGACTCATTGCCGAGGGACGCAACCTGTTCCGGGAGTCGCCCGCGTCCGGCGCTCCGGTCCCGGGCACCCCGGGCGCGACCGGCAACGGCCTGCTCCGCCAGGGGTTCCTGGAGGGGTCGAACGTCAACACGGTGCAGGAACTGATCAGCCTCCTGAGCGCCCAGCGGGCCTTCGAGTTCAACCGGCGGGCGATCACGGTGGCGGACGAGATCCTGCAGGACGTGACCCAGCTGGTGAGGTGAGGCGCATGCTGCGACAACGCATGGTCACTGTGGCGGCGCTGCTGGTCGCCCTGCCGGCCGCGCCCGGGGCGGCTCGGGCGCAGAGCGGCCTGGCCCCGGTCGTGGTGCGCCTGGAGGCGCGGGCCGAGGTGCCGGACGCGATCGTACTGGTCGGCGACGTGGCCCGGGTCGGGGGCAGCGACTCCGCCCTGGTCCGCCGAGTCGCTGCCCTCGACGTGGCGGAGGTGGCTGGCCGCGAAGTGGGCGTGTCGCGCGAGCAGGTGGCCCTCCGCCTCCGGTTGGCGGGGCTGGAGCCCGGTCAATTCCGCGTCGAGGGGGCGGGGCGCGCGGTGGTGACGGCCGCCCCGGTGGCGCTGACGCCGGCGGCGCTCGTCGAGGCGGCGCGGCGGGCGCTGCGCCGGGCCGCGCCCGCCGCGCTGGAGGAGGCGACCGTCCGCCCGGCGAACCTCGTGCAGGTGCCGCCGGTCGCTCTGTACCCCGGGGACGTCGTCAGCCTGGACGGCTCCGTGAGCGGTGCCGTCGCGGTGCCCGGGCGAGTGACGGCGGAGGTCGGGGTGCGCGTCAACGGCGCCCGCCGGGCGACGGCCCGCATCGACCTGGACGTGCGGCCTTATCAGGAGATAGCGGTTCCGCGGCGGCGCATCGAGGCGAAAGAACCGCTGACCGCGGAAAACCTCCAGTTGGAACGCCGTCCGGCCGATTCAGCGAACGGGTGTCTGCCCGGCCGGCAGGTGCTGGGCGTGGCCCGCGCGCGCCGCGTGCTGATGCCCGGGCAGCCGCTGCGCCACGGCGACGTCGAGGAGACGCCGAAGGCCGGCGGCGGCACGGTCAAGCCGCGCGACCTGGTCAAGCTGGTCGCCCGGGTCGGGCCGTTGCGCGTGACCGCGGTCGGCGAGGTGCTCCAGGAAGGCCAGGTAGGCCAGATCATCCGCGTGCGCAACGTCGATTCAAAAGGCATGGTCCAGGGACGGCTCGTCGATCCGGCCACCGTGGAGGTGGATTACTGAGGTGCCGGACATGGTTGACTCTGACTTCCTCTCCCCCTCTCCCCTGGTGGGAGAGGGGGAGAAAGGCCAGCGCTACTGCGTCCCGGTGCGTAGAGGCGCCCTCTTCCCGCGAGGGCGCGTGAGCAAGGATGCCATCGTGAGACCCGCACTCCCCCTGTTCGCGCTCCTGGTCGTCGTGACTGGCACCGGCCGGACCCCGGCGGATTCGCTGTGGGAGCGGCGCAACCCGTACTTCGCCTACATGCACGAGGACATCCGGCCACGGCGCGTCGGCGACATCCTGACGGTGGTCGTCAGCGAGGCGACGCTGTTCGACGGCAAGGAGAATCGGAACCTCAACAAGAAGACCCTCGCCAACTTTCTGTTCAGCCTGGCCGGCTCGACGCAGGGCGGGGCGAGCGAGCGCTCGTTCCGCACCACGCTCCAGGGGAACACCACCTCCAACCGCGCGCTGGCCGGGATTTCTGACTACAAGAGTCAGCGCCTCTTCACCGATCGGATGGGGGTGGTGGTGATCGAGGTGCTGCCCAACGGCAACCTCGTCATCGAAGGGGTGCGCAAGCGCGTCGTCGCCAACGAGACGAAGATGCTGCGTCTGCGCGGCATCGTCCGGCCGCGCGATGTCCTGGAGGACAACACGGTCCTGTCGCAGTACGTCGCCAACCTGGAGGTGAGCTACCTGGGCCGCGGGATCGAGACCGACTACCTGCGGAACGGCTGGCTGGGGCGGATCTTCAACAAGATCTGGCCGTACTGAGTTGTCGCTGGCGGCTTCGCGAGACCACCCCCAAGGAGGTGACTGCCGTGTCTGGACGTGCCTGGATCGCGAGCACCCTGGTGCTGCTGCTGGCACCTGCGGCGTGGGCCGAGGTCCGCATCAAGGACATCGCCGACTGGCAAGGAGCCCGCCCCAATCAGCTGATCGGGTTCGGGCTGGTCGTCGGCCTGGACAACACCGGCGGCCGCACCCTGCTCACCCAGCAGGCCGTCGTCAACGTGCTGCAACGATTCAAGGTCACCGGACGCACCCTCGCGCTGGACCGCCAGGACGCCCTCCTCCGCACCGGGAACGTCTCGGCGGTGATGGTGACCGCCGAACTCGGGCCGTTCGCCCGTCAGGGCAGCCGCCTCGACGTGACGGTTTCTGTCCTTGACGACGCGACCAGTTTGCTCGGCGGCACGCTGCTCCTGACACCCCTGAAGGGGGCCGACGGCGTCGATTACGTCGTCGCCCAGGGGCCGCTCACGGTCGGCGGGTTCATCTTCACCAACCCGGTCGGCAGTCAGCAGCCGCTCGCCAGCGCCCAGAAGAACCACCCGAACGTGGCGCGCATCCCCGGCGGCGGTATCGTGGAGCGCGAGGCCCGCGGCGAGATCCTCTGTCAGGGCCAGCTCCGGCTGCTGGTCCGCGAACCGGACTACAACACCGCCAAGGGCATCGCCAAGTCGATCAACGCCCGCTTCCCCGGAGTCGCGTTCCCCCTGGACGCCGGCACCGTCGATGTCGTGGTCCCGCGTAACCGACTCGGCGATCTGGTGGCGTTCGTGGGCGAGGTCGGCGAACTGGCGGTGACTCCGGACTTTCCGGCCCGCGTGGTTATCAACGAGCGGACTGGCACGATCGTCGCCGGCGAGAACGTGAAGATCTCAACGGTCGCGGTCACGCACGCCAACCTGGCGATCCTGACCGTCAACACCCCGTTCGTTAGCCAGCCGGCCCCGTTCGGCGGCGGCGTGACGACGGTCGTGCCGCGCCCAAGCCTGGGGGTCACGGAACAGGCGGGGGCGGTCCGTGTCCTCCCGCAGTCCGCCACGATTGCCGACCTGGCCCGGGCTCTGAACGCCCTCGGCGTGACGCCGCGCGACATGATCGCCATTTTTCAGGCCATCAAGAAAGCCGGGGCGCTGCACGCCGACCTGATCATCATGTAGCGGCAGACGCGCCGGCGATCGGACGCCGCGCGAACCCGTCATGCCGGGGACGAAAAAATGTGCCGCCAGGGCGGAAGGTGGCCTAGACTTCCATCGGTCCAGGCGGCTGCCCGGCCGGAAAGGAGTCCGATTGTGAGGGTAACAGGGAATGCACTGCCCGCACAGCCGCCCGCCCGGCGGCCGTCCACCAACGACCGAGTTGCCGCAGCGGCCGCCCAGGCAGGACAGGCCGCGCAGGCGCCCCAGGCCGCGCCTCTTCCTGTGTCGGGACCGCCGGCGGACCTGGCCGGTGCCACGGCGATCTTCCGCGGGACGGCCGCGAAGGTTGCCTCGCTGGCGGCGCCGGGCGCGGGGGCTTTGCCGTCCGCGACGCCGTCCTCGCCGGGAGGAGCCGCCTCCTTGCTGGGAGGAGTCGGCGGACCGTCGCCGCGCGACCTGGCCCGCTTCGAGGAGGTCGCGAAGGGTTTCGAGACAAGCGTTTTCTCGACGCTCCTGAAACAGATGCGCGACGCCCTCCAGCCGGATACGCTGTTCCCCGGCGATTCGGCCGACGTGCTGGGCGGGATGTTCGACATGTTCCTGGGCCAGCACCTGGCCCAGGCGGGATCGCTCGGCATCGCCGACGCGATAAAGAAGCAGCTGTTGCAGCGCTATGAAGCATCCACCCCTCCCGTCGGCGACCCCCGCCGGTCGGGATTGTCTGGCCAGGCTGTGCCTCCAACACCTGGAGCAGGAACAGGCGGCGCTTGAAACCGCCCTGGCGGCCCTCGGCGCGAGTCGGGCCGCCCTGCTCCGGGGTGAGACAGCCGGCCTCATCGCCGGACAACAGCAGGCGGCGGCCGCCGTCTGCGGCCACCTCCGCCAACTCCGCAACGACTTCCGCGGCACCGCCGCCGTCATCCTGAACCTTCCTACCGAGGACGTGACCCTCAGCGTTCTCGCCGACGCCCTTTCGGGCGAGGCGGGTCGGCTGGTGGCGAGCGCTCGCGAGCGCCTGGCCCGCCTCGCCGCGGAGGTCCGGCGCCTCATCGCCGCGAACGCCTCGCTCGTCCGCACCTCCCTCGATTTCGTGCAGCGCTTCCTGCGCGACCTGACCGGGGCGCCGACCCCGTCGCGCTACGGCCCGGCCGGGACCATCCAGGAACCGGCCTGCGCTCCCCTCCTCCAGGCCCGAGGTTAACGCATGACCGTTGCCTTCTCTATCGGCCTGTCTGGCCTGCACGCCAACCAGAAGGCGATCGAGGTGATCGGCCAGAACATCGCCAACGCGAACACCCCCGACTACCACCGCCAGGTGGTTGATCTGGCCAGCCGCACGTACGGCCCGGGCGTCGGCAGCGGGGTCGAGGTGCGCACCGTCCGCCAGCTCGCCGACAGCCTCCTCGACAGGGCCGTCGCCCAGAACGCGACGGAGTCGGCCACCCTCGAGGCCCGGCTCGGCTCGCTGCGCCAGCTCGAGGCGACGCTGGCGCCGAGCGAGGGCTCGCTGCAGGATCAGCTGGAAGCGTTCTTCAACCAGCTCGAACTGCTGGCCGCCCAGCCGGGGGACGTGGCTCAGCGGCGCGTCGTCCTCGGCAGCGCGGGTGGACTGACCCGCACGCTCAACGCGCTCGGCAACGACCTGGCGACGATGCGCGCCGGGCAGGACGACAGACTCCGCCGAATCGTCGAGCAGGTCAACACCCTGGCGCCGCAGGTCGCCGAGCTGAACCAGGCCATCCAGCAGGCGACCATTCAGGGCATCCCCGCCAACGACCTGAAGGACCAGCGCACCCAGCTCCTGGGACGACTCGGCCAGTTCATGGATCTGCGCGTTGTCCCCCAGGACCATGACGCGGTCCTGGTAATCGCCGGCGGCGCTCCCCTGGTGGTCGGGAACGTGACCACGCCGCTCCAGTTCGTCGTGAACGCGAACGGGGATGCGGCCGTGCGGACCCGCGGAGCGTCCGACGACCTTCTCATCCGCGAAGGGCAGATCGGCGCCGCCCTCACGATGCGCAACGGTGATCTGAAAGACTACCGGCAGCGCCTCGACACCCTGGCGCAGGCGATCGTTCGCCAACTGGACGCGATCCACGCCACCGGCCTTGGGCTCACCGGCCCCGCTGCGCTGCTCGTCGGCCAGCGCCCCGTCACCAACATGAACGCGCCCCTTGCCCTGGTCGGGCTCGGGTTTCCGCTCGGCGCCGGCGAGTTACACGTTGCGGTGACGGATCTGGCGACGGGCGAGCGCACCCTCAGCATGGTGGCGGTCGATCCGGCGACGCAGAGCCTCAACGACTTCGCGGCCGCCTTCACCGCCGCCGTTGGCAACGCTCAGGCCGTGGTCGATCCGCAGACGAGGACGCTGCGCGTCCTCGCCCGGCCGGGGTATGGAGTCGATTTCGCCGGCCGCCTGCCCACGGTCCCGCAAACCTCGACGCTGACCGGAACAGCCGTCCCCTCGTTCGGGGGCCGGTACACCGGGGACACGAACGACACGTACACGTTCGAGATGGCCGGCACCGGCGTGGTGGGTCAGACGTCCGGGCTGACGCTCAACGTCCGCGA
>JADLBT010000381.1 GCA_020847555.1 Gemmataceae bacterium
ACGAGCGAGCGCACCGGGTGGAAGCACCTGTACCACTTCGACAAGGAAGGCAAACTCCTTCGCCCCCTCACCAGCGGGCCGTGGGAGGTCCGCACCCTGCATCAGGTCGATGAGGCGACCGGCTGGATCTACCTGTCCGGGACGCGCGACAGCCACCTGGCCACGAACCTGTACCGGGTGAAGCTGGACGGCAGCACGATCGAACGTCTCACGCGGTCGAAGGGCGATCACCGCGTCAACGTCGGGCCGACCGGCAAGCTGTTCCTCGACACCTGTAGCGACCTGGATACTCCGCCGCAGGTCCGGCTCCACCGCACCGACGGCAGCGTGGCCCGGACGATCGACACGAACCCGGTCTACATCCGGGAGGAGTACCAGACCGGCAAGGTCGAGTTCGTGAGGATCTCGACGCCGGACGGGTTCGTGCTGGAGGGCACTGTTCTCAAGCCGCCGGTGTTCGACGCGACGAAGCGCTACCCGGTGTGGTTCATGACCTACGGCGGGCCGCACGCGCCGACGATCCGCGACGCCTGGAGTCCGGGGTACGTGCGCGACCAGCTGCTGGCGCAGCTGGGCTTCGTCGTCTTCCGCTGCGACCCGCGCAGCGCCAGCGGCAAGGGGGCCGTTTCGACGTGGACCGCCTACCGCCGCCTGGGCGTCCAGGAACTGAAGGACATCGAGGCTGCAATCCGCTGGTTGACGGCACACCCGTGGGTCGATGGATCGCGCGTCGGCATGAGCGGCCACAGCTACGGCGGCTTCATGACCGCTTACGCGCTGACCCACAGCAAGCTGTTCGCGGCCGGCATCGCCGGCGCGCCGGTGACCGACTGGCGCAACTACGATTCGATTTACACCGAGCGCTACATGAATACGCCGCAGGAGAACCCGAAGGGGTACGACGAGACGTCGGTCGTCAAGGCGGCGAAGAACCTGCACGGCAAGCTGTTGATCTTGCACGGGCTGATGGACGACAACGTCCACGTCCAGAACACGGTTGAGTTCATCCAGGCGCTGCAGCGCGCCGACCGCGACTTCGACGTGATGTTCTACCCGCGAGCGCGGCACGGCATCTTCGGGCGTCACTACCAGCGGCTGATGGTGGACTTCATGAAACGCACGCTGCGGCCCGAGCAGGGCTCCGCGCAGGCACAACCTGGAAAGTGACGACGCGCTGCACGGCCGTCCCGGCGCTGGCGCTGCGGGCTGGTCCCTGTCACTGCACCCGCACCCACCCGGGCTTGCCCTCCGTCCCCTCGATCTGCACCTCGCGTTCGAGGAACATCCGGATCACCGCGACGTTGGTAATCAGATGCTGCGTCACCTCCGCGACCGGGAACGCGGACGATCCGGACGCCAGCGCCAGTGGCAGAACAAGCTGGTCGGCACTGTGCGGGTCGATGCCCGGCGGGTCGGCCCGGAGAAAGTCGAGGGCCTGATCGACCGCCTCGTCGGCGACGCGCTCGGCGCGCTTGCCGCGCGCGCCGAGGGCGAAGAACAGCGTCGGCACCGGCTGCGTGTCCAGTATCACGGTCAGCACCGTCCCCGGCCCGCCCGGCCAGCTCACCTCGTTGATTTCTACTTCCAGGCCCCTGTCCTCCAGCCGGTTCGCCGCACGCCGCGCCTGGCGGCGGGCGATGTCCTCGGGCAGACCGGCGACGGCGCTGAACCCGGTGGCGCGCCGCGGCCGGGCCGGCGGGTCGAGCCGCAGACCGAGCAGGCGCGGCGCCGGCTGGACGTGCGCCTCCAGCACGCCGCCGCCGCGCGGGTAGAAGCCCGGCCGCGGCATGCGCAGCTTCACGCGCAGCCCAAGCAGCTCCAGGTAACGGCGCCAGGTTGTGTCGAGGAAGTCGAACGACGGGCAGTGCGTCAGGTGGGTGCCACCCGTGACGACCACCTCGCTCGGCTCGGCGCACCGGAAGGCCAGCGGCAGGTAGATCGTGTGCAGCACCAGGGACGTCGCGCCGGCAGTGCCGATGGGGAACTGATACTTGCCGGGTCGCACCTCGCCCGGCGCGAACGTCAGATCGATGCTGTCCTTGCGGTCGCCGCGGACCGTCGCGTTGCCGACCGCGGCGGCGGCGCGGACGCTCATCAGGTGCTGCGGCTGCAGCCCCGGCCGCGTCCGCCGGGCGCGGACGTTGCGCAGGTGAAACGGCCGTCCGGTCTCCAGCGACAGCGCCAGGCTGGTGCGCAGGATCTGGCCGCCGCCCTCGCCGAAGGAGCCGTCGATCTCCACCACGCGCTCGCCCATGATCAACCCTGCCGGGTTACGTCGCTTGATGCAGGCTCAAGGGAGATGGTGGGGAAGGGGGGGTCGTAAAGTCCGCGGGGCACGTCCCGTGGGCCAGGTGCCAGGGACTCGGCCCACGGGACGTGCCCCGCGGGCTTCCTTCCTCCCCACCCCCTCCAGAGGAGATGCTAGAGAATGACCTGCAAAGCGTCGCGCCACTTACCCCCGGCCCCACGCCAAGCGCCAATGGCACGCTACCTGATCGGCATCGACCTGGGCACCACGAACAGCGCCCTCGCCTATATCGACCTGCGCCACCCGCGCTCGCGCCCGGGGAGCCAGCCCGAGGTCCGGCCGTTCCCGGTCCCGCAACTCGTCGCCCCGGGCGAGGTCGCCAGTCG
>JADLBT010000382.1 GCA_020847555.1 Gemmataceae bacterium
AGAGGGGGAGAAAGAGGCAGCCCCGACCACCCGGCTCGTGATTGAGAGCAGTATTCCTGACCCGCCGCACACCGTCATACAGCTCGTTGCGGCCGGTGGTTCTCGTCAGTCCGGCGGCTCGCTCCAACCGAGGGGGGAGTGGGCCGCGGACGGCCAACCGCTGACCGCGTTTCCAATGGGAGAAAGCCATGCGCAGGGCTCTTCGCCGTCGCTGGTGGGCGCTGTCCGTCAGCGCCGGCCTTACCCTGGTCAGCCCAACCTTCGCGCAGCCCGCCCTGCCCGGGCCGGCCGCAGCGCCGCCGAGGGCTACGGCCCCTGCGCCCGCCCCCGCCCGGTTGCCCCAGCTGGGGGGTGGGCAAAAAGAGCGGCCGCAAGGCGCCGCCCTTATCGAGGATCCCGTCCGGTTGCTGGAAATCGCCGTCGAGCTGGGGTGGCTGGCGGATCCCGTGACATTCCCGCACCCGCTGGCGGCCCACATCAACGGCAGGGCGCTGGAGATTCGCGGGGTCGTGCCCAGCGCCGCGGCGCGCGAGCGGGCCGCCCGGGTGGCGCTCCAGCAGTGCCCGTTCACCCTGCTGGATCACGTCAGGGTCCAGCCCGGGCCGCTGCCGAAGGCGTCCGGCGTGTCGATCAACCAGCTGCACGGCGCGGCGACCGCGACCATCAGGAAGAACTTCCCCCGGCTGGCGTCCGGCATCGCGGTCCAGGCCCGGGCGTTCGGCCAGGTGGTGCTCGGCGGCACGATCCCGAGCTACGAAGAAAAGCTCGCCGTCAGCCAGTCGCTGCGCCAGCTCCCGGGCTGCACGAGTGTCATCAACGAGTTGAAGGTCGCCTCGGCCGCGCCCGCCGCTCCCTCGTGGCAAGCGGCTGCCCCGAAGGCGCCCGCTCCGTCGGCCGGGTCACCCTCGCGTCCGGTTGCCTCGGCGCCGGCCCTCGTCCCGCCGAGCGTTCCGCCGCCGCCCCGCCCCGTCGCGCCTGCGTCAGCTGCCCAGCCGACCTCACCGCAGCCGGCTTCCGCGGCGACCCCGACACGCTCGCCGTGGCAGGCCGTGCCGACGCCGCCGCGGACCGACACCCAGGCTACGCCCTACGGCCAGGTCCGGGCACCGAGTACCACCGAGGCACGGCCGGCCCCCCGCACGACGCTGCCGACTCCAGGCGCGGCGAAGCAGCCGGCCTATCACGCGAGCGCCCCGACCACGCCCGAGAGTCCACTTGTCCCGCCGCCGCCTCGTCCGATACTCCCCGCGTCGCGCGTTGCGGCAGCCGCGCCGAAGGCCGGCACCCAGACCTCGCCCTACGGCTCGGTCGCCACGTCGGGTGCCACCGAGACGCGGCCGGCCCCCAGGCCGATTCCGCCGGTCCCGGCAACTCCGGGCCAGTCCCCGTTCGCGCCCATCCCGGTGAAATCCGCGTCGGCGACGGGGGCCGCTCAGCCTGCATTGGCGCTCCCGAAGAACTCCGTGCAAGCATCTGCTCGGACACCCGCGGGAGAATATCCTTCTCCCTACGGCGGACCGCCGCGTCCGACCACCCAGGCCGCCCTGCCCCCCGTCTCGGCGCGACCGCTGCAATCTGCCGCGCCGGCACCGACCACGTCGAGCGCGACCGGGAAGGTGGTGACCGCGAACGCCCGCCCGACCGACCTGCGGTCCGGCGTGCGGCAGGCGGGTACGCCGCCCGCGCCGAAAAGCCCAGGGACGCCCTACGCGGTCCCCGGGGAGCCCTATGAGACGACCGGGGTGGTCGTCGTCGGAGATGCCCGGGCGCTGCTGCAGCGACCGGCGGTCGTGCCGACCGTCCCCGCACCCGCGTCCTTGCCCGCTGTCACGCAGGCGTCGGCCGTGCCTTCCCCGGCGCCGGCCCCAACGGCCTCGCCGACCGAGCCGGAAGTTCGGCTTCGGCGGGCCATCCTGAAACGGCTGGTCGGCACCGCGGCCCGCGAGGTCGATATCGCCTTCCACCCGAACAGGCGCGTGGTGGTCCAGCTGCGGACCCCGAGCAAGGCGGAGGCCGACCGCATCGCCGGTCTGATCCTCGGCATGCCGGAGTTGCGCTCCTACGAGCCGGACCTTCAAATCAAGGCGCCGGAGTAGCGTGACACAGGTTGCAGCGACTGGTTACCAGCCGCGCACGCCAGCGAGCGGATCTCCCCGCGCGCCGGCGCGCGGCTGGTAAATTATCCCGGTCGCCTTGTCGCGTTTTCCTCAAGTTACCCGAACCGCCCGGACGATTCGTGGAGAAGAGACGGTCCGGAGAGAGTCCATGGCCCGACTCACGCTGATCGTGGGCGGGGTGCGCTCCGGCAAGAGCCGCTTCGCCGAGCAACTCGCCGCCGGCCACGCTCCGGTCACGTACCTGGCGACCGCCGCCGCACCGGGCGCCTTTCCGGACGGAGGTGCCGACCCGGAGATGGCGCAGCGCATTGCCCGCCACCAGGAGCGGCGGACGGCCCTGGATCCGCCGTGGTACACGGTGGAGGAGCCGTGGGACGTGCCGGGTGCGGTGCGGGTACACGGGGCGGCGGGGTGTGTCCTGGTCGAGTGCCTGACGCTGTGGGTGACGAACCTGCTGCTGGGAGTGCCCGGACATGGTCCGCAGACCGACGGGCAGATTGCGGATGAAGTAGAGAGACTGGCGAGCGCCGGGCAGGAGGTTCCGGCCCGTGTGCTCGTCGTCAGCAACGAGGTGGGGTGCGGGATCGTCCCCGCCAACGCCCTGGCGCGACGCTTTGGCGACCTGCTGGGAGAGGCCAACCAACGGCTGGCGACCCTGGCCACGGAGGTGTACGGGTGCATGGCTGGCATTCCCTTGCGGTGGAAGCCCTGAGGAGCGATCAGTGGTCCGCGGTCAGCGGTCAGGCTGTTCCGTCGCTGACCGTTGCCCGCGGACCGCGGACCGCCATGAAGGAATGACGCATGCGGAAGTTGCACCTGCTGTCGCTCTTGCTCGTTCTTCCGTCTGCGTGGTTCGTCTTCCCGCGGGTCCAGGCCCAGGAGGCGGACGCGGCCGGGAGGATTTACTTCGTCCGCGAGCGCAAGTTCCGCATCCCGTTCCAGCCGGTCCAGATGGCCCAGTGGGTCAAGCAACTGCAGCTCTACGTCTCCACCGACCAGGGCCGCCGGTGGGAGCCGTTCGCCACCGCCGCTCCCGAGCAGCAAGGGTTCTCCTTCACCAGCCAGGCGGATGGCCTGTACTGGTTCTCGGTCCAGACGCAGGGGACCGACGGCCGCCTCTTCCCGCCGTCGATGGAAGGAACCCATCCGAGCCTGAAGGTAATGGTGGACACCACGCCGCCAACGGTGATCCTCCGTCCGTTGCCGCCGCGCGCCGGCGAGGTTGGTGTCTCGTGGGAGGTGCGCGACGACCACCTCGACCTGACTGCACCCGACGCCCTCATCCTGGAGTACCGGGCGGTCGGCAGCTCGGGCTGGAACCCGCTGCTGCGCCGCGGAGCCGCCGCGCAGCTGTACTGGGCTCCGCAGACCAACGCCGTCCTCGAGGTGCGTCTGCGGGCGCGCGATCGGGCCGGGAACTGGGGGGAGGACACGACGAACGTCGGGAGCAACGCCGACGCGGCGGGGCCTGGGCATGGAGCGCCAGCAGCCCCGGTCGGCGCGCACGGGCAGTTCGGCGGCGGCGTCCCGGTCGATCCGTCGCGCAAGCTGATCAACAGCAAGACCGTCACCCTCAATTTCGAGATCCGCGAGAAGGGTCCGTCCGGCATCTCGCTGGTGGAGTTGTGGGTCACCCAGGACGGCCGCGGGTGGCAGAAGTACCCGCTCCCGCCCGACCAGCAGCGGGCCGAGAAGGGGCTGACGTTCACCGTCAACGACGAGGGGGTGTACGGGTTCACCATCCTCGCGAAGAGCGGGGTCGGTCTGGGCGAGCGGCCGCCGCAACTCGGCGACCGGCCGCAAATCTGGGTCGAGGTCGATCTGACCAGGCCACAGGTTAACCTCCAGCAGGTAATCGTCGGGCAGGGCGCGGACAAGGGGAAACTCACGGTCCTGTGGACGGCCGCCGACAAGAACCTCGACCGCACACCGATCGCGATCACCTTCGCCGAGCAGGCAGCCGGCCCGTGGCGCCCGCTGACGAACGAGAAGATCGCCAACTCGGGCCGGTACGTGTGGACGATGCCGCCAGCGGTCCCGTATCAGTTCTACGTCAAGGTGGAGGCGTCCGACACCGCCGGCAACGTCGGCGAGGCGGTGACGACGGAGATGGTCAAGGTGGACCTGGCCCAACCGAAGGTGCAAATCATCGACGTACAGCCGGGGCGGTGAGACCTGGGCTACAATGGACGACAGGAGCCTGCACGGCCGTCACCACTCCGGATACCGCGGTCATGGATAGCCTCGTCTTCCTTGAACGCCCGCCCAAAGGGAAACCGCAGCCGCTGTACGTCCTTCACGGCGACGAGGACTTCCTCAAGCGGCGCGTCCTGGAGGTGCTGCGCGCGTTCGTCCTCGGCAAGGACGGCGACGACCTCGCCGTTTCGACCCACCCCGGCGACAGGGCGGCGTTCGCGGCCGTCTACGACGAGCTGCAGACGATCCCGTTCTTCGGCTCGCGCCGCCTCGTCGTCGTTGAGAACGCCGACCCGTTCGTCAACCGCAACCGCGCCACCCTGGAGAAGATCCTCGGCAAGCTGCCCGACACCGGGACGCTCGTGCTCGACGTCAAGTCGTGGCCGAGCAACACGCGGCTGTACAAGCTGGTCGATCCGTCCGCCGCCCTCGCGTGCAAGGCGCCGCCGGCGTACAAGCTGCCGCAGTGGTGCGTCGGGTGGGCGACGGCCCGCCACGGCAAGCAACTCACGGCTCAGGCGGCCGCCCTCCTCGTCGAGCTGATCGGGCCGGAGATGGGACAGCTCGACCAGGAATTGCTCAAGCTCGCGATCTACATCGGCGACCGGGCGCGGATCGACGCGGCCGACGTTGACCGGCTCGTCGGGCGCAGCCGCGAGGAGACGACCTGGAAGGTGTTCGACGCCATCGGTCAGGGGAATGCGAAGGAGGCGCTGACGATCCTCGACCGGCTGTTCGCGCAGGGTGAGGAGCCGATGCGCATCCTCGGCGCGTTCAGCATGCAGCTACGGCGGCTGGCGCAGGCGGCGGCGCTGTACCGTCAGGGGCGGCCGGTGGCCGCGGCGCTGGAACAGGCGGGGGTGGCGGCGTTCGCGCTGAAAGGCGCCGAGCAGCAGATGAAGCACCTGGGGCGGCGCCGGCTGGAGCGCCTCTACGAGTGGCTGATGGAGGTGGATCTTGGACTGAAGGGCGGCAGCCTGCTCCCGCCGCGGACCCTTCTGGAACGGCTGGTCGTGCGTCTCGCCCGCAAGGGGTGACCGGCCTACCTTGCCGGCACCTCGCGCAGCACCATCGGGTCGCCGCAGCAGTCGCAGTTCTGCATCCACGCTCGGCGAATCGAACAGGTGTCACACCAGTAATAGATGTCCTGCAGCTGGCCGTCGCTGTAGCTGTGGATGTACGTCACCTGGAGCAGCCCAGTCCCGGGCACCAACCGTCCGGTGAGGCGCACCGGCCGGTTCAGCACCTTCCTGTCGGCGAAGAACATGCGCGCTCCATCGTCCTTGACGAGCGGGTAGCACTTACCGTCGTCCGCCGCCAGGGCCATCCAGGACGCGACCGCGTCGCGATCCGTCTTGACGCCGGCCTTTTCCAGCACCTCCGCCAGCGGCACGACCTTGCCCTTGAAGTACGCCGTTTTGAACGGGGACTGGGCGCTGCCGCGCACGCCGAGCGTGACCACCGCGACGGCGAGCGCCAGGGCCGCGCACAGGGCCAGTCGGCGGTGGGCGAGATAGGTCATGACAAACCTCCGGTCACGCGGGGTAAGGTTCACAGATCCTTCCACAGCTCCGAGTCGTACCGCTTGCGGTCGCGTTCCAGCTCCTCGTCGGTGACATCGGTCTGAAACTTCAACCGCGACAGGTCCACCTTGCGGCCGCGCCGGTCGCGCTTCGCCGGCGCCTGCTCGGCCGCCGCCTCCTCGGCAGGCGGCTTCTCCTCGCGGCGCTTGTGCCGCAGGTACAATTTGATCGGCACGTCGTGGAACGGCAACTGGTCGCGCAGCGTTTTCAGCAGGTAGCGCTGGTACGTGCTGTCGAACAGCTCCGGCCCGTTCGTGAACAGTACGACCGTCGGCGGGTTGGTCGCGACCTGGGTGGCGTAGAACACCTTCGGCCGGCGGTTCTGGCGCAGCGGCGGCGGGCTCGCCACCAGTGCCTGGCGGACGACCCGATTCAAATCGCCCGTCCCGACGCGCACGCTGGCCTGCTTGTACAGATTCTGGGCCAGGTTCAGGACCGCGTAAACGTTCTTGCCGCTCCTGGCCGTGATGAACGCGATCGGCAGGTAGTCGAGGCTCGGGAACACGGCCCGCAGGTACTGCACCATCTTGCCGGTCGGCGTCGGCATCATCAGATCCCACTTGTTGACGACGAACACCGCCGGCTTGTGGTTCTCCAGGATGTAGTGGGCGAGCTGCTTGTCCACCTTGCTCACCTCGACCGACGCATCCAGGAACAGCAGGACCACGTCGGCCCGGCGGATCGAGCGCTCGGCCCGGGCCATGCTGTAGAACTCGATATCGTTGGCGATGCTGCCCTTGCGGCGCACCCCGGCGGTGTCGATCGCGACGAACGCCTTGCCGTCGCGCTCGAACCGCACGTCGATGCTGTCGCGCGTCGTTCCGGGGATCTCGCTGACGATGACACGCTCCTCCTGGGCGAGGGCGTTGATGAACGTGCTCTTGCCGGTGTTGCGGCGGCCGACGATTGCCAGCTCGATCGCCTTCTCCTTCTCCGGCGGCGCCGTCTCCTCGGGCGGCGGCAGGCGTGCGGCGATCATGCCGAGCAGTTCCTTGCGATTGCGCCCCTGCTGGGCGCTGACGCAGATCAGCTTGCCCCGGCCAAGCTTGTAGAACTCGGCTGCCTCGGCGTCCAGCGCCGGCGTGTCGCACTTGTTGGCGACGAGGACGATCGGTTTGGTGACATAGCGCAGCCGCTTCGCCACCTCCTCGTCGAGCGGCATCAGGCCGGCCCGAACATCGACGACAAACAGGACGACGTCCGCGCTCTCGATGGCGTTGTCGATCTGCTTCTCAACCTCGGCCGTGAGGTTGTCCACGTCCTCGATGCCGATACCGCCGGTATCGACCAGCTCGAAGAAGTGCTCGCCGGTTCGGATCAGGGACGTAAGCCGGTCGCGCGTGACGCCGGCCGTCGGGTCCACGATGGCGATGCGCCGTCGCGCCAGCCAGTTGAAGAGCGACGACTTGCCGACATTCGGCCGGCCGACGATGGCAACCTGGGGCATGGACATGGCGGTACGTTCCTCTCCTGATGGTCTGCTGTCAGTATACCAGAGCCATCCCCAACGGGCCTGGCGGCATGGGGGAATGGGCGTACTGACGAAGCGGCGCCTGCCGGATCTGCCCCTGTCCGGCCGCACGCCCCAGCCAGAACGCCCATTTCCGCACGCGGCGCGGCGGCTGCCGTGCCGATGACAGGACGGCGCCCCGCCCTCGCAACGCCACGGACTGGACATCGGTGGACGGGAGGCCCGCAACGTGAAGCACTTCTATGTTCTCGCCGCGACCGTCCTCGGGCTCCACGCGGAACTCGCCTGCGGTCAGACCCTGCCCCGGCGGGCGACCCCGCTCTCACCGTCAGTCCTCCTCCCTGGGCCGGCGCCCGCCAACCCGTCGGACGCGGCCCCGGTTATGGTCCCCGACGGCCTGCGGTACGACCCAGGTCCACGCCGGTCGCGGCACCGCTTCTGGGCGACGGGCGAGTACCTCCTGTGGTGGATCAAGGGGGCGCCGCTGCCGACCCCGCTGCTCACCGGCAGCAACCCGGCCGACGCGGGCGTCCTCGGCCGGCCGACCACCCGTGTCCTCTTCGGCGGCGAGGACGTCAACCTCGAAGGGCGTTCGGGCGGACGCTTCAGCGCCGGCGTCTGGTTCGACCGGGGGCAGCGGGCCGGGTTGGAGGGGAGTTACCTGTTCCTCGGATCGCATGCCGTGCGCCAGTTCGCCGGCGTCTCGGGGGACCGGCTGGACACCCTCCTCGCCGTTCCGTTCCGGGACGCGAATCCAGCCGCGCCGGGCGAGTCGTCGGTCGTCGTCGCCGCCCCGAACGCCTTTTCCGGCGCGGCGGACCTGACCGTCAACAGCGAGTTGTGGGGGGCCGAGTTGAACGGCGTGGTCCGGCTCTGGTCCGAGCCCCGGTGGAGCGTGGGGCTGCTGTTCGGGTTCCGCTACCTGCAAATGAACGAGAGCCTCACCTACCGCACCAGCAGCCCGGACTTCCCGCCGTCCACGCCGGATGACGTGCGGCTTACGTTCGACGGCTTCGACGCCCGCAACCGCTTTTACGGCGGGCAACTCGGCGGGCGCGTCGAGTACGCGGCCGGGCGGTTCTTCATTCGGGCCACCGGCAAGCTCGCGCTGGGGAGCGTGCAGCAGCGCGTGACGATCGCCGGGACGACGCTGACAAACGACTTCACCGGCTCGACCGGGCCGGCGCAGCAGTTCCCGGGCGGCTACCTGGCCCAGCGCACGAACATCGGCGCGTACGAGCGGGAGCGCTTCGCGGTGGTGCCGGAGGTGACGGTGAACGTCGGCTGTCAGGTGACGCGGCGCATGCGGGCGTCGGTCGGCTACACGTTCCTGTATCTGAGCGAGGCGGCCCGGCCGGGCAACCACATTGACCGGGTCATCAACTCATCGCAGAGCGAGGCGATCCAGTTCGCGCCCCAGGTGGGCGGGCTGACGGGGCCTGGCCGACCGGCATTCTCTTTCCGCGACAGCGATTTCTGGGCACAGGGCATCAACCTCGGCCTGGAGTTCCGGTATTAGCGCAGGCTCCAGGAGGAAGGTGTGGCATGGGTATTTGGAAAGCCCACGGGTGGCGTCCCGTGGGCTTTCCACACCACGGTGGCACACCATTTCCCCCTGGGCTCTGCACGAGAGACGGAACCCAAAAGTTTCTTGCCATTTTTTCATTGACTGCGAGCGCTCACAGGTTTCTAATAAGTCTCGACTCGTTCTCTCACATTCTCTCATCACCCGGAGTGCCGTTCATGACCCCTCCCATCTCCAGGGGCGAGCGGGTGCGTACCGCGTTCACGCTGATCGAGTTGTTGGTGGTGATTGCGATCATCGCCATCCTCATCGGCCTGCTCCTGCCCGCAGTGCAAAAGGTCCGCGAGGCCGCCAACCGCGCCCAGTGCCAGAACAGCCTTAAACAGCTCGGCGTCGCCGCCCACGCCTACCACGACTCCTTCAAGAAACTGCCGCCGGCCGTGGAGATCGCCCAGGCGCCGCCGACCGGGAACGCGGGTATGCGGCAAATGGTCAGCGCTTACCGCACGCCGGGCTTCGGCCCGAACTGGGCCGTTCACCTGCTGCCGTACATCGAACAGGGGAGCCTCTATCGGCAGCATGCCGCCGGCATCCGGAACTACATGCCGTCCAACGGCTCCAACCAGAGTTGGCGCAACCTCCGCGGCATCATCATCCCCGTGCTCCTGTGCCCGTCGGACGCGAACAACCAGCAGGGGCCGTTCGCCCTCAACGGCGGCAACTGGGCCCGCGGCAACTACGCCGCCAACGCCGGGCCGGGGTGGCTCAACCACACCCTGAACGGCCAGTCGCACGACTCCGGGGCGAACGACCTGAGTAACAACAACCGTGGGATCGGCGGCCCGATGGGGGTCAACTGGGGAGCCCGGCTGGCCGCGATGCCGGACGGAACGTCGAACACCATCCTGTTCAACGAGGTGCGCGCCGGGCTGAATTCGAGCGACCGGCGCGGCGTGTGGGCGATGGGCGTGGCCGGATCCAGTATCACTGCCGCTCACGCCATCGGCGACGCTACCGCCCCCAACGACGCGAACGAGTTCTCCGACGACATCGAGGACTGCGACGCCCTCCGCCGGGCTGCCGGGTTCCCGGCCCGCTCCGGGATGGGCGCGGCGACCCGGATGGGCTGCTCCAACGACAACCTGCCGCGCAACTGGTGGAACTGGCAAGCCCAGGCGCGCAGCCTGCATGTGGGCGGTGTCAACGTCTGCTTCAGTGATGGGGGCGTTCGCTTCGTCCAGGAGACGGTGCCGCAGAACGTCTGGCGCTTCCTCAACGCCCGCGATGATAACCAGCCCATTAATTACGAGTTCTAGCCGCTAACCGATCAAATGCAATGGTTCCGGCGAGCCGGGAGCGTCAGCGACCGTTTCGTCAAGCGTTCCGTCGCTGACACTTCCGGCTCGTCGGGTTTTGGCTTTCTGCTCTGGACGGGTGGCGTGCTGCCCACGGGGCGCGCCCCGTGAGCCTTGGCCTCGATTCAACGTTTTTCGAGGAAGGAATTGCTCGATGCGTGCGTTCGTCGCCTCTGTGTTGTGCTTCACCGCTTGCCTGCTCCTGTCCGCGTGCTCGAGCGGGCCGCGGACGGTCAAGGTTACCGGGAAGGTGACCAACAAGGGGAAGCCACTGAACGGCGGCCAGGGAGGGGTTACCCTCGTGTTCCACTCCGACACGGAGAAAGGCAACCGCTACCCCGCCGATCCTCCGGATCCGGCGACCGGCGCCTACGAGGTGGCGAAAATCCCGGAAGGGAAGTACAGGGTCGAGATCCAGGTCATGAGCGCCAATCCGACGGCCCAGACGCAGAAGATCAACCAGCAGTTCACCCCCGACAGCACCCCCATCGTTCGCGAGGTGAAGGGGGATATCAACATCGACATCGACGTGGCGAAGCCCCAGGGGTGACGGCCGACGGGCGCCGGTGCCAGGGTCCGCGGGCTGCTGCCCGCGGACCCTCGCTTTTCCCGGTACTTACTTCCCCGCCGGGAGGCGGTGGCCGTTCACTTTCAGGCGGATGCGGTACAGCCCCTTGTCCACGGTGACGTACAGCACGTTGCTCTCCGCCCCGACCCCGAACTCGACGTTGCTCGGCCGCCCGACTGCCTCGGCAGCGCCGGGCTGGGAGGGTCCGGTCGGGATGAACGCGACCTCCTTCCCGGCTGGATCGACCACCAGCACGCCCGGCCGCCTGGGACTGCGCACCGTCAGGTAGACGTTCCCCTGCTCGTCCAGCGTCATGCCGTCGCACCCCGCCTCCTTGCCGAAGTCCACCAGCGTCCGGCGCGGGCCGGCCACCTTGCCGTCGGCCCCGAGCGGGAAGGCGTAGATCTTCATCGCCCCCGGCTTCGGCTTCGCCCCCTTGACGTCCACCCGGTCCGACCCGCTGTTGTGGTCGGCGACGTACAGCGTCTTCCCGTCCGGACTGATGCCGATGCCGTTCGGCTTCTCGACCGCGGTCGTGGCCTCGGTCACCGTGCCGTCCGGGTCGAGGCGGTAGACGGCCTCCTTCTTCAGTTCGCGCGGCTCGGCGCCGACGTAGCGCGGGTCGGTGAAGTAGATGCGCCCCTTCGCGTCGAGGACGAGGTCGTTGGGCGAGTTGAAGCGCTTGCCCATGTATTTATCGGCCAGGACGGTGCGCTCGCCCGTCTGGACGTTCCAGCGCGACACGCAGCGCCCGCCGTGGTCGGCCCCCTCGCAGGCGATGAGGAACCCCTTCGCGTCGAACGTCAGGCCGTTCGCCTTCTTGCTGTCGGCGGTGAAGACGGTGGTCTTCCTCGTTCGCGGGTCGAACCGGAGGATCATCCCCCTGTCCTCGCCGAACGGGATGTCGGAGAAGTAGATGGTGCCGTCCGGAGCGGCGGCCGGCCCCTCGGTCAGGCCGCCCTTGATCGGGGCCGTGCGGGTGAAGAGGTGTTCGAGTTTCGCCCCCCTGGGCACGATGCGGTCGCCGGTTGGCGGGGGCAGTTTGGCGAGATCAGGCTGGCCGATGGCGGACAGGGACGCGAGAAGCAAGGCGTGGAGCATGAGAACCTCCGTGGGGCGAACAACCGCGGGGTCGAGGTTGCAGGTTACCGGCCCACGGGAGGATTCTCAAGCAGATTCGCGCAGGCCGACTGGCAGCCGCCGGCCTGCACGAAGGTTACTGCAACTCGACCGACCAGTAGGCGTTCTCCAGGAACGTCTTCCACGACTGGTACTTGGTCAGGGTGAGCTTCTGGTTGAGCAGCGGGCTGCGCCGCGGCTTCTCCGGCTTGCGGATGAGGCTCATGTGGGCCTGCTTGGGGGTGCGGCCGCCCTTGCGGACGTTACACGCGACGCAGGCGCAAACGATGTTCTCCCAGTTGTTCTGGCCCCCCTGGCTGCGCGGGACGATGTGGTCGAGGCTCAGCTCCGCGGTCGGGAACTTCCGGCCGCAGTACTGGCACTGGTTGTTGTCGCGGGCGAAGATGTTGCGGCGGTTGAACTTCACCGCCTGCTTTGGCAGCCGCTCGTAGGTGAGCAGGCGGATCACCCGCGGCACCTGGATCTCGCTGTTGACGGTGCGGACCCAGTCGTCTTCTTCCTGGCGGAAGTTCCTGGCGCGGTACTCGCTGACCTCTCGCCAGGTGGAGAAGTCGTAGGTGGCGAACTGTCCGTCTTCCAGGCTCACAACCTCGGCCAGATCCTTGCACAGCAGGCAAAACGCCCGCCGCACCGGGATGATGTGGACGGCCATGAATAACTTGTTGAGAACCAGGACACTCGCGTCCAGAGCCGAGCCGGAGCTGGATAACATAAGGCCCCCTTTCCCTCGTGGCGCGCCGCCTCGGCAACCCCACTGGTGCCGGTGGCGACCCGTTCGCTAGGAAGGACGCGCCGGGTTCTGGCCGGGTTCGACTCCTTATCATAGCAGCCCCAGCGCCGCGGTTGCAAGCAGCCGCTGACGAATCCGTCGGCTTCATCCAGGTTGCAAAACCCGTTTATCCGGGGGCGCGGCCCACCGCGACCGGGTCGAGCGGGGTCCGAACGGTCGTGGGCTTTCTCGGTTTAAGAGTTGCGGGCGCGGGCCGGACCCGCTAAACTGCTCGTATCCCTGCATGTGGAGATGTCGAGACCCCAGCCAGACCGGAAACCGCCCGGTTGTGCCCTCCCGCCTGACGTGACCTGGGGTGTTGCGGGGCGGCCCTGCGCTGTCCGGGAGATATGATCCGCGAGGGCCAGGAGATGCTCAACGACGCCGAGAAGCGTGCCGCGGCGCTGGCCGTGTCTCGGTACGGCGCCGACCGCAAACAGGTGGATCACGCCGCCCAGGTGGTCGTGCGCGCCCGCGCGCGCGGGCAGTCCGCGGATCTCCTCGACGTCCTCCTCGGCGAGGGGTTGCTTCGCTCCGCCGACGCCGAGGAGCTGCGCCTCTCCCTCACCGCCACCCAGTTCGACCCCGGCGCGCCGCCGAACGGCAAACGCGACCGGCCCGCCCCCGAGAGCAACGGCAACGGCAAGCACGACGGCGGGGGAGAGGGGGAGGAACTCCGTTACCTGGGTGGCTACCGCCTGCTGCGCCGCCTGGGGGAGGGCGGGATGGGCGCCGTCTACCTCGGCTACCGCGAAGGGGAGGACCGCAAGGTCGCCATCAAGGTGCTATCCCAGCACCTCGCCGACAGCCAGCCGTCGGTGGATCGCTTCTACCGCGAGGCCAAGAGCGGCGCCCTGCTCAATCACCCGAACATCGTCCGCAACCTGGCCGTCGGCCAGGACGGCTCGACCGGCCGGCACTTCCTCGTGCTGGAGTACGTGGACGGGCCGAGCGCCCACGCCCTGCTCAACCGCTTCGGCCGGCTCGCTGTCGGAGACGCCGTCCACATCATCCTCGACGTCGCCCGGGCGCTGGAGCACGCCCACTCGCGCAACGTCATCCACCGCGACATCAAGCCGGACAACATCCTGCTCACGTCGTCCGGCGTCGCCAAGCTGTCGGACCTCGGCCTGGCCAAGCGGACCGACGAGACCAGCCACCTGACGGCCACGCGCCAGGGGTTCGGCACGCCGTACTACATGCCGTATGAGCAGGCGATGAACGCCAAGTACGCCGACGGCCGCAGCGACATCTACGCCCTCGGGGCCACCCTGTACCACCTCCTCGCCGGCCAGGTGCCGTTCTCCGGCGTCAATCACCTGGAGGTACTCGACAAGAAGAGCCTCGGCTTCTTCGATCCGGCCAGCGCGCTGAACCCGGCCGTCCCGCGGACGCTCGACGCGATCCTTGAGCGAATGCTGGCGCGCGACCCGCAGGACCGCTACCAGACGGTCAGTGAACTGATCGTGGACCTGGAGCGGGCCGGGCTGGCGGCCCCGGTCCTCAGTTTCGTGGATCCGGAGCTGGCGCTGCAGGATCCGCTGGTCCAGCAGCGGCTGGCGACGGCCGCCCCGCCGACGTGCCCCGACCTGTCGGCCCCGCCGCCGCCCCCGCCCGCGCCGGCCGCCGACGACCCGGACGTGTGGTATCTGCGCTACCGCGACCGGAACGGCCAGTGGTGCAAGGCCAAGGCGACGACGCGCCAGGTTCTGACGCGGCTGCGCGACGGTCGGCTGCCGCGTGACGTCGAGGCGTCCCACCAGGCCCAGGGCGAGTACCAGTTACTCCGCGCCTACCCCGAGTTCAAGACTGCTCCCGCACCGCGGAAGAGGCCGCACGCCGCCGGTCGCAACGGCGCGCCGTCCAGCAAGCTCGCCGGGGCCGGCGCGAGTGCCGTTGTGACGAACGCCGCCCGGTGGTGGTTGCTGCTGGGCCTGGGGCTGGCGGCGGTCGGCGGCATCTTCCTGTTCTGGATCCTCTCGGCCATGTGACCGCGGCCCGCTGCAGACCGGCCGGGCGCCGTCTCCGTCCCACGCTACTCTCCGGTCGGGCGCAACGGCAGGTTCGGCTCGCCGTTTGTCGGTTGCCCGAGCAGCACCGGCGGGAGCAGTGCCTCCCCGGCCCGCGCGGGCGGCGCGGCCTCGGACGGACTGGGGACCGCCGTCAGGCGCGGCGCCTCGATGCGCGCCACGGAGCGAGCGGATTCGCCGCCCTGCAGCTGGCTGAACGGCTTGCCGACCTGCGCCGGCAGGTGAGTGATGCGCGGCCCGCTCGCGTGCTGCTCGGCCAGGCGCGTCCCCTCAAGCAGGGCCGGCAGGCTCGGCGCCTCGCCGGGCT
>JADLBT010000383.1 GCA_020847555.1 Gemmataceae bacterium
CCCGTGGTCGCTGCCCAGCTCTACATCTGGACGCAGCACTACGGCAAGCAGAAGCAGCGGTTGGAGGACCACCTCGAGGAGGCTCTGGCCGCCACGAAACGGGCCGGCTACGACGCCGTGCAGGGCTGGCTGAGCTTCTACAGCACGCCGGAAGCGGCCGCGAAGGTCGCGGCCCGCTTGCGACAACACGGGCTGCGCATGCCGGCGGCGTACGCGGGCGGCGTGATGCACACCCGTGACGGCGGCGCGGCGACGATCCGGCAGATCGTGCAGCAGGCGAAAAACGGCGTGCCGCACGGTCTGCGCCTCGTGGTCCACAATCCCCAGCCGATCCCCGGCCACAAGACGGACGCGGAGCTGGCCGTCCAGGCGGAGAACCTCAATCGCCTGGGCGAGGCACTGCGGCAGCTCGGCGTCCAGCTGGCCATTCACTCCCACGACCCCGAGATGCGCCAGGAGGCCCGGGAGTGGTATCACATGCTCCGCAATACCGATCCGCAAAAGGTCGGTTTTTGCCTCGACCTGCACTGGGTGCTGCGCGGCAAGCAGGATCCGTACCGCCTGTTGCAGGACGCCGGCAAGCGCGTCCTCGACCTGCACCTGCGCAACTCCCGGGGCGGCGTCTGGTCGGAGGATCTGGGCGACGGGGAAATCGATCACGCCCGGGTGCGCCGGATCCTCAAGAAGATCGGCTACCAGGGCCTTTACACGGTCGAGCTGGCCTACGAGACGAAGACGCGGCAGACCCGGTCGCTGGAGGAGAACCTGCGCCGCAGCCGGGATTACGTCCGCCGGGTGCTGGGTCCGTGAGTTTCTGTGCGACAGGCGCCCATTCTTGCTGGAGGGAGTGCCATGAGTGCAACTGCGTCGGGGCGAACGCGACTTCGCCTGGCGGCCGGTCTGGCAACGACTCTGGTTCTTGGCCTGGCGGTAGGAGCCGCGCCCGTTCTCTATCCGCGCCTGCGGAGCAGCGATCAGGCCCCGCCTCCGGGCGCTGGTAATGGCCGGATCGAGATCGCGGTGAGCGACACGCCCGGCGGACCTGCCGTCCCGGTCATGGTCAGTCCGCGCTTCCTGGACGACGGCCAGTACCACGCACCCAGCAATCCCGTGGACCTGAGCGGTCAGTGGGACAACCAGGGACGCCTGGGGGCGCGCCGCCAGCCCAATCTCGGGGCGCCGCTGAACGTCCCGACCTGGTGCAGCGCGGGGGTTGTCGCCCTGGATGCCCGGCCCGGCCAATGGGAAGTCCTGCTTCGCCGGGGCATCGAGTACGTGCCGCACACGGCCAAAATGGCGGCGGTCGCGGGCAAGGCCGCGAAGAACGCCGTGACCCTGCGCCGCTGGGTGGACATGGGCAAGCTCGGCTGGTGGAGCGGCGACGACCATGTGCATGCCCAGATCCTCGGCGACCAGGATGCCCAGCGCATCCTCACCTGGGCCCGGGCGGAGGACACGCACGTCATCAACGTGGTGAAGATGGGCGACATCAACCGCACCTGGTTCGAGCAGCGGGGCTGGGGACCCAAGCACCGGCTGGTTGCCGACAACTATGCCCTGGCTCCCGGCCAGGAGTGCCCGCGGACGCACCAGGAACTGGGCCACACGCTGGCGTTGAACCTGGCGGACCACATGGTGCGCGACACAGCCCAGTATTTCCTCTACGACCGCCAGTTTGACGGCACCCGAGCCCAGGGGGGGCTGGTCGGCTATGCCCACGTCAACTCCGGGGCGTTCTTCGTCCACCGGGACATGAGCCTCAACGTCCCGAGGGGCAAGGTGGACTTTGTGGAGCTGTTGCAGTTCGGGAAGTCGGAGCCAGCCCTGTATTACGAGTTCCTCAACCTGGGCATGCGGCTGACCGCCCTGGCCGGCTCGGACCTCCCCTGGGGCGGCTCCATCGGCGAGGCGCGGGCCTACGCCTACACGGGCCAGCCGCGCCTGTCGGCCGATGCCTGGTTTGACGCCGTGCGCCGCGGCCGGACCTTCGTCACCAATGGGCCGATGCTCGAACTGCGTGTCGAAGAGGCGTATCCCGGAGACACGATCGCCGCGGACAGGGGACAGAAACTGCGAGTCCGCGCCCGCGCCTGGGGGCATCGCCAGGTCGGCCTGCCGCGCGTCCTGGAAGTCGTGCGTTTTGGCGAGGTGATCCGGTCGGCGGCCGCGGCCAAACCGGACGCGAAGCAGGAGCTAGGGGAAGTCAAGCTCGACTTCACGATCGACGCCGGCAGCGGCTTCTGGCTTGCCGCGCGGACCACCGCCTTCAACGGCAGCCTGGCCCACACCACCCCCGTCTGGGTGACGCGCCAGGGTCTGCGGCCCTGGAAGTATGAGGCCGTGGACGAACTGCTGGCCAAACGACTGGCCAGTTTGCGCAGCATCGAGGATCTCTATCAGAAGCGGAAGGCCAATCCGAAGGACCGCTTCGTCATGCTGTGGCCGAAGCTGGAGGAACGCCTCACCGCCGCCCGGAAGATCTACGACGATCTCCGGCAGGTCGCGGCCCAGGAAAAGCCGCTCCGCCGCTGAACGTAAGGAGGTGTTGCGAAAGCCCACGGATGGCACCCCGTGGGCTTTCGCAAC
>JADLBT010000384.1 GCA_020847555.1 Gemmataceae bacterium
TGAGCAGGCCGTCGCGGGTAATTCCAGCGTTGTTAACGAGGATGTCGAGCCCGCCCAGGGCCTCGGCGGCCGCCTTCACGAGCCGGTTCGCGGCCTCGGCGTCGGCCACGTCGGCCTGGACGGCGAGCGCTTCACCTCCCGCCTCCCTGATCGTGGCGACCACCGCCTGGGCGGCAGCCCCCTGTGCCTGGTAGTTCACAACCACCCGCGCGCCGCGGCGGGCCAGTTCCAGGCAGACTGCCCGGCCGATTCCCCGCGAGCCGCCCGTGACGAGCGCGCTCTTCCCCTCCAGCTCGCCCATCGCCGCCCCTCCCTAATCCGCTTTGTTGAATTTGTCAGGGAAACTCTTCTTTGCCTCGACAGTCAAGTCATCCAATTCCTTCTTCCTCTCGTCTGACGGAGCGGCCTGATAATCCACTAACAACTGTCCGAACAAGGGAAACATAACCTGAATATGTCCTATTCTATTTCAATTGCTCTCTTTAAAAACCCGCTGTCCTTCCAATACTTGACTGTATCCCACCGCTCGACTTGTCCGAAACAGTACCCGACCCGCTCTTTAGCCAAATTCCATCTATAGCCGCGGCCAAAACCCAAAAGCATTAAGCTTTTACGCTTTCATCATCTTCATACGACTTAAACTCGGGTACGCGCATATACAATATAGTATTGCTATTGATTGCGCCCAAGTCAATCAATTTTTGCAATCACCCTCCAAAACTCCGCCCCAGCAGGCACACGGGTAACTATAATAGCTTCGAATTAGTCAAAAATTAAACTGAACCCAATAACCGACCGTATTACTATTTTTTGCCCTCGATAACAATATCGCATCCACTACCGTCCTTAATTGCCAAAACTTTACGAGCTACACTTTGGTTCCATGCATCAATACCTGCCTGCAGATTCTCAGCCGGTAAATTACGCTCTTTTAGATGTTCCTTGGTCAACTCGCTGACTCCGGCCTCAATTCTTTTCATCAGGCCAGTTACGCTCTCATCCTTACTATTCTCAGACATCACGACTAGTTCAGCATAAACAGAAGCGATTCCTCCGGCAAGGGTAAACTTATTAGGATTCTTCTGATACAGGGCATAAATCTGATCGATGAAATTGTCCACAATATCGACCGAACAGGAACCATTCTGCAGAGTCTTGCCTTTATAAACGGCTGTCACTTCTTTCTTAATTTCATTCTGAGCCGTAATAGGCACAATAACCTCAGGAGTTACAGCCGACGTTGAAGTTTGTTCTGCAGTAACAACCTTCGTCTGCCCTGGTATAACTGTTGCAGTAAATGATTCTGTTGCTACCGTTGCTGCCCCCAACACTTCAGGCTCACTACCGCCTCCTCCACACTCCACGCCCGCTGCCCCTGCCAGTGACAAACCTGCCGCAGCAACGACGCTTGCCTTCCAGGGTACTCGCAATTTCTCAGACATTCTGCCTCAAGTTTCCGGCCGGAAGAGCTGAACGCGAACGGTGGCGGCGTCGTTCACGTTGACACAGGTCGATCTGCGCAGCATCCGCTTGATGATCGCTGTCAGCACCCGCCCCGGGCCGAACTCGAAGAACGTCTCGACGCCCTGCTGCCCGAGGAACTCCACGGTCTGGCTCCACTGCACGGGCCGCGACACCTGGTCCACCAGCTCGTTGCGCAGCGCCAGCTCGTCGCGCGCAGGCGTCGCCGTGCAGTTCACGACCACTGGCACGACGGCGTCGCGGATGGGTGCCGTGGCCACAGGCTGCACCATCGCCTCGGCGGCGGGCTTCATGAGCGAGCTATGGAAGGCACCGCTCACGCTCAAAGGGATGACCTTCGCCGCGCCGCGTGCCTTTGCGTAGTCGAGTGCGCGCACGACGGCTTCGCGGCGTCCGCCGATGACGATCTGACCGGGTGCGTTGACGTTGCAGATCTCCGCACCGGCCTCCCGGCAGACGTCCTCGCAGTCGGATACGTCCAGCCCCAGGACGGCGGCCATTGTGCCGGGATTTCGGTCGCCGGCCGTCTGCATCAGCTCACCGCGGGTACGCAGCAGACGCACGGCGCCGTCGAAGGAGAGCGCGCCGGCCGCGACCAGGGCGGAGTACTCGCCGAGCGAATGGCCCGCCACGAACGCCGGTCGCGCCTGCAGGAGGACGGGCGACAGCTCGGTCGCGACCTTGAGCAGCGCCAGGCTCGTCACCGCGATCGCCGGTTGGGCGTTCCGCGTCTCCCGCAGCTCTTCGTCGGGCCCTTCGAAACACAGGCGGCTGAGGGGCGTGCCCAGGATCTCGTCCGCCCGATCGAAGAGGTCGCGCGCGGAGGGGAACTGGTCGTAAAGGTCCTTCCCCATGCCTACGGCCTGGGCACCCTGGCCGGGGAAGACGAACGCTCGGTCCTTCTGCGTCCCGTCGCCGAAGGCGAGGAAGGCCGCCTCCGCCGTCGGCGACGTGGTTAGCTTTCCAGTTCGGGGTTCGGCAGCGTGATCGCCTCGCGTCCCCGGTAGGTCCCGCAGACCGGGCAGGCGTGGTGTGCCAGCCGCGGGCTCTTGCACCGCGGACAGTCGACGACGTGGGGCATGGCTATCTTGAGATGGCTGCGGCGCTTGCCCTGCCGCGACTTCGCGTACTTCCGCTTCGGCAGCGGTGGCATGGTGGGTCTCCTTCAGGTTGTCACCCATTCGTTGAACGCTTCAACGCTGCCAGGGCCGCCCAGCGCGAGTCCGCCGGAGAGCGGTCGCAGCGACAGCTCGCGAGGCTCAGGTCCTGCCCGCACTCGGGGCAGATCCCCGGACAGTCAGGACGACAGAGCGGCTGCATGGCAGCAGCCACCTCGGTATATTGCCGCACGGCCTCCGTAATGTCGATCGTGTGGTCGAGCCCGATGAGGAACGCGTCGAGGTCCTCCGGCTGCTGAAGGCGCACGCCCGTCAGCACGTCCACCTGCTGGACATAGATCTCGTCGAAGCGAACGTGGGCCGGGTAGCCAAACGGGACGAGGCAGCGGCTGCAGCGGTCCTCGATGATCACCTCCGCGTCGACGTGCACCAGCACGCCGCCCGGCGTCCGCGTCAGCAGGGCCGAACCACGGTGCACCGGCGGGTCCTGCTCGAGCGAAAAACGTCGGGTGGAACCAACCGGCTCGCGCAGCAGTTGCGAGACATTGAACAGCATGGGGAACACCTCACGAGTGGAGGTAGTTCCAGTATACACCGTGGTGCCCGCCTTCCCTCGACCTGCCGCTCCCTCATCGCTCGACCACCTCGTGGCGAGCCTTCCCGCGGTGTCCCTGTCGCCAGTTGTTCACATGGCATGTGCCAATTCCCTCATTGATCGCCCTCATGGACCGGTGTACGGTGCCCCGGTTGACGCCCCTGCAGCGTGGAGGAGAGACAGATGAAGTGGATTGCCGGGCTGCTCGCATTCGTCGTCGTTCTCGTGTCGTCGGGCGGGGCGATGCCCGCCCTGGCCGGTTCCCCGCCCTCCGGGCCGTCGTTCGCCGAGGTCAACCAGGGCCCCCTCGGGCCCGGCCGCGTCAACCATCCCCTCTTCGTCCACGTCAACGGTCGTAGCGCCACCGGCGAGCCGAAGGTCACCAGCGCTGTGCCTTCCGGTTACACGCCCGCGCAAATCCAGGCCTATCTGGGCCTCAGCGGCGACGGTGCCGGCCAGACCATCGCAATCGTCGACGCCTTCGATCACCCCTCGATCGCCTCCGACCTCAACACCTTCAGCCACCAGTTCAGCCTGCCCCTGATCTGCGGCTCGGTTGGTGCCGACCCCGCGAACTGCTTCACATTCGTCAAGGCAACGCCGCAGGGGACCCCAGGCGTCGATCCTGGCTGGGCCCTCGAGATCGCCCTCGACGTGCAGTGGGCCCACGCCGTCGCGCCCAAGGCGACCATCCTCCTGGTAGAAGCGGCAACGAACAGCCTCGCAAACCTCCTCTCCGCCGTCGATTACGCGGCCGGTCAGGGCGCCAGTGTCATCAGCCTCAGCTGGGGCACCAACGAATTCAGCACCGAGACGGTCTACGACTCCCACTGCCGACTGGCCGCGGCCGTCTGCACGGCGGCCTCCGGTGACGCCGGCAATCCGGGCATCTGGCCCGCCTATGACCCCTACGTCGTCGCCGTGGGCGGCACCACCCTCTCCCTCGGCGCCGGCGGTGCGGTGAGCGGCGAAAGCGCCTGGAGCGGATCGGGTGGCGGCGTCAGCCTCTTCGAGGCGAAGCCCGCCTACCAGGCCGCCGTCAACACATACGCCAAACGCGGCATTCCCGACGTCTCCTATGACGCCGATCCTACGACCGGCTTCGCCGTCTATGACACCGTCGCCTACAGCGGCCAGACCGGCTGGTTCAAGGTGGGCGGCACGAGCGCTGGTGCGCCCCAGTGGGCTGCCGTCATCGCCGTTGCGAACCAGCTGCGAGCGGCCGCCGGCCAGGGCCCGTTCGGCTCGTCAACCTTCCAGATCCACCAGCAGCTCTACGCCCTGACGGCCGGCCTCGCCGACGTCACCTCGGGCGCGAACGGCAGCTGCGGCGCGGTGTGCACGGCAAAGGCCGGCTACGACTTTGTCACCGGCCTCGGCAGCCCGCGGGCCGGCGTCGACAGCGCACTCGCCGCCGCCGTCGCGCCCACGCCCGACTTCTCCCTCTCGGCCACTCCCGGCAGCCGCTCCGTTAATCCTGGGGGCAGCACGAGCTACACGGTGAACGTCACCGCGAGTGGCGGCTTCAGCGGCTCCGTCTCGCTCGCCCTCTCCGGCCAGCCAGCCGGCGTGAGCGGCAGCTTCAGCCCGAACCCCGCGACCTCCTCGTCGACGCTGTCCATCACCACCACCACCTCCGCGCCAACCGGGACCTACACGCTGACGGTCACCGGCACCAGCGGCAGCCTTGTCCACACCACGGCAGTTTCGCTCACGATCTCGGCGACCTCGTCGGCTGACTTCGCCGTCTCCTCGAGCGTTGCCAGCATGACCCTGAGGCGCTCGTCCAGCGGAACCGCGAGCGTGGCCGTCCGCTCCGTTGGCGGCTTCAGCTCACCCGTCGCCCTCACTGTCACCGGCCTGCCGGCGGGCGTCAGCGCGCGCTTCGGCTCGTCGTCTCTGGCGCCCCCGCCGAACGGCTCAGCAACGACGTCGCTGCGTATCACGACCAGCTTCTTCAGCGTGCGCGGCACCTTCACCGTGATGATCACGGGCAAGTCCGGGGCTATCACCCATTCGGTTCCCCTGAAGCTCACCATCCAGTAGCCGCCGGGCGCGGCAGCGGTCAGGGGCACGCGTCGCGGGCTTCCCTACCGACCGCCTGCAGCAGCTGCGTAACGAGGTCGCCTGGCAGGAAGGGCTTGAGGATGAAGGCGGCCGCGCCCTCCCGCAGCTCCGGCACCGCCTGGCCGTCGTCCTTCCCGCTCATGATCACGACACGCACGCCGGGACGCAGGTTGCGCAGCGCGAGGAAGGTCCGCGCACCGTCCATCAGCGGCATCGCCAAGTCGAGCAGCACCGCGTCGAAGCCGGCCGGGTCCCGCGCGAAGAGCTCGACTGCCTGCATCCCGTCCTCCGCGGCTACCACCGCGAAGCCGCGGCTGCGCAGCATCCGCGCTGTCACCTCGCGTACGCCCGGGTCGTCGTCGACAACAAGGATCCGCAGGCCCCCGCGGCCGGATGTGGGCGCTTGCTCTCTGCCCGCCCGCTGCTCCACGCTTTCTCGCGATGTGCTTCCCGCCGCCCGTACGGGCAGGTAGATTCGGAAAGCGGTCCCCCTGCCCGGCTGGCTCGCGATCGTGATCGCCCCGCCATGCCCTCGCACGATCCCCTGGACGGCGGCCAGCCCAAGGCCGCGCCCCGTGAACTTCGTCGTGAAGAACGGCTCGAACACCCGCGCCTGCGTCTCCGGGTCCATGCCACAGCCCGTGTCGCTCACCTCGACGGAGACGTACTCTCCTTCCGACACGTCCTCGCTCCAGGAACCGACTGCGAGCGTCGCGCGGTCGAGGCGGACGAGCGCAGTGGCGATGCGGATCTCGCCGTTGTCGTCGCCGAGCGCGTCGGAGGCGTTCGTGATCAGGTTCATGATCACCTGCCGCAGCTGCGTGGCGTCGCCCTCGATGAGAGGCAGGCCGTGCGCCAGGTCGTATTCCACCTGCGCGCGCGGCGAGATCGCCACCCCCAGCAGGCGGCCCGTCTCCTGCACGACCTGGGAGAGGTCGATCGGTTCGGCGAGGAGCCGGCCACGCCCGGCGTACGCCATCAGCTGCCGCGTCAGGTCCGCCGCGCGGCGGGCGGCCGTTTCGATGTCGTGGAGCGCCTCCGCCGTCGGCGAGTTCTCGGCCACGTCCATCAGCGCGAAGCCCGCATTGCCGAGTATCGTGACAAGCAGATTGTTGAAGTCGTGCGCGACGCCCCCGGCCAGCAGGCTCAACCCTTCGAGCTTCTGCGCCTCCTGAATGCGCCGATCGAGCCGGCGACGCTCCTCCTGTGCCCGGCGATCCTCTGTGATGTCCCGGGAGATGCCCGCGAGGCGACAGATCCGGCCCTGAACGTCGCGTATCGGCACCAGTTGCGTGGAGAGTGTGAGCTTGTTCGCCGGCAGGTCGAGTTCGTGCTCGTACGTGAGCGCGTGCCCCGCCTCGAGGCAGCGCCGGTAGCGCCCCGTCAGCAGCGCGGCCAGCTTCGGCGGCATGATCTCCCCCGGCTCGCGGCCGCGCACGACAGCCGTCGACAGTCCCGACACCCGTTCATACGCCCGGTTGAGCCCCTCGTACACGAATCGACCGTCGGATTCGACGCGGATCAGGGAGATCATGTCCGACGTGTTGTCATAGATGCCGCGGTAGCGCTCCTCGCTCTCGCCCAATGCGTCCTCTGCGGCGCGCTGCTCGCTCAGGTCCCGGAAGATCGCTCCCCCGCACACCATCTGCCCGTCTGTTCCGAAGACGGGGAAGATCAGCGCCGAGACGGGCCCTAGCCGGCCGGTGTTCGCCTGCGTGACCGATGTGCTCAGCTCGACTGTGCGGCCCGCCACCACTTCGGCGATCGTACGCTCCACGTCTTCCTCGGATCCGGACGCCGCGGCGAAGATCGGCGTCCCCAGCATCCCCTCGCTGCTCCGCCCGAAAAGCCGTTCGGCGCCCCGGTTCCAGGTCGTCACCCGCCCCGTTTCGTCTGTGCTGAAGACTGCGTCGGGCGACGACGAGACGATCGCCGCCAGCAACGCCCGCTCCGCACGCGTCGCATGCTGCTCGGTCACGTCTCGCGCGATCATGGCGGCACCGGTCACCTCGCCGCGCTCATTCAGGAGCGGGAAGAACGACGCAGCCAGCCGGAGACGCCGCCCGTCCTTCGTCAGGCGGACCATGCCCGCCTCTTCGGCGACTTCCCCGGCCATCAGGCGTGGCCAGTGGTGGTCCGAAAACGACCCGTCCGGGAAAACCTCCTCGGGCCGCCTTCCGAGCACCTCCTCGGCCGCGTAGCCGAGTGCCGCCTCGGCCCCGCGGTTCCACGTCAGGTACCGACCTTCGACGTCCCGGCTGATGATGACGTCGGTCGACCACTCCACCACCGTCGTCAGCCGCGCGCGCTCTTCCTCTGCCCGGCGCTGCGCTGTCACGTCGTCGATGACGACCAGTGTCGCCGGTCGCCCCTGGAACGTCAGCCTCTGCGCGTTGATGCGCACGCAAATGACTGACCCGTCCTTCTTCTGGTGGCGCCACTCGCCCATGTTGCCCACCGAGTTGGTCGCCATCTGCGCAAGGAAGGCCTCTCTGTCCTCAGCCGGGCGGACGTCGACCAGCCGCATGGCCAGGAACTCGTCGCGCGTGTAGCCGTAGTGCGCCACCGCCCGCTCGTTCACTTCCAGAAACGCCAGCGTCTCGTTGTCGTAGACCCACATCGGCTGCGGGTTGCGGACGAAGAGCAGCTTGAACGTCTCCGCCTCGGCGCGTTGCGCGGTCTCCGCCGCCCGCCGCGCGCTGATGTCTCGCGCGACGCCCTGCACGCTGACCGGCTTCCCGTCCTCATACACCAGGCGGGAATGCGCTTCCAGGGGTACCACGCGGCCGTCGCGCGTGACGATCTCCAGCTCCCAGGTGGTCGTCGCCTCCACGCCCGCCAGCTTCCGCCGCGTCATCTCGCGCGCCTGATCGTGCAGCCCGGGAACGATGAGGTCGAAGATGGTCATGCTCAGCAGCTCGGCCCGCGAATACCCGGTCACCCGTTCGCCCGCGCCGTTGAGAGCGGTCAGCCGGCCGTCCAGTCGATGGACGTACATCATGTCCGCCGCCTGCTCGACCAGCTCCTCCGTGCGCCGCTCGCTCTGCCTGCGCAGGTTCTCCGCCTGCTGCCACCCGCGGCGCGCCTCGACGAGCCGTTCGACAGCCGCCAACCGCATTCCCATCTCTGTCGCCGTTAGCGCGGTGAGCACGTCGTCCGCCTCCGCGGCCAGCGCCTCCCCCGCGCCCGCCGTCGTCGCCAGCGCCAGAATCACCGCCCCTCCCGAGCTTCGCCCGCGGAGCAGCCGGCAGCGCGCGGGCAGCTCGGCCTGCGGTCCGCCCACCACGACCACGTCGGCCGGCTCGTCACTCCCCGTCGCCGTCACTGCCCATCCGCGCGCAATCGCGGCGGCGCCGACGAGCGCGGCCTGTTGGGGATCCTCGCAGGCGAGGAGCAGTCGGACGGGTGCTGTGCTCATGGGCCGGCCACGCTGCCGCTAGTATGGACCGCGCCTGTCTCTCGCGCCCTGAGGGAATCTCCGTCCCTTCTCGCGCCGACACCCCGCCTTCGCCTCGAACCCTGCCCCGCCGTCCTGTACTGTTCACATTCAGCCGCCCGGCGGCCTGCTCCACGCGGAGGTCCTGCCCATGTCAGGCGACCAGCCCTCCCTCATCACCGACGAGATGCGCGCCGCCATCGGCCGTGAGTCGGACCCCGTTCCCCACGAGGTGACCCGAACGTCGGTGCGAATGTTCGCCCGCGCCGTCGGCCACACGGACCCGATCTACTACGACGAGGACGCGGCCCGCGCCGCCGGCTATCGCGGCCTGCCGTGCCCGCCCGGCTACCTCGGCACGCCCGTCTTCGACCCCGCGGCCAGCGACCCGGTGACGAGCCGCCGCGCCTCGCCGCTCACGCTCGAGCCCGCCCGGCCGCTCACGCGCCGTCTCAACGGCGGCACCGAGATCGAGTACATGGCCGACGTCTGCGCCGGCGACGAGCTCACCGCCACCACCGCGCTCGCCTCCGTCGAGGAGCGCAGCGGCCGCCTCGGCGAGATGCTCATCCTCGTCAGCAAGACGACCTTTCGCGACGCCTCCGGCCGGGTCGTCGCCGTCATGACCGGCACCGGCATCCGCTACTGAGGCGGCGCACCAGGCGGGGGGCCGGGCGCACTACTTCACCGGGCGGAGCGTGGCCTGCCAGTCGCCCTGGAGGACGCGCTGCGGCGCGCCGAGGATGAGCGTCACCGTCGTCATGTCCATGTCCGGCTCGAGGAAGAAGGAGTCCTGGGAGCTACCCTCGCGGATCTGGCCGGACGCGTCCTTGCTGTAGCCGCTCCCGGCGGTCACCATCCGGAGCGCGACGCCTCTCGCGTCAAGCAGGCCCGGGGTGTTTGCGTAGGGGTTGCCCGCGCTGAAATCGGGATCCCAGGTCCCGTTTAAGTTCAAGCGTATGAGCTTGATGTCGCCAGTGGGATTCACGCGCCCGAAGTCCACATAGGTCATCCCCGGAGGCAGCGGCGGGATGTGCTGGCTTATCACCTCGACCGAGACCGGGATGGTCGCGTCCCCGGAGAGGACCTGGGAGGGCTCGATCGGCACCTCGCCGCCTCTGTCCAGGAGCGACTGGCCCGTCGCGTCGACCAGCGAGATGCGCAGCCGCTGCGCGCTGGCGTCCGCCTGGCTGAAGGGGCCGAAGGCGACGACCACCTCTTCCCCGAAGGGGGTGGGGGCGAAAGCCGCGCGCCGCACGCCGCCGGCGGCGCCGACCTCGTAGGGGTCCGCCCGATCGAAGCCCTTACCGCTCAGCCGAGGCGGCACGATCTCGGTCAGCCCCTCGACCTGGGTGTACTCGACGATCGTCTGCGAGGTCGAGCGGTAGCCGGTCACCCGGACGGCATTGCCCTCGAGGTCGACCGTCCCGCCGGCCAGGGCCTCGACGCGCATCACGTTCGCGAAGTCGGACCTGGCGACGCCGGTCAGGGTCAGCTGCCAGGGCCCGGGCACGACGCTGGCCGAGCCGCCCGGCGGCCGCACGACGAGTTCGGCGATCGTCATGGTCACGGGGCCGGGCGCGAGGACGGGGGGCAGTTGCAGGAGGCGCGACCCTGTTGAGGCCTGCGACCCTTCCTGGCCCTGCGCCTGGGCGAAGCCGCTGGTCCTCACGGCGGCGGGCCGGATGGAGTAGACCGCCGGGTCGAGCGGCTGGCCGTCCTGGGTTGCCTGGAGGCGGAGGAGCGTCTGCGTGCCGGAGAAGATCGCCTCGGAGACGGAGAGCGTGATCGCCCCGGCGGTGCTGGAGGCGCTCTGGGGGGAGACCTCACCGCCGAGGCGCGCCCGCCCCGGGTCCGCGAAGAGGTTGGTCGCCGCCGAGGCGGAGACCGCTACGACCGCCCCCGCCGCCACGGCCAGGCCGACGACAGCGAGCTGCTTTCGTCCCAGGCGGATGTTCATCGGAGCTTGCTCCTTTCCTGGCCTTCACGCGTTTTGGCCGGACGGCTTGCTAGGGGCCGGGAATACCCGACTCGTACGTGAATGGATTATTGTTGTTGTAATAGATTGCCGCCTCAACATACGCCCCGTCTTTATAACCAAATTGACATGTCTGACTATAGCAGGTCGTCGTACTTACATAGTTATAGTAGCCAGATACGCCCTGAACATACCGATTGAATGAGTGCCAGATGTTCTGCGGCGTATTATAGTAAGTGAAGGTAAAGTCAACTGGCTGGTACCACTCGCCGACGGAGGCATCACTTGTGAGCGCATACTCAATGTGATTATAGCTGTGACCAATTCGGGTGATATTCACCCATGCACCGACGTCGCCGACACGCAGCGCACAGCTGTATGCGCACGTCCAGTAGTAGTCTTTGAGGAAAGTGGCCCTGAAGGAGACGTTGCTGTTGGTGTCCTGCACCCACACCGTCGAGGTGTTCCAATCGTAACCCCGGGCGGGAGTCAGCGGCAGCAGTGAAACGGAGGCCGCCCCACTCAGGGCGAACGCTGCGAGGACCAGCCACATCGGGACGCCGGCGATCATCCTGCGGGTCAGCGCTTTCATTCTACGCCTCCTCTGGCAAGCCAGCCCGCCACCGCTCGTGGCTATCAACCGGACCTGCTGCCGGGCATGCTGAGCCCGGGGCCAGAGCCGCGGCAATACCGCAAAACTGGTATACCAGAACTGTTACACCAGCTAGCGACCTTCCTCCTCCCCCTCGTGGCTGCGTCTCTCCTGCTCCACCCACCTTCCCACCGCCTCGGTCCGGTTCGCCGCGCCCAGCTTCCTGCGTAGCTGCAGGACGAGCGCGTTCACGCGGTTGACGCTGAGCGTGAGGTCGCGGGCGATCTCCTTGCTCGTCCTCCCCGCCGCCAGGCGGACGAGGACCTGCCGCTCCCGCTCCGTGAACTCCACCATGCACCGCCCCCCGCAAGCGTCCGCTTGCTCAACTCCCCTCGGTGGCGCGCACGCTACGCCGCGCCCGGAGGCGCCGTCAAACGAAGCTGGAGAGCGCTGCTCCTATCCGGAGCACGGGTTAACAGCAGTCGTCGAGCGAGTCGAGCGCGGCCACCGGCAGCGTGTCGGCGTTCAGTCCCGTGCCCGTTGCCGCGTACACCTCGACCCGCGCGCCGCTGCTCAGGCTCGCCGCCAGCTGGTTCAGATGGTGGGTGAGCCGCGCGGCCACCGCCCCCGCCGCCGTCGCTCCCGTCCCTTGCAGCACCACCGCGAAGCTGCTCCCGGTAAACTGCCCCAACGTGTCCGTCGGCCGGATCAGCTCCTGGATGCGCCGTGTCATCGCCTGCAGGAGGAGCTGGTGCGCTGCGCCCGCGCGGTCGACGCGGACCACCAGGAAGGAGAGCGGTGCCCTCGGCGCCAGCACGCCGACCGTTTCCAGGCGCTCGAAGACCTCCGCCCGGCTGAGCAGGCGCGGCAGCCGCGGCGGCGCGGGTGCGGGCGCGCGGTCGCCGGTGGTGGCCGGTCGAAGAAGGGTCAGGTTGCTCGGCAGGTGGGCAGTAGTCCTGGTCGTCGTCTGCACCGGGGATTGCGCCGATTCTCGGCTTTGCACGGGAAAGCGGGGGATAGGGGCAACCCTCAGCCGCGCCTCATCCCGTCCCCGATTCTTTCCAGCCCTCCGCACCAGCGAGGGCGAGCCGCTGGCTCTGCCACCGGCGCCGACGCTGCCAGAAGTAGGCGGCGCTGAGGACGATGCCGAGCACCCAGGCCGCGGCCATCCCCAGTGTCACCCGGAAGTCGTGGCTCAGGCCGTCCCCGGCCACCACCACGATCACCGTGGGCAGCAGCATACCGAGGAAGCTATAGAGGAAGAACACCGTGAACCGCATCCCCGTCAAACCGGCGATAAAGCTGATCCAGTCGAAGTTGATCGCCGGCAGCATCCGCGACCAGAAGACCAGCCGTCCGCCCATCGCGTCGACCGTTGTGTCCAGGCGTTCCGCCGCCTTCGCTCCGATGAGCCGCGGCAGGTGTCGCCGCCCGACCAGGCGCGCCGCGTAGAACGCCAGCGCCGACCCTATCATCAGGCCCGTCATCGTGTAGACGGAGCCGACGACGGGCCCCCAGGCGATGCCGGCTGCCACGAAGATGGGCACGTTCGGGATGGGCGCGAACAGGACCGAGAAGGCCATCACGGCGACGAAGATGACTGGCCCCCAGAGCCCGAAGCCGTCAATCCAGTCGCGAAACGGCTTTGCGTCGATCTCCGTCGAAAAGCCGAGCAGGGCGCTGGCGGCCACATAGCCGCCAATACAGGCGACGAAGACGACGGCGATCGCCGTCACCACCCGTTTGCGCAGCAACCAGGGCACGCTCTCCCCTTCGAAGATGAAGTCGTCGATCGTCGGCCGCGCCATCAGCTGCCCGCCCGGGCGAGGTGCTCGCACAGGATCTCGTTCACGCGCTCCGGCTCCTCCTGCTGCACCCAGTGGCTCGTGTTGGGGAGATAGTGAACAGCGAGGTCGGGCACGTACTCCGCCGTGCCGTAGGTGAGCTCCTTGCCAAGAGCGACGTCGTCTTCGCCCCAGATGAGCACCGTCGGGGCCACGACGGGCGGCACCGGCTTCGGCAACGGGCGCGGGTGGCGGACGGCAGCGCGGTACCAGTCGATCCCGCCGCCAAGGCCCTGCCGGCGCCAGGCGTTGAGGAATGTCTTCACGTCCTCCCGCGTGAACGTCCCGGGCCGGCAATCGTTTATCAACATCCGCGCCAGCTGATGGTAGTCCCGCCAGGCGAGCAACCGCTCCGGCAGCCAGGGTAGCTGGAAAAAGAGGATGTACCAGCTGCGCAGCCATTGCCGCGGGTTTCGCCGTAGCGCCTTCGCGAAGAGCGCCGGATGGGGGAGGTTGCAGACGGCCAGCGAGCGCACCGTCTGCGGGTGCTCGATTGCCAGGAGCCAGGCAATGGCCCCGCCCCAGTCGTGAGCGACGACGTGCACCTGCGTCTCGCCGAGGTGGTTCAAGAGCGCGAGCACGTCGGCCTGGAGGGTGTCCGTATCGAAGGGCCCCCGGCTCTCGGTCTCGTTGTACCCCCGCTGGTCCGGGACCACAACGCGGTAGCTGCTGGCCAGCGCCGTGATCTGGTGTCGCCACGAGTACCACAGCTCCGGGAACCCGTGCAGCATCAGAACTGTCTCGCCCTTGCCGGCTGTCACGTAGTGCATGCGGATGCCGTTTATCTCGGCGTAGCGGTGTTCCAGGTCAGCGGGAAGGAGGGCGGGAGGCAAAAGCGAACCTCGAATCGTCTCACTCAGGCTACCAGAGCACTCGCAGGCGAAGGAACAGGTACA
>JADLBT010000385.1 GCA_020847555.1 Gemmataceae bacterium
CCGGCAGGTCGCCGCCCTCCAGGTCGGCGACCTCGCGGTGTACTGGAACGACGAGGGAGGAGTGGTACATACCGGCGTCGTCTGCGCCGCCGGCGAGAAGGGCCCCGTCCTGGTCCAGAGCAAGTGGGGCGACCTCGGGTGCTTCATTCACACCCCGGACGGGCACCACTACGGCCCGGTCGTCTGCCGGTACTACCGGAGCCCGCGCCGGGGCCACATCCTGCGCGGCCTGGCCGGCGGCCCCACGGACAAGCCGCCGGCTCCCACGGCACCCCGCGGCACCCCGCCAATCCTCGCCCCTCAGCTCGTCGGCGAATGACGGCCAGCGACGCAGGGAGCGGGGCGAGACGCCACGGAACCCAGACCCGGCTTTCGCCCTCAGGTTCGGGCGGCGCCCGGAGGCTTCACGCCGTCAGTTCCGGCCATGACGTGCAGCAGGTCGAAGGGCGTCACCATTCCCACCGGCCGCGTCGAGTCGTCGTCGGCCACTACCACCAGTCGCTTGATCGGCTCGCGCAGGAACCGCAATAGCGCCGTCGTCAGGGAGTCGGTCTCGCGCACGGTGAGGACTGGGGTGTGCATCACCTCCGCGAGTGGCGCCTCCGGCGGTCTGAGCTTCTGCCAGGCGTTGTAGAAATCGGTTCGCGTACACAGCCCGACCATGCGCCCCCGGTCGTCCACCACCGGGTAGGCGCCCTTCCCGCCCTCCTGGCTGCGCCGCAGCGCCTCGCCGAAGGTGAGCCCGACCGGCAGCGTCGCCACCGGCCGGCTCATCACCTCGCGGACGCGCGTCGCGTTCAGGCGCGGGTCGTCCTGGGCCCTTCGCAAAAGTTCCTGCGCCGATCGGCTCCCCTGGTACGAGCGCTCGATCCGGCCGCGCAGCGCCTCGAAGTGCTTCGTTAGCTGCGCGAACGGAGCCTGGCCAACGACGAGCACGTCGAGTGCCTCCTCCGCCCGCACTGACGCCGACCGGCGCGTGCCGCGCAGCAGGGCGCCCTCGCCGAAGTGCTCGCCCGGCTTGAGCACCACGACCGGCGGGGCCGCCTCGTCCATGTACACCCCCGCCCGGCCGCGCTCAATCACATAGAATTTCTGCCCGACGTCGCCCTTGTGGAAGATGTACTGCCCGGTCTCGTAGTGGGCGCGCCCCAGGCGGGCGGTCGGGCTCAGGCTCAGCTGGACGATGTCCCGTGGGAAGAACAGCTGCCACGCCCAGTCGAACGCGATCTGCACCTTTCGGGCCAGCGTCGGCATCTTGCTCAGGTACACCCCGCGCCACAGAAACCAGCCGACGAACCCGGACACCTTGATGCCGAACACCAGCCCGACGCCCTTGTAGTTGCCGATCGACGCCAGCATTCCCAGCGGCTTGAATGCGAACGGGCGGGTCGGCTTCCCGTCGATCGCGCTGACGAGGTTCCGCGCCAGCTGCTTCGCCTGCCGGACCGCCACCTGCGCGGTCGGCGCCGACGCCTTGCCGTCCCGGGCGTTCGGGACGGCCGCGCAGTCGCCGACCGCCCAGACGTTGTCGTACCCCTCGACGCGCATGTCCGGCAGCGTCTTCAGACGGTTGCCGGCGCGCGGCAGGCCGACCGCCGCCAGCAGCGGATTGACCGTCGTGCCGATCGTGCAGACGATGGTCCGGGCCTCGATCTCCGTGCCGTCCTTGAGGCGCACGCCCAGCTCGGTTACCGAGTCGGCCAGCGCGTTCAGGCGGATGTCAATGCCCTGGCGCGTCATCTTCTTGAGGGCGAACTTCGACAGCGACGGCGGCAGCTCGAAGAGGATGCGATCACGGCCCTCGAGCAGGGTGACGCGAACGTCCTCGGCCTTGACGGTGCGGTAGAACCGGCAGCTGGCGGTTAGCAGGTCGGCCACCTCGCCCGTCACCTCGACGCCGCTGAACCCGCCGCCGACCACGACGACGGACAGCAACCGCCGCTTCTCGACCGGGTCCGGCTCGACCTCGGCGCGCTCCAGGAGGGTGATCAGGTGGTTGCGCAGCAGCAGCGCGTCGCCCATCGTCTTGAGCGGCCAGGCGTGGGCGGCCAGGCCGGGAATGATGTCGAGGTTGACCGCCGAACCGCAGGCGAGCACCAGGTGGTCGTAGCCCTGGACGGCCGGCCGGCCGTCGGCCGTCTGATAGGCGACCTGACGGGCGGCCAGGTCGAGGCCGGTGAGGGTCGCGGTGCGGCAGGTGGCGCGGCGCACCATCTGGCGGATCGGCCAGACGACGTGCATCGGGTTGATCGACGAGCCGACCACGTCGCCCAGCAGCGGCGTGAAGATGAAGTGGTTCTCCTGGCTGAACAGCGTCAGGCGCCAGCCGGGCGGCAAACGCCTTTCCAGGTGGCGGGCGGTGTAGACGCCGCCGAACCCGCCGCCGACGATGACAATGGACCGCGCCGTGGTGCTCATGCCCGCTCCTTTCCCTCTCCTGGAGATCCGCCAGGTGTCGTCCGGGTTTTGGTATGGAACCCTGGCGGGGCAGCCATCGGGCGCAGGCTCCCAGCGGACCGCGGGCCGATCAGGCCGTGAGGAGCAGGCAAGGGGTAATTGGCGTCGAAGGCCGGGCGGCGGGGCTGGCCCCGCCGCCCGGGGAAGGTAGGTCACCACACCCCGAGGCAGCAGCCGTACCCGCCGCCGCCGGTAATAAGCGGCAGGACGCGCCGCGCATACGGGAGCTTCAGGTACTCGCTCCGATCGTAGATGACGCGCCCGTCGAGGATCGTATGCGTCACGTGTGTCGTGTGCTCGAACGGGTTGCCGTCGTACAGCACCAGGTCGGCCGCCTTGCCCGGCGCGATGCTCCCGAAGCGGTCATCGATCTTCAGCAGCCGCGCCGGTTCGAGGGTGATCGCGGCCAGCGCCCGCTCGAACCCGAGTCCGTTCACCATCGCGATCGCCGCCTCGAAGCGCAGCACGCGCGTCTTGGGCACGTACCCCTCGAACGCTGTCCCGATGCTCACCGGCAACTTCCGGTCCGCCAGCGCCGCCGCGTTGCCGAGGTGGACGTTCAACGTCTCCATCGACGACGGGCGCTGCATTGACGGATGGACCACCAGCGGCGCCTTCGCCGCCGCCAGCCGGTCCGCGATGAGGTAGCCCTCCGTCGCCAGGCTCAGCACCGGCCGCAGCTGGAACTCGTCGGCGAGGCGCAAAGCGGTGAGCAGGTCGTCCGCCCGGTGGGCGCTGAACACGACCGGGATCTCGCCCTTCAGCGCCGGGGCCAGTGCCTCCAGCTTGAGGTTTGGGGCGGGCCGCTTGTCGTCCTTGGCGGCCTCGGTCTTGTGAAGATGGGCCTGGGCCTGCGCCAGGGTGTTGCGGACCAGGCTCGCCGTGCCCATGCGCGTCGAGGGCAGCCGGCCCGGGTAGGTTCGCTTCGGGATCTCGCCCAGATTGACGAGGATGCCGGCCGGGAAGCGCAGCTTCATCTGCTCCGCCGTGCGACCGTAGGTGCGGAACACGCCCGTCTGGCCGGCGATGACGTTGGTGCGGCCCGGCATGGCGTGGATCACCGTCACCCCCTGCTCGCGGACGAACTGCAGCAGCGGCTCGTTCGGGTTGAAGCCGTCGAGGACGCGCAGGTCGGCCTGGTTCGGGTCGCTGTTCTCGTCCTGGTCCTGGTCCGCCTTCGGGAAGTTCAGCGCGCCGGACAGGCCGACGACGGCGTGAGCGTCGATCAGTCCAGGCGTGACCTCGGCCGCGGTGACGACCGGCGTCCCGGGCGGCAGGTCGAACTTGGCGCGCGGGCCGACGTGCCGGATCTTGCCGTCCTCGACCAGCACCACCGCGTCGGTGAGGGTGCCGTTGCTGACCGTGTGGACGCGGCCGGCGAACACGGCGAAGCGGCGGGCACTCACGCCAGCCGGCGACGCGCCCTTCGGCGCGGCTGGTAGCTGGGCGGCGGCGGGCGCCTTCAGGGCGGCGGCCGGCCGCGGCAGGCGCTCGCGGCGTCCGACGGCGAACCCGCCCGCCTGGTAGGTCCAGTCCTCGTGACGACTGCGGTCGAACACCAGCGCGCCCTCGATGTACGTCTGCAGCACCTGGGTATAGACGCTGAACGGCGCGCCGGACAGCACGACGAAGTCCGCATCCTTGCCCTTTTCCAGTGACCCGCAGCGGTGGTCGAGGTGGAGCAGCTGCGCCCCGTGCAGCGTCAGCGCCTTGAGGGCCGCGTCCGCCGGCATCCCGCCGCGGACGGCGATGGCGCCAGTGCGGAGGAAGAAACGCGACTCGGTCACGGAGTCGTCGGTGTTGATCGCGACCTTGACGCCTGCCCTGTGAAGGATGGCGGCGTTCTCCTCGAGCAGGCCCATCACCTCCGGCTTGCCGCCGGGGCTGTCCACCAGCGTCAGCGACACCGGAATGCCGAGCTGGGCGAGCAGGTCGGCGATCCGCCAGCCCTCGGTCGCATGCTGCAGCACCAGCTCGAACCCGAACTCCTGCGACAGCCGGACGGCGGTCATGATGTCGTCGGCCCGGTGGCAGTGAAAGTGGACGGTGCGCTTGCGCTCCAGCACCTCGACGAGCGGCTCCAGGTTCAGGTCGCGGTCGGGGGCGGTGGCCGTCTTGCCGTCGGCCTTCGCCTTGCGGTAGGTCTGCCACTGGCGCTGGTACTCGCGCGCCTTGACGAGCTGCTCGCGCTGCAGGGCGGCGACCTTCATGCGCGTCGCGGGCGCCTGGTTCTTGCCGCCGTACCCCTTGGGGTTCTCGCCGTTGGCGAACTTGATGCCGCCCAGAACGACGTCGGCCAGCACGCGCATGAACTCGATGACGGCGCCACGCAGCTTGACGTAGATCGTCTGCCCGCCGATAACGTTCCCGCTGCCGGGCATGATGTTGGCGGTCGTGACGCCGCCGGCGACGGCCATGCGGATGCCGGGGTCATCGGGGTTGACGGCGTCGAGGGCGCGCAGGCCGGGCTGGGCCGCCCCGGTCATCTCGTTGCCGTCGGCGTTGGCCGGCACGCCGGGCCGGCCGAAGATACCGATGTGCGAGTGGGTGTCCACCAGCCCCGGAATGATCACCTTGCCCGACACGTCCTTGACGACGGCGTCCTTCGGGATCGCCACCTTCCCGACCGGGCCGACAGCCACGATCTTGCCCTTGTAGACGACGAGGGTGCCCTGCGTGAGGGACGGGCCGGCGACGGTGTGGATACGCGCGCCGACGTAGGCGACCGGCCGTTCCTTCGCGTCGTCGTCCTTGCGCGGGGGTGGGCCGGCGTCCTTGTCGGGCTGGGCGGAGGCGAGCGCCAGCAGCAGTCCCAGGCCGACCGGCAGCATCGCCAGCCAGCACGTCAACTTTCGCAGCACGGTCATCGGCACGTCCCCTCGTCCTTGGTGCGATCAGCAGTTGCGCAACAAACCCGGCGAGCGGAGATGTACACGGGAGCGCCGTGGCCATTCTCCCTGCCGGGCGCTCCCGTACAGGCCTCGCTCGCCGGAGTGCTCAATTGTCGCTTAGGATAGTAGATGCGCCGGTCCGGACCAACGCCGGGGTCTGTCAGGTGTGGATGGCGTCGAACATCGAGAACGAGAGCGGGCCGAAGAGGAGGACGGGCAGCCAGGCAGCCAGGGCGGGGGAGACCAGCTCCTTCTCCCCGAGATACTTGCACCCGAACCCGGCGGCGAAGAACAGGACGCACAGCCCCAGGCACAGGCCGGCGCTGATGAAGACGTTGCGGTTCTGGTCGCGCAGGATCACCGACAGGCCGAGAAAGACGAGGATCATGCCGAGGATTGGCCGCGTCAGGCGCATGTGGAAGACGACCGCCATGCTCGCCAGCCGGTTCGTTTCCGCCTTGCCCAGCTCGGCGAACAGCCGCACGGTCGAGGCCCGGTAGAACCACTTGCGGTCGCGGGTCGCGACGTCGAACGTGACCTCGCTGGTGTACAGGAAGAACTTGCCCGGGGCGATCAGCTCGACCACGTCGGTGCGGTTCCAGTTCGGCAGTTCGAGCGGCATGGTGCCGGACAGCAGCCACCCGCCGGTGCGCCGCTTCGGCTTGCCGGCCACGACGTCCGGCGGGACGTAGCGCGCCTCGGCGGCCTGCAGCACGGTGATGTTCCCCGGCCCGATATCCTCCGGGATGGTGCAGGTGAACTCGCGCACGAGCAACTCGCGCCGCGACGCCTGCCGGCCGCCGATCAGAATCTTGTTCTGCTCCCACGTCGGGGTGGCGTACAGGTCGCGCTCTCCCTCCGGGTCATCCCGGCCGAACAGCACCGCAGCGCCGAGCTTCGGAATGAGGATCTCCTGGTTGAGGACCGTCAGCACCAGCATCGCGCAGGCGCTGAACAGCACCGGGCGGACGACTCGGTGCGTCGAGACGCCGGCGGACAGGAGAGGGATCAGCTCGTTGGACCGCTGCACCCAGGCGATGGTGAACATGGCCGCGAGCAGGACGATGACCTCGCACAGCCGATCGAAGATCACCGGCGTCTGGATGCCGTAGTACGTGGCGATGTGGCCCATCACCCCCGCGAAGCTGTGGTTGTGCTGGGTGAAGTCGTCCATGTTGGTGAACAGATCCACGACGATGTACAGGCTCAGCATGCTGACCAGGCAAATCGTGTACGCCTTGAGGTAGCTGTAGACCAGCAACCGATCGAGCAGCTTGGTCATGCGTGGCTTCCTGTGAGCACCGGGGAGCGGGCAGCGGGCAGCTGAAGAAGAGCCCTCGGTCCGGAGTTCCGTTCCTCCCTCGTCCCCAAACAGAGTTTGGGAACGAGAGGAAACCGCATTTTAGCCGTCGGGATCGAGAGACGGGTGGGTGCCGACCGCGGAAAGCTGCCCGTCGGCCGTCCGCCGCAGCCCGCGCCGGTAGCCGAGGATGTACTGCACGATGTAATCGTTCGCGGACGTGCAGGCGGAGTCGCCGAACCCGTGCGCCTTCGTTTCCGCGATCGCCCGGGCGTGCGACCAGCCCTGGTACTCCATCCGGTACACGGCCGACATGACGCCGGTGCGGTGCAGTCCGGCCTTGCAGTGGATCAGCACCGGGTAATTCTTCGGGTCGTCCATGATGGCGAGAAACTTCTCGATGGCGCGCGGCCGGTCGTGCGTGGCCCGGCGGCGCGAGATCAGGTCCGGCGGCAGCCAGACGTAGCGCACGGTCAGGTTCTCGCACAGTTCCTTCTCGCGCACGGTCGGTCCGCCGAGGTAGCGCGCGGACAGGACCGGGTTCGGGAACTCGTCCTGCAGGTTGACGACGGTGCGGATGCGGTAGCGGGTGAGAGCGTCGCGAAAGCCGTTGGCGGTCATCCACCCGCTGCGGTAAAGGACGCCGGGCGCGACGACACGCAGGCGCTTGGCGTGGGCGTAGGTCGCCCGGTCGTACACGATCGGCATGCCGACGATCAGCACCGCCAGGGCTACCCCGAGCGACCGCCGCACCAGCACAGATGGACCCACAGGCCTGCCTCCTTGAGCGGTTGCGCGGGGGCGCCTCCGCGCCCCCCGAACGAGGCGGAATCATGGCAGGTTTCGTGGCAACTGGCAAGACGAGTCACGGCCGGGGCGGCCGTCGCGCGGTCTACCCACCCGCCCGGGCCGCGCCGCCGGGGCAGCCTGCCCCGTTCCGCGCCGAGAGCAAAGGCGGTGTTGGTCCTCGCGCAGCAGGTGCAAACGGTTTTATCTCCCCCTACTTGCGCAGGGTGACACGGTCCTTGCCCAGCCACGGACGCAGCACCTCCGGCACCACAACCGAGCCGTCCGCCTGCTGGTAGTTTTCCAGGATCGCCAGGAGCGCCCGGCTGACCGCGACCGCCGTGCCGTTGAGCGTGTGGACGAAGTGCGTGCCCTTCTTGCCGGCGCTCCTGTAGCGGATCCTCAGCCGTCGCGCCTGGTAGTCGGTGCAGTTTGACGTGCTCGTCACCTCGCCGAACTCGCCCTTCTCACCGCGGCCCGGCATCCACGCCTCCAGGTCGTACTTGCGGTACGCCGGCCCGCCCAGGTCGCCGGTCGAGGTGTCGATCACCTGGTACGGCAAGCCGAGCCCCTGGAAGATCTGCTCCTCGATGCCCAGGAGTTCGAGGTGGATGGCCTCGCTCTGCGCGGGGGTGCAGAACGCGAACATCTCGACCTTGGTGAACTGGTGGACGCGGTACAGGCCGCGCGTGTCGCGGCCCGGGGCGCCGGCCTCGGTGCGGAAGCAGTGCGACAGGCCGACGTAGCGCTGCGGCAACTCGCTCTCGTCGAGAATCTTGTCGCGGTGCATCCCGCCCAGGGTGATCTCCGCCGTCGCGACCAGGCACAGGTCGGTGTTCTCCAGGCTGTAGATCTGCGTCTCCGGCCCGCGCGGGATGAAGCCGATGCCTTCGAGCACCTCGACGCGCGCCACGTCCGGCGTGATGACCGGCGTGTACCCCCTGGCGACGAGCGTCTGCATCGCGTAGTTGACCAGCGCGAGTTCGAGCAGGGCGCCCTCGTTCTTGAGGTAGTAGAACTTCTGCCCGGCGACGGACGAGCCGGCCTCGAAGTCCACCAGGTCGAGCGCCTCCGCCAGGGCGATGTGGTCCTTCGGCGGGAAGTCGAACGGCGTCGGTTCCCGGAAGCGCCGAATTACCTGGTTCTCGTTGCCCACCGGGGCGTCCGGGTGGGTCAGGTTCGGGATGGTTGCGAGGACCACGCGCAGGTCGGCCTCGACGCCCTTGATGCGCGACTCCAGCAGGGTGACCTTCTCGCGCAGATCGCGGCCCTTCTGGATCAGGGCGTCGCGCTGCTCCTTCTCCAGCTTGCCCTTCATCCGCTTTGAGATCTCGTTCTGCTCCTGCTGGAGGGTCTGTGTCTCCTGGACGAGGCGCTTGCGCTCGTCGTCGAGCTGCACCACCCGGTCCACGTCCGCCTTGACGTTGCGGTTGCGGCAGTTGTCCTTGACCGCTTGCAGGTGGTCGCGAATGTACTGTGGGTCGAGCATGGTGGTGTCAGGGGTCAGGAGAGAGGGAAGAGGGAGGAGGGAGGAGAGAAAGACAATAAAGGGCTTCCCTGTCTTCCCCTCCTCCCTCCTCCCTCCTCCCTCCAATCAGGGCCGCTTCTCCAGCGGCACATACGCCGCGTCGCGCTTGCCGACGTAGACCTGCTCGGGGCGGAAGATGCGGTTGTTCGTCAGCTGCTCCAGCCAGTGCGCCAGCCACCCGGCGACGCGCGAGATCGCGAAGATCGGCGTGAACAGATCGCGCGGGATGCCGAGCGCCTGGTAAACGATGCCCGAATAGAAATCGACGTTCGGGTAGATGCCCTTCGCGCCGACGAGGCCGGCCATCACCCGCTCGACCTCGATCGCCAGGTCATAAACGGGCGGCCGGTTCGATTCCGAGAAGACGTTCTCGGCCAGTTCCTGCAGGACGGTCGCCCGCGGATCCTTGACCTTGTAGACGCGGTGGCCGAACCCCATGATCTTCTTCTTCTTGACGACGGCGTCCTCGATCCACGGGCGGGCGGCCTCGAGCGAGCCGATCTCCTCGAGCATGTCGAGGACTTCCTCGTTGGCTCCCCCGTGGAGCGGGCCGGTCAGCGTGCCGATGGCCGAGCTGATGACGCAGTACGGGCTGGCGAGGGTCGAGCCGGTCACCCGGGCGCTGAACGTCGAGGCGTTCATCGTGTGCTCGGCGTGCAGGATCAGGCAGGCGTCGATGATCTTGCGGACGGCCGGCGTCGGCAGTTTCTCGAACAGCATCCAGTAGAAGTTCGACGCATGGTCCAGGTCGTCGCGCGGGTCGATCGCCTCGTCGCCGAAGCGCAGGCGGTGGAAGGCGGCCACGACGGTCGGCATCTTGGCGATCAGGCGGATGCACGACTCCCAGTTGCTCTGGGCGTTGGTGATGTCGCGGGCCGGGTAGAACATGCCCATGGCGGCAACGGCCGCCTGCAGGGCGTCCATTGGGTGGCCGGTCTCCGGCAGGCAGCGGATCAGATCCTTGAGCTTGTACTTCAACCGGCGGTGGTGGCGGAGCTGGTCCTCGAAGTCGGCCAGCTCGCGCTGGGTGGGCAGATCGCCACGGAGCAGCAGCCAGGCGGTTTCCTCGAAACAGCTCTCCCGCGCCAGGGTCTCGACCGCGATGCCCCGATACTCCAGCCGCGCCCGTTTGCCGTCAATAAAGCTGATCGCGGACTCCGCGACCGGAACGTCGGCGAGCCCGGGACTGATGACCGCTTGACTCATGATGCCCCCGATACAGGATGAAGGATCGCGATTTCGTTCCGGGGGTGCGGCGTGCGAGGGAGGAGGGGCGGTAACGGGGTCGCGCTCCGCCCTTCGCCGTCCTCGCCGCCAGCCCGCCGGAAGGCGCTTGCCCGGCTGCTCACGGCTGCCGTGTTGCGCAGTGCTGCTTTGCCCTGGTCTGTGTGTGGGGTGTCCTTCGATTAGAGGGTGTCCGCGACGGGCACCCGCCAGGCGGGCCAGGCTCCCTTCCTCCAGCAGCGCCAATAACTTGTGGTGAGCTTATTCGCCGGCGCGCCGGTCGGCCAGTGTCCGCCGGTCGCGGCGCCGCCCGGCGGCCGGCCCCCGGGACTGCCCGCGGGGAGCAAATCCGTATACTTGATCTGCCCGGCAACCAGGGAACGAGGATAGCCCCGGGCGTGGAGGAGTTGAAGCAATGCGCCTGCCCCTGCTCGCCGTGTCCTCCCTCGCTGCCCTGGTCGCGCCGGCCGCGCTCGCGGCTCAGGAGTGGACGCGCTTCCGCGGACCGAACGGCTCGGGCGTCAGCGACGCGGCCACTGTCCCCACACGCTGGACCGAGAAGGACCACAACTGGAAGGTAAAGCTTCCCGGCGTCGGACACTCGTCGCCGGTCCTGTGGGGCAAGCGCATCTTCCTCACCAGCGGCGACGAGAAGAGCGGCGAGCGCCTCGTGCTGTGCCTGGACACCGCCGACGGCCGCACGCTCTGGTCGCGGACCTACCCGGGGATGAAGCACGGCAAGAACAGCCTCAACAGCTTCGCCTCGGCGACGCCAGCGGTCGATGCGCGGCACGTCTACGGCTGCTGGGCCAGCCCGAAGGAATACCTCGTTGTCGCCCTCGACCACGACGGCAAGGAGGTCTGGCGGCGCGACCTGGGACCGCACCGCTCCGGCCACGGATTCGGCGCCTCACCGATCGTCCACGCGGATCTCCTCATCGTGCCGAACGAGCAGAACGTCGCGGGGTGCGTGGTCGCCCTCGACCGGACCACCGGCAAGGAGCGCTGGCGGGCGCCGCGCGGCAAGGAGGCGAGCTGGGCGACGCCGTGCCTCCACCCGCGCAAGGACGGGACGGTAGACCTGATCGTGACCAACTACAAGCGCGGCATCACGGCTCTGGACGTGCGCACGGGCAAGGAGCGCTGGGCGGTTGACGTGTTCGACAAGCGCCACGTCGAATCGTCGATCGGCTCCCCGGTCGTGGTCGGCGATCTGGTGCTCGGGTGCTGTGGCTGGCTGGCGGTGCGGATGGAGGTGATCGCCGTGCGGCCCGACCCGTCCGGCCGGACCGCGCAGGTCGAGAAGGTGTACGCGCTGCAGCGCTCCATGCCGCTCTGCACGACGCCCCTCGTCAAGGGGGATCTGCTGTTCCTGTGGAGTGACGAGGGCATCGTCACCTGTGCCGACGTGGCGACGGGGAAGGTCCACTGGCGCGAGCGCGTCGAGGGCACGTTCTACGCCTCGCCGGTGTGCGTCGGCGACCGGCTCTACAACGTCAGTACCGACGGCGAGGTTCACGTCCTCGCGGCGGCGAGGGCGTTCCGGCACCTGGCGCGCACCGCGCTGGGCGAGGGGACGCACAGCACGCCGGCGGTGGCGGGCGGGCGCATGTATCTGCGGACGTTCGCGCACCTGATCTCTCTCGGCGGCAAGAGCGCGGAGGGTCCGGATGAGTAGGCGGCTCCCGTCTCTCAGCGCACCTGGAAGATGACCTCGACCTCGATCGGGATGCCGCCCGGCAGCGACACCATGCCGACCGCGCTGCGTGCTCCCTTGCCGGTCTTCTCGCCGAACACCTCGACCATCAGGTCGCTGAACCCGTTCACCACCTGCGGCTGGTCCTTGAAGTCCGGCGTCGAGTTCACCATGCCGAGCGTCTTGACGACACGCACCACCCTGTCGAGGCTGCCCAGCTCGTCGCGCGCGGCCCGCAGGATGTGCAGTCCGACCCGCCGGGCCGCCGCCTGACCTGTCTTCACGTCCATGTCCTGGCCGAGCCGGCCGGTCCACCGGCTGCCGTCCTCCTTCGTCGGCCCGTGGCCGGACACGAACAGCAGATCTCCGACGCGCACCGCCGCGACGAGGGTGCTTTTCGTCTTGAACGTCGGCGGCAGTTGCAGCTTCAGCTTGCGCAGCCGCTCCTCGGCGCCGCCGGCCTGTTCCTGCGCGACGGCGGGGGACGGCCCTTCGAGCCCGCGCGACAGCAACAGGCCGACCGCCACGCCGACCCCCACGAGCCCGGCGGCGCACAGGACGCGGCGCAAACGAAGCTTTGGCAGAGTGATCATGGATCGTTCTCCCATGCAAACCAAACGAGCACCCTGGACGGCATCGCCTGGTTGTTTCTTCTTACCGCTTGCGGCATGGCGAGCAACTACCCGCCAAGCAGCGCGAAGAAAGTTCAAGGCGATTCGGTATCAGCGCTGGATGCCGATATCCTCTCCCCGTGCCCGCCAGACGCGCACGGTCCGGTCCTCGCCGGCCGAGACCAACCGGGAGCCGTCGGAGCTGAACGCGACGCTCGCCACCGTGCCCGCGTGCCCGGTCAGGGTGAGGGTCGGGTGGCCGGTTTGCACGTCCCACAGCCGCACGGTCCGGTCCTCACCGGCGGACGCGAGGCGAGTGCCATCGGGACTGTACGCGACCGCCGCGACGAAACCGCCGTGGCCCTTGAGCGTGTGGAGAAGGCGCCCGGTCCGCGCGTCCCACAGTCGCACGATGCGGTCCTGACCGGCAGTGGCGAAGGTGTCGTCCTTCGGGCCGAAGGCGACGTCGAAGACCGGGCCGGCGTGGGCTCTGCGCTCGAGCACGCGCCGGCCGGTCTGCACGTCCCACACCTTGACCGTCCGGTCCTCGCTGGCCGACGCCAGACGGCGGCCGTCGGGACTGAATGCCACGCCGTACACCGCCCCGGTGTGCCCCTCCAGGGAGTGGAGCACCTTGCCCGCCTGCGCGTCCCAGATCTTGACCACCCGGCCGCTGTGCGGATCCCAGAGTTTTCGGATCCGGTCGTACCCGGCCGAGGCGAGGCGTTTGCCATCGGGGCTGTAGGCCAGCCGCGCGACGCCCTGCGTGTGTCCGTGCAGGGTATGGATCTGCCGCCCGGTGCGTGTGTCCCAGATGCGGATCAGCTTGTCGTTCCCGGCCGAGGCCACCCGGCTGCCGTCCGGGCTGAACACGGCCCGGTTCACCTTCTCCGCGTGGCCCTGCAGCCGGAGCACCTCCCGGCCGGTGTGAGCATCCCAGAGCCGCACGAGGTCGTCCCCGCGGGTGACCGCCAGCCGGTTGCCGCCGGGACTGAAGGCGGCCCGGTACATCCCTTCCCCAGGTCCGCGGAAGATCCGCGCCTCCTGGCCGGTGCGGGCGTCCCACACCTTCGCGGTCTTATCGAGGCTCGCCGAGGCGAGGAATTGTTCCTGCGCATCGTCCCCGCCCGCGGCCGGGGGGGCGAAGGTGACGCCCCAGACCGGGCCGGTGTGGCCGGTGAGGGTCAGCACCTCTCGCCCGCCCTGGGCGTCCCACAGCTTGACCGTCTGGTCCCAGCCGGCCGACGCCAGTCGCGCCCCATCGGGGCTGAAGGCGACGCCGTTGACCCGGTCCGTGTGGCCGGTGAGGGTGAAGATCTCGTCGCCGACGCGCACGTCCCAAACCTTCACCGTCTGGTCCCAGCTGGCCGACGCCAGCCGCTTGCCGTCCGGGCTGAACGCGACGTGGTAGACGCCCGCGGTGTGCCCGGCGAGCCGGCGCAGCTCGCGGCCGGTCTTCACGTCCCAGATACGGACGGTCCGGTCCTCGCCGGAGGA
>JADLBT010000386.1 GCA_020847555.1 Gemmataceae bacterium
AGGTGCTGGGAGTGATCCACGACCACCCCGAACTCCACGAGGGCCCCCCGTTCCAGGGCGTCCGTCGCGGCGGGGATGATCTCGTAGGTTTCCCGGACGAACTGCTCCAGCCGTCCCACCAGGTACGAGGCCGGAAACCTGCCGCGCGCGCGCCGCGCCAGTCGCTGCAGCTGCCCGGCGGCGCCGTCGACGGTGCCGAGGACGGCGCCCAGCGTCCGGTCCGAACGCCCGGTGTCCCGGTTCCACAATGCCAGCAACCGGCTCGCCGCCAGCGAGACGCGGTTGTATTTCGCGAGGGCGCTGCTGGTCTTCGCGGCGTGCACGCCACACGAGCCTAGCGCGAATACGTGGCCCGGCGGGACGGGCAGCAGGCCCTCGCGCCGGAGCGGGTCCCACGCAAAGCGCGCCAGCCGGTCCGGCTCACTGCAGAGGATGGCCGTATGGTCCTGGCTCCCGCCGTGCGTCCCGACGCCGGCATCCGCACCGGTGCCGAGGTGCCGGAACGCGCGGCCGTTCTCCACCGCGCCCAGGTACCCCGCCAGTTCCTCGCTCGAGGAAATGAGTTCCCGGCAGATCGGGTTGCTGCGGAGGTCGTTGGACTGGGAGAGCGCAATGAACGTGGCGACGACCAGCGCGCTGGAGCTGCTCATCCCGGCGTCGGGCGGTAGGTCGCTGGCAAGGGCGATGTCGGCGCCCCGCCAATCCGCGGTGAAGTTGACGGTGAGTCGCCGCGCGACGGTGGCCACGTACTGGGTCCATGATCCCGGGATCCCGCTTCCCGGGGTGGCAAGGCTCGTCGTGAACGAGGCCTTCTGGTTGAGGGAACGCACGCGCAGGATGGGATCCTTCCGCGGCGCGACACGGACACAGAACCCGCGCTCGAGGGCGCAGACGAGGCTCCGCCCCCCGGCGTAGTCGGTGTGCTTGCCCAGCACCTCGATGCGGCCGGGCACCCAGAGGGACCAGCGCCGTTTGACGGCACCCATGGCGTCGAGCGCCGCGTCGGCGGCCGCGTACAGCGGCGCCTTGGCACGTGCTTCCTGTTCCGAGAGGCCCAGCTCGACGAGTTGGTTCATCGTGGTTCGAGTGGCGGAGGTACGGGTTGGAGGGCGAGGCTGCGTAGTGATTGCTGCCTGCTGGGGCTGCCGCAAGCTGCTGGGGCTGGCTGCTTCCGCACCAACCCCAGCCCAGCATGCATTCGTGGCGTGAGCAGCGGCAGGGGCCAGCTATTCCCTCAACGGTTGATTGTATCAACGACTGAGGGTAGAATGGGGCATGAGCGGAGACGATGGACTCGACCTGATGCTCGGCACCCTCGACGGGCTCGTGCTGCGCACCCTGACCTGGCGGCCGGCGCACGGTTACGCCATCGCCCGCTGGATCCACGATACCTCGGGCGGGCGCTTCCGCATCCTCGACGGGGCGTTGTACACGGCCCTCCACCGCCTCGAGGAGCAGGGGTTCGTCGACAGCGAATGGGGCCTCTCCGACAAGGGGAAGCGCGCCAAGTTCTACCGCATAACGACGGCCGGCCGCCGACACCTGCGTGCCGAGTCGGCGCGCTGGGCCCGGTACGTCGAGACCGTGGCCCGGGTCATGAACGCGGGCGAGGCGCCAGCGTGAGGGACGAGCCGATGTGGCGGCGCTACCTCCGGTTCTGGCGCCCGAGCCTCGAGGACGACGTCAACGACGAACTTCGCTTCCACCTGGAGTCGCGCGTCGAGGAACTCGTGGGGCAGGGGCTCACGCCCGATGCGGCGGCGGCGCGGGCGCGCGACGAATTCGGCGACGTCGAGGCGGCACGGGACCGGCTGGCCCGCATCGATCGGCGCATTCAGCAACACCGGGGGCGCCGCTCCTGGTGGGATGCCACCGCCACCGACCTCAGGCACGTCCTGCGGCGATTACGACGCGCGCCGGGAATCACGGTGACGATCATCGTGACCATCGCCATCGGCATCGGTTCGGTGGTCTCGATGTACGGCGTCATGCAGCTCCTGCTGCTGGCGCCGCCACCGCACGTCACGCAGCCGGAGGGCGTGGTGCGCTACTACCGGACGTTCGAGGCCGTCCCCGGCCAGCCGGCGCGTGTCACTGACCAGTTGTCCTGGCCCGACTACCTGTGGTTTGCCCGGGACGCGGCCACACTGTCGTCCGTGACGGTGGTCCGCGAATTCGATGTCGTGGCTGGGGCAGCGGGTTCCACCCGAAAGGTGCACGCCGCAGGGGTTGGCCCGGCGTTCGCTCGTACGCTGGGTGTCCGTCCCGTCGTTGGCCGGTTCTTCGCCGATGCGGAGACCGACCCGGTCACGGGCACGCGACGCGTGGTCCTCGGCTACCGCTTCTGGCGTCGATTCTACGATGGCGACGCCGGGGTCATCGGCCAGACACTGCCGGTGAAGGGTCGACCGTACGAGATCATCGGCGTCGCGCCACGCGGCTTCCGCGGGGTGGACTTCGCCGACGTCGAGCTCTGGCTTCCGCTGTCCGTGTTCGATGACGGGGAATCGTCGCCCAGCTGGTGGCACCGAGCCGCGTACAGCGGATCGGGCATCCTCACGATCGTGGGCAGGCTCGGCGCAGGCACGTCGCTCGCGCAGGCCAGTGACGAAGGGACCCGGCTGATGCGGGCGGCGATCGAGGAACGATACGGCGGCAGCGGCCGTCGGGTGCCGCGCGTGGCCATCACCGCCCGCCCCGTGACGGGCGCGCTGGATGCCGCCGGCACGGTGATCCCCGAGGCGAGGATCTCGGCGTGGCTGGTGGGGGTCGCGGCCGTGGTGCTGCTGGTGTCGTGCGCCAACGTGGCCGGCCTCCTCATCCTCGGCGCCATGCGGCGCCGGCGTGA
>JADLBT010000387.1 GCA_020847555.1 Gemmataceae bacterium
CGCCCCGCCGCTCGCCTTGTACACTTGCGCCCTCTTTGCCCGGTGGCAGGTCGTCCTCGCCGCGGTTACACTGAGGGCAACCCCCAGGGCGGATGACTGCCTCGGAACCGGCACCCAGTGGAAACCGCCCGACAGGACCACAGACGAGAGAGCCTCCGATGCGCGTGACACTCACCGTGACGGCCGGCCCCCACACGGGCCGCGTCTTCACGTTCGCCGGCCACGACACCTTCCTCGTCGGCCGGTCGAAGAAGGCCCATTTCCAGCTGGCGTCGAAGGACCGCTTTTTCTCGCGCGTCCACTTCATGGTCGAGGTCAACCCGCCGCGCTGCCGACTGCTGGACCTGGACAGCCGCAACGGCACCTACGTCAACGAGCAGCGCGTCCAGCAGGCCGAACTGAAGCACGGAGACACGATCCGCGCCGGCAAAACGGTCCTGCAACTCGTCCTGGAGGAGGCGCCGGTGTCGGTCGCCCCGGCCGTCCACACCAGCCCGGTCGTCCCGAGTTTCCTCGCCCCGCCGCCGCGGATCACGCCTCCGGTCGTGTCGCTCACGCCGGCCGGCACCCTCGGCCCGCCCCCGGCGGTGGTGCCCGTCGTCCCCTCGCCGTTCGAGGTGGCGACCCAGTCCCCCGTCCACACCATGCCGGTCGTGCCGCCCCGGCAGGAGTCCGCCGCGTGCCGGGCGTGCGGCGCAGCGCTGCCGCCGGCCGCCGGCGCCCCGCCGCTGTGCCCCGCCTGTGAGGAACTGGCTCGCGGGCTGGAGCAACTGATCCCGGGCTACCGGCTGGTGCGCGAACTCGGCCGTGGCGGCATGGGCACGGTCTACCTCGCCGTCCCCCCGACCGGCGGGCCGGCCGTCGCGCTGAAGATGGTCACCCCCGGCGGGACCATTTCGCAGACCGACGTGGAGCGGTTCCTCCGCGAGGCGAACATCCTCCGGCAACTGCAGCATGCCCACGTCGTCCGCTTCCACGACATGGGCGAGGCGAACGGCCGGCTGTTCTTCACGATGGAGTACGTCCGCGGGACTGACGCGCACCGACTGATTCGGTCCCAGGGGGCGCTCGCGCTCGACCGTGCGGTGACACTGGGGTGTCAACTCCTCGAGGCCCTGGAGTACGCGCACGCGCTGGGGTTCGTCCACCGCGACATCAAGCCGTCCAACCTGCTCGTGACGCAGGAGGGCGGGCGCGAGGCGGCCAAGCTGACGGACTTCGGACTGGCGCGGGTGTACCAGGCATCGGCGCTGAGCGGGCTGACACTGGCCGGGGACATCGGCGGGACGCCCGGGTTCATGGCGCCGGAGCAGATCACGAACTTCCGCGAAGCGAAGCCGACGGTCGATCAGTACGCGGCCGCCGCCACCCTGTACAGTCTGCTGACGGCGAGCCACATTTACGACCTGCCGGCCAAGTACCAGCAGCTGCTGATGAAGATCCTGTATGAGGAGCCGGTGCCGGTCCGGACGCGCCGGGCGGACGTCCCGGAAGCGCTCGCCCGGGTCATCGAGAAAGGGCTGGCACGCGAGCCGGAGCTACGCTTCCCCGACGTCCGGGCGATGCGGGCCGCCCTTATCCACGCCTCTCTCTGACGGGCCGCGGGTCTGGTCCAGGTTCAGGGAGGATGGTGTGCCCTGGGACTTTCAAAGCCCACGGGTGGCGTCCCGTGGGCCAGATCCCCAGCGCGTCGCCCACGGGACGCCACCCATGAGCTTTCATGCAGTGGGTCAAGTCGCCAGCGTTTCCCCCACGGGACGTGCCCCGTGGGCTTTACCTCCTCACGCCTTACTCCTGTGTGGCCAGGGCCAGCGTCAGCCGGCAGCCGTCGAGGAAGTGGCTCACCTCGACGTACTCCTCGGTCGGGTGGTCGGGTGGGCAGGAAGCATTCGCGGCCGGCGGGCCTGCCAGTGGGAGCGCCGAGGTTCGACTGGATTTGCCCCCCCATTCATGCTACACCTCCGCCCGCGGGCAGGGCGCCCCCGCGCGGAGGTCGGCCTTCGCGAGCCGCCGTGCCCGCACACTCCGGAGGGGAACCCATGCGCAACTTGCTCGCGCTGGTCGGGGCGGCCGTCGTCGGCTTCGTGGCCGTCGGGTGGCTGCTCGGCTGGTACAAGGTGAACACGTCAACCAGTCCGGACGGGCGCCGCCAGGTCCACATCGACCTCAACGCTCCGAAGATCAAGCAGGATCTCGACACCGGCCGGAAGAAGGTGGCGAACGCCCTCGCCCAGCCGACCGACCCGCAGGTCGCCCCGGCGCCGGTGCCTGCCGGCGGTCAGCCGGCCGCCGTGCCCGGCCCGGTTACCCTGCCGGTGCCCGGGGACGGCTCGGTGACGGTGCGCCCCGCCACCCCGGCGCACGATGCCCAGGGCAGTTACTTCCGCTACTTCGGCGATTGACACCCGAACCGAGGGATGGCGCCGGGTTTGTCTTCCCCCCCTCCCCCCGTGTGGGGGAGGGGAGCGAAGACCGGGCACCATCTCCCTGGACTTTTTCATCTCCCCTACCTCCGCCTCGGGATGGCCCGCGCTGTTGGCGCCGAGGCGGCCGATCGTCGTTTCTGCGCGACGGCCCCGCACTCGGTTGCGCAGGCAGTTGACGGTGCGCGCCCCGTCCCCTACAGATGCCGGTAGCCTCATCCCTGGAGATCCTCCCATGTTGCGCACCGCCACGCTGCTCGGCCTGACGCTCCTTCTCGCCCTGCCCGCCCCCGCGCCCGCCGGCGACGAGGTACTCGGCAAGAAAGCTCCCGAGTGGCTGAAGATCCTCCGTACCGACACCCAGGTGAAGCGGCGCCGCGCGGCCCTGACCGCCCTGGAGGTGTTCGGACCGAAGACCGACGGCGTCCTGCAAGGACTGCTGGCGGCCCTGCAAAAGGACACCGACCCGGAGATTCGCCGCGAGGTCGCCCAGACCTTCGGCCGACTCGGCGAGGACGCCCGGCTCGCCATCCCGGGCCTGGCGCGGGCGCTCGGGGAGGACAAGGCAGGCGACGTGCGCGAGGCGGCTGCCAAGGCGCTGGGCAACATGGTCCCGTACTCCAAGAGCGTCGCGGCCGAACTGGCCAGGGCGCTCAAGGATCCGCACCCCGGGACGCGCACTGCCGCCGCCTCGACGGTGAAGGATCTGGGCGCCGACGCGATCGACGCCCTCAACCCGGCGGTCGAGTTGGTCAAGAACAGTAAGGATCCGAAGACCGAGGCGCCGGCGCGCGTCTACGCTGCCCAGTTCCTGGGCCGGCTGGGCGTCGAGGCGCCGACGGTTGTCCCGGTGCTGGCGGCGGTGGCAGTCGATCCGACCGATAACCCAGCGGTGCGTGAGGCGGCTGCGGCGGCGGTCGGCAAGTTCGCCGACGGCGGGGCCGCGGCGGCGGGGCAGCTGGCGAAGGTCGTCAGCGACGCGAAGGCGGCCGTCGGGCTGCGGCGGGCGGCGCTGATGTCGCTGGGTAAGGTTACGAGCGACGCGAAGGTGGTCTGGCCGGCGGCGCAGGGGGCATTGCAGGACGCCGACCCGACCCTGCGCGGTC
>JADLBT010000388.1 GCA_020847555.1 Gemmataceae bacterium
ACTGCTTGTTGCGGTTCAGCGCCTCGAACGCCGCACTGTTGCCCGGAGCCGTCGCCGGTGCGAAGCGGCGGGCGTAGTCGCCGCCGACCGGCTCAACCTTGATGACCTCGGCCCCGGCGTCGGCCAGCAGCAGGGCCGCGTACGGCCCGGTCAGCCCCTGCGAGGCGTCGATGACGCGCAGGCCAGAGAGCGGCGGCGCGTCGTCGGCCAGCGGGCGGGCGTAGGCCGCCCTGCGGGTCGCCTGCGGCCCGAACATGCCGAATCCCTGAGTAGTGGCCGCCTCGGTGTCCTGGCCCGGCGCCGGCCCGTGGTAGAGCTGCCCCTCGCCGTGGCTGAAGTGCCAGGGGATGCCGCCCACGGCAATTGGCCCCTGGTGCGGCACGTCCATCTCCACCATGTAGCCGTTCTCGACGACCTGCTGGTGGTAGCGCAGCGCCTCAAAATCGAGGAAGAGGCCGTTCGGCACGCCGAAGCGGGTCAGCTTCGGCCCCCACCAGGAGGTCGGGCGCGACGCAAAGAGCGGGGTGAGGATATCGGAGAGGGCGCGGCGATTCGCGACGCGATCCTGATTTGACGCGAAGCGCGGATCAGCCTGGAGGTCTTCGCGGCGGATCGCCTTGCAGAAGCCCTGCCACTGCTCTTCGGTCTCGCAGCCGACCGCGAGCCAGCCGCCACCGAGGCACTGGAACGCCTGGTGCGGCGCGGTGTTGCCGGCGGCGCTGCCGAGCGTGCCCGGCACGGCGCCGGTCAGCAGGTACTCGGCGGCGCGGCTGCTCAACTGGGACATCGTGCTGGCGAGGTGCGAGCAGCCGACCTGCTGGGCCGTGCCGAGCCGGTCCCGGCGGATCAGCCCGAGCACCATGCTGTTCGCCAGATTGCAGGAGGCCGTCAGGTCGAAGTGGTAGAGGTGGCGGGCCATCTCCGGCCGGCCGCCCTCGTCACCAGAGATGCTGGCGAAGCCGCTGAACGCCTGAAAATCGGCATCCACGCCCGGCAGGCTCGCCATCGGACCGGTGGCGCCCCAGCCGGGGCTCGATGCGTAGACGATCTTCGGATTGAGTTCCTTGACAGCCTGAAAACCCAGCCCCAACCGATCCATGACGCGGGGCCGCAGATTTTCGACGATGACATCAGCCTGTTGAATGAGCGGGTCGATAACGGTGCGCGACCGCGGATCCTTCAGGTTGAGGATCGCGCCCTTCTTGCTCATGTTCCAGACGGTGTAGGCCACGGCCAGCCCGCGCTGGGTGGGCTGCTGGCTCCGGATCGTGTCGCCCTCGGGCCGCTCGATCTTGAGCACGTTGGCACCCAGGAACCCGAGCAACGACGCGGACCACGGCCCGACACCGGCCTGCCCGAAGTCCAGCACGTTCACGCCTGTGAGTGGACCAGCCATCAGAACCCCTTCTGCAGCGGTGGTGCTTGCGGCGGGACAGGCCCGGTCGGGACGCGTGCGCCCCGACGCTCGGCGCCTGTCACCGGCCGCGCGTTGCGTAGCCGAGAGCGCGGCGGACGCCCTGGTGGGGTCCGCCGCGCGATGCGCCGATGTTGCCTACTTCGGCTTGGCGAATTCGAGGAGGCCCAGACCGGGCTTCTTCGGCATCGGTGTCCACTGGCCGACGCGCGGGCCAACCCCGTACGTCTGGTGGGCCGTCGCCACGGCGACCGTGGGGAAGTACCTGTATTGCAGGTCGCCCATCTCGCGCTCGATGGCGACCAGCTGGTTCGTGTCGATGACGCTGTTCGCCTTCGCGCACAGCTCGTCGTAGAACTTGAACTCGACGTGCACGACGACCTGGCTGGACGGGCCGCCGTTCAGGCAGGCGTAGCGGATCGGCCGGGCGATCGGGCTGCCCTGGAAGGAGTAGGTCCAGCCGGCCGTCTTGCGCTCGGCGATCATGGTGCGGAGGGTCGGGCGGTACTCGCCGAGGCGGCGATTCACCTTGCAGCCGAGGTTCCGCTCCCACATCGAGGCCACGGCCTCACCCACGTCGCCGCTGTACACCTGGCCCTGGATGAGCCACATGTTGGTCTCGAAGCACTGCGGGAAGCCGGCTTCAGCCATCAGCTTCTTGGCTTCCGCCACGTCGAACGGAATCGGCTTCCAGTCGTCGTTCCACCACGGGTTGCCAGGGCCGAGGAACGAGAAGCTCATGACGCCTTCTCGTCCGTACCCGAACAGGATCTTCTCGACGATGGCCTTACGGTCGATGGCGAGGTTCAGCGCCTTGCGGACCTTGATGGCGTTCTCAGAGAGCGGGTCGCTGCCGGTCCACGGGTTGTTCGGGTCGAAGTCCGGGCGCCCTGGGAAGATGCCGCCGAGGGCGATGAACGGCTCGATGGCATTTTCGGAGACGGCGATCTGGATGCCGGCGGCCTTCAGTTCACCGGCCAGTCGGCCGGGCACCGCCGCGATGTCCACCTGCCCCGAGCGGAGCATGGCGATGCGGGTGGCGTCGTCCTGCACCTTGAGGTAGCGGAGCTCCGCGAAGGCGGGCTTGACGCGGTAGTGGTTCGGGACGGCCTTCAGCTTCAGCTCATAGCCGGGGGTCTGCGAGTCGAACTCGTAGGGGCCGGCGTAGACCGGGTTGCGGGCGAACGCCTCTTCGCCAACCTGCTCGAAGTACTTCTTCGAGAACGGGCGGAGCGTACGGCCCTCCTCAGCGGACATCGCCCGCATCAGCTCGATGACGTTCATCGGCTTGGGCGACGTGACTACCAGGGTGTACGGGTCCACAACCTTCAGGTTGTTCGGGTCGCCGCCGAAGAAGTCGCGGAACATCTGGGCGTAGGCGTTGACGGACCCTTCCTTGAGGAACTCGGTGAAGGTGAACTTCACGTCCTCGGCGGTCACTTCACCCTGGTTCTTGTGGAACTGGATGCCCTTCTTGATCTTGAAGGTCCACTCCACGCTGCCGTTGGGGTTCGCCTTCGGCTCCCAGCTTTCCAGGATTGCGCCGTTGGTCGGCTGGTCCTTCTCCCAGTCCCACCAGACGAGCGGCTCGCCGATGTACCACAGCGGCGACTCACCGGTGGAGGTGCGCAGCAGCCAGGACTCGGTGCCCAGGTCGTCCACGACGGTCAGGGTGCCCTGGGGGGCGGGGCCAGCGGCGGCGGCGGGTGCGCCGGCCGGGGCGGCAGGCTTGGCGGCAGCGGCAGCGGGAGACGCAGCGGCGGCGGCCGGTGAAGCCGCAGCCGGGGCGGCAGCAGCAGGCTTGGCTGCTTCGGCGGGCTTCGCGGCTTCGGCTGGCTTCGCCGGGGCAGTGGTCGCGGCGGCGGGTTTCGACTCCTGGGTGGTGGCCGGCGCCTGCGGCGTGCAGGCGGTCAGCGCGACGATCGCTACGAGCAGCGTACAGAACCTTGCCAGACGTCTGGATCGCTTCATGCCGGATCTTCCTCCTCGGACACGGGCGTCGCCGGTCCACGTCGCATGCCCCAGGTGGGGCGCCAGGGGGGCGCGGATGTGGCCGGCTAGCCGGCCGCGGGCAGGCGGAACAGGCGCCTGGCGTTGAGCGATGTCACCGCCTCGACATCGGCGACCGGTAGCTCTTTGACCTCGGCCAGCAGGTTGACGATGTACCGCAGCATGCGCGGCTCGGAGTACTTGTCCATGTCGTACATGTACGGCTCTTCGTCGCCGGGCGTCCGGACCACGACCGCGCC
>JADLBT010000389.1 GCA_020847555.1 Gemmataceae bacterium
AGATCTCCATGTTGTCGCGGCCAAGCGTGTTCTTCAGCCACGTCCCCAGGAAGAAGTCCGGCAGGAACAGGATCTTCTGCCACGACGGGATCGAGCGGACAATCGCCTCGGCGTTGCCGCTGGTGACGCAGTAGTCGGACTCGGCCTTCACGGCGGCGGTGGTGTTGACGTAGCTCACCACGACGGCGCCGGGATGCTCTGCCTTCCAGCGCCGCACATCGTCCGCCGTGATCGAGTCGGCCAGCGAGCAGCCAGCCGTCGGGTCGGGGATCAGCACCGTCTTCTCGGGGTTCAAAATCTTTGCCGTCTCGGCCATGAAGTAGACACCGCACATGGCGATGACCTTCGCGTCCGTGCGGGCGGCCTCGCGAGCCAGCCCCAGCGAGTCGCCCACATAGTCGGCGACGTCCTGCACCTCGGGAACCTGGTAGTTGTGGGCCAGAATAACGGCCCGGCGCTCGCGGGCAAGCTCACGGACCTCGCGGCTCAGGCGCACGCGCTCGTCGTCGGACAGCGGCGGCTCGGCCATCGGGCCGTTGGAAAGGACCGGCAGTTCAAAGGTCACAGGACCACCTCAAGAGAGAAGTCCAGGGAGCCGGCCGAGTGGGTCAGCGCCCCGAGGGAGGCGAAATCGACGCCCGTCTGCGCGATGGCGGGCAACGTTGCATGGGTGACGCCGCCGGACGCTTCGAGCGTGACACGCCCGGCCGCCCGTTCGACGGCCTCGCGCAGCCGCGAGACGTCGCCGTCGCGCCCCACAAAGTTGTCCAGCAGCACCATATCGGCGCCCGCCGCGATGGCCTCGTCAAGCTCATCCAGGTTGGTGACCTCGATCTCGACGCGCTGGCCGGGGGTGGCGCGATGCTTCGCGCCCTGGACGGCCGGGGTGATGCCACCGGCCGCGCGGATGTGGTTCTCCTTGATGAGGAAGCCGTCGTCCAGGCCGGCCCGGTGGTTCCGGCAGCCGCCGACGCGCACGGCGTACTTTTCAAGGACGCGCGCCCCCGGGGTCGTCTTGCGGGTGTCCAGCACCTCGGTACCGGTCCCCGCCACCAGCGCCGCCGCCTGCTGACTGGCCGTGGCGACGCCCGACAGCCGCTGCAAGAAGTTCAGCGCCGTCCGCTCGCCGATCAGGATCGAGCGGGCCGAGCCTTCGATGCGCGCCACCACGCGACGGTCCCCAACCGAGCCTTCCTCGGCCAGCCGGGTCACCTGGACGGCCGGGTCCACAGCAGCGAACACTGCTTCGACGACCGGCAGCCCGCACACCACCCCGGCCTGCTTCTGGATGATCTCGGCGGACGCCCGCGTCTCCGGGGCCACCGTGGCCTCGGTGGTGATGTCGCCCCGGCCGACATCCTCGGCCAGCGCAAGCTGGATGATCGCGCCCACGGCGTCGCTGCGCGGGAACCCGGCAGCAGCGCCCCGGCCGGCGGACACGCCGGTGTCCACCGCACCGGCCGCCAGACTCGTGGCGGCAGGCGAACGTTCAGTCACCCCTGGCGGGGTCATGAGGCAACCTCCGACGATCCCGGATCGGCGACGAGCCGGGGAGTGCGCGAACGAGGCTGGCTGCCCTGCCAGCGCAATTCGCGGCGCCAGGTTCCCGAAAGCGGCCCGGAGAACTCGTACAGCTCACCGGGGCGGCCGGGACCTTCGGCAGCGGCACGCTCGCCCGTCTGGATGAGCGCGCCGGTGCTGAAGAGGGCGGAAAATGCTTTCTTGAAGTTGCTGGTGTTGAGCCGCACCAGCGACGGATCGAGGATGGCGGCGTACACCGCCCGCAGCTCCGGAAGGGTGAACTTCTCTGGCAGCAACTGGAACGCGACCCACGAATAGCGGACCTTGCTCCGCACGCGGTCGATCGCCACCCGGAGCATGTCGCCGTGGTCGAACGCCAGCTCCTCCCACGGCAGCGCCGAGACCGGGAACCAGGCGATGCGGATCACGTCCGCACCGGGCGCCAGGTCGAGGTGGTCCGTGCGGACCAGCGCCGCGTGCGCCACCGAGACGACCCGCCCGCGTGAATCGCGGTCCGGCCGCCCGAAGCTCGCAAGCTGCTCCAGATACCAGTCCCGCGCGTCGAGGCCGGCCTTGCTGCGGAGCGCCCGCCGCGCCGCCTCGTCGAACGTCTCATCCGGCCGTAGCAGGACGCCGGGCAGCGCCCAGTGCCCGCCGAACGCGGCGTCACCGCGCTGGACGAGCAGCACCTGCCAGGCGTCGTCCACGCGCGCGGATGCCCGCACGGTGAACAGGACGACGTCCACAGCAGCCACGACGTTGGGGATGATCCGCTCGGGCACCCACCAGCCTCCAGAATAGAATCACTTTGATTCTATTCCCGTGGCGTTCTATTTGCAAGCCACCAGAGCGCGCGCGACATAACGCTTTCTTTCGCGCACGATACACGCGGCTGATAGGAAACCGCGTGCCAGAGCGCGATGTGGGGCAGGCTGGCTGCAAGACAAGAACAGCAAAAAGCCGCCGGGCCTGCGGGCGGCCACGACGGCTGTTCAGCGTGCGGGGGAGCGAGGACGTGCGGGGCGGGTCAGTCCTTCGAGAGGCCGGAGGCCCAGAACAGCAACTCGTGCTGCTTCTCTCCTGACGCCTCTACGTAGTCACCCACCTTGATGTAGCGCGCATCGGCCAGGGCGTCGCCGGACAGCACCACCACCACGTTCCCGTCGCGGTTCGCGATGGTGATCGTCGGCGGCTGCCCGTTCAGGTCGATGGCGACCACGTTCCCCTCGACGCGCTCATCTTCCTTCGACCCCTTGTTGCTGCGCTCCTTCTGGTGGCGCTGCTGGCCGGTCGGCTTCGGCTTCTCGTCCTTCTCGTCCTCGCCGAACGGGAAGTAGACGTCGCAGATGTTGGTCGCGTTGACGACGGGGAAGCCGTTGACGTTGATGACAACGACGTTAATGCACGGATCAGAAAGGTTGATTGCGACTATCGGCCGCACCGCCGGCACTGCCAGCGGCGTGGCGGCGGTCGCCGTCGGCGTGTCCTTGGAGATGGCGCTCACGGCCAGCCCGCCCAGCACCGACACCACGAAGGTCTTCAGGGCCTTGCGGCGCGACGTCCCGCGCGCAACGGCCTTCGCTAGCTCATCAA
>JADLBT010000390.1 GCA_020847555.1 Gemmataceae bacterium
CGGCCCCCACGACCTGAACCGGCTCCTGGCCCTGGCGGCGCGCGTCGGCTCCCCGACACTACGCTTCGCGGTTGATCGTGTCGATCAGCAGGCGCAGCCGGCCGAGGCTCTTCCGATCGAAGTGGAAGCGCAGCCGCGGCAACTCCGCCAGGTGGGCATCGCCCGCCTCGGCCGGGAGGGCTGCCGACTGCACGAACGTCCCACTGGCGAGAATGTCGCCGAACTCCTTGCAAATCTTGCCGAGCAGCGGTTCGCACAGCGGCTTCTGCAGCCGCAGTACCAGTTCGTCCCGGACGTAGCGCATGCTGTGGTAGACGCGGTAGAAGTCGAGCACCTCCTGCACTGCCTCGTCCACCGAGTCGGTCACCTTGAACAGTGCCAGGTCGAACGGAGAGATCAGCTGGCGCCGGAGCAGCACGCCCTCGACGAACTCCATCCACCGCCGCCAGTAGTCGCCGCCCGGCTCGTCCACCATGACGATCGGGAACAGGTGGCTCTTGCCGGTCTGCATCAGCGTCAGCACCTCGAACCCCTCGTCCAGGGTGCCGAACCCGCCGGGAAACAGGGCGATGGCGTCCGACTCCTTCACGAACAGCAGCTTGCGCGTGAAGAAGTAGCGCATGTGCATCAGCTTGTTGTCGCCGGCGATGATGGAGTTGGCCGACTGCTCGAACGGCAGGAGGATGTTGATGCCGATGCTCTGCTCGCGCTGTGCGCCGACGTGGCCGGCCTCCATGATGCCGGCGGCCGCGCCGGTGATGACGAGAAACCCGGCCTCGGCGATGCGCTTGCCGAACGCGACGGCCTGGGTGTACGCCGGGTGGTCCGGCGGGATGCGGGCCGACCCGAACACGCTCACCTTGCGGCGGTGGCGGTACGCGGCGAACACCTTGAAGGCGTATCGCAGCTCCTTGAGGGCCGTGTTCAGCAGCTTGACGTCGCCACGATTGGCGCGGTCGCGGACCAGCTTGTTGGCCGTCTCGCGGAGTTGTTGCACGAGCTGCTCGATGTGGACCGGCTCGCGCGCATCCTCGTGGTGGGCTTCGGGGTCGGCGACTTCCTGGTAAGGGTTGACCGGCCCTTCGACGGGGGATTCCATGCCGCTTCTCTTTCTCTCGGCGTCGCGGCGACCCGGCGGGCCGACAGCAGGGGGGGATGACGAGCGCGGACGCCGGGGTCAATCGGAGCCGCTGAGAGCCTCGGTCGCCTCCTGGCGCGTGTCGTACAGCGCCCAGAGGGTCTCCAGGTCGAGCAGGTGGAGCAACTCACGCGCCGGTTCGGACGCGCCGGCGAGGACGATCTCGCTGCCCTGCTTCTTGGCGAGCATGTGGCAGCGCAGCAGGAACGAGACGAAGACCGACCCGACGAAGTTGATCTGGCTCAGGTCGATAACAATCCCGGCGGGGGGATCCTCCTTGAGCGAATCGACCACCATCTTGGCGGCCTGGGCGATCAGGGTTTCGTGCATCTCTTCCACCTTCGGCGAGGGGATAACGACCGCGACCTCACCGTGGCGCTCAATCCGGAACGACTGGTCGTGAGAGGTTTCTGCCGACATGGCGTCCGTCTCGTCTGGGGGAAAGAAGCGACTCCCGAGCCCGAATCATCAGGCTACCACGGCCGGGCCGTGAATCAAGGGCAAAGCCGGTCATTTCGGAAGCGGCAGGCGGAGGGGGCCGCCCGACGGCCCCGGGCCTTGCCTGCCCGCCGTCGTCTCCAGGTGTCCGTTTGCCCTGGTCCGCGCCGCGACCTATGCTTGCATGGTGAGGTTCCGCGCTGTCCCCACCTTCCGACCCCCTTCGAGGAGTGCCGCGCGTGGCCATCCTGCGCCTGTTGCCTGCCAACGCCACCGAGGATCGGGACGGCAGTGATGTGTTCGGCTGTGCCTACACCCCCGACAGCGCGTTCGTCCTGACCGCCGCCTGGGACGGCGTGCTGCGCGTCCGCCGGGCGCCGGGAGGCGAGCCGGTAAACGAGCTGCGTCTGGGAACCAAACCGCTGTCGGCCTGCGCCACCTCGCCCGACGGCAAGCACTGGTTCGCCGCCGCGCTCGACGGCATGCTCGGCCAGTGGGACGCCGCCACCGGGCACCAGGAGGCGTTGTTCCTCGCCCACCTGCGCCCCGTCTCGGCCCTGGCGTTCTCTCCCGACGGCCAGACGCTGGCGACCGCCGCGTGGGACGGGCAGGTAACCCTCTGGCCGGAGGCGCGCCAGCGCACCCACCGAACGCTGCCCGGGCACGGTGACATCGTCGCCGGCTGCTGCTTCACGCCGGACGGCCGTTCGCTCCTGTCGTGGGGGCACGATCGATCGATCCGGCGCTGGGATCCGGTCCGCGCGGTGCAGACGGCCGTGTGGGCGGGCCACGAGGACCGCGTCACCGCCGGTGCCGTGGCGCCGGACGGCCGGTGGTTCGCGTCGGGTGGCCGCGACCGCCTGGTCAAACTGTGGGATCTGCAAACCGGCCGCGTCCTCGGCTCGACGTCCCTGGCGACGGAGGTCCGGGCCTGCCTGTTCCTGCTCGACGGCGAGGGTCTGCTTGCCATCGACGCCGACGGCCGGATTACCGTCCATGCCCTGCCAGGTCTGGAGCGCCTGTCCGAGCTGGTTACCGAGGTCGCGGTGCAGTGTGCCCGGCTCGCCCCCAACGGCGCCCAGCTTGTCCTGGGCGGTGCCGGGGGGGCGGTCCGCTTCGTCGCGATCGACGGGTTCGACAGCGCCCCGCTCGCGGTCACCGCCACTCGTGCCAGTCGGGTGACGAAAACTCTGCTGGGGCGGCTGACGGGGCGCCAGCGCGAGACCAGCGTGTACGTTTGCACCTGCCCGGCCTGTCGCCGGTCGTTCGAGCTGCCGTCTGCCGAGCGGGATCACCCTTCCCCCTGTCCCGGGTGCTGCCGGCGGCTGCGCGTTTGCGCTGTCGTGTAGCGGGGATGGGCCGGAGGAGGAGAAGCAGCAAAGCCCGCGGGCGGCGCTCGTGGGCATGGTGGCGGAGACCCGGCCCCCGGGCCGCGGCCCTGGCCCCGCCCAGGGCACAGGTGGCCGGGGCGATGCGGGCACCGTAGAAAGATCCCGTCTTCTCTGACCCCTGCCCCCTACCCCCTACCCCCTACTCTCGATGTCCTCCCGCTACCTTGTCACCGGCGCCACGGGTTTCATCGGCGGACATGTGGCCGAGGCTCTCGTGCGGCGCGGCTGGGCCGTCTCCACCCTCGCCCGCCCGTCGAGCGCCACCACGCTGCTGGACGAACTGGGCGTCACCGTCCACCGCGGCGACCTGACCGACACGCGCGCCGTCCGGGAGGCGGTGGCCGAGGTCGATGGAATCGTTCACTGCGCCGCCAAGGTCGGCGACTGGGGTCCGGTGGACGAGTACCGGGCGGTCAACGTCGAGGGGTTGCGCCACCTCCTGGACGCCTGCAAGGGACAGGCGCTATCCCGGTTCATTCACCTGAGCAGCCTCGGTGTCTACGCCGCCCGCCACCACCACGGGACGGACGAGACCGAACCGCTGCCGAGGAAGCACGCCGACGGGTACACGCAGAGCAAGGTCGAGGCGGAGCAGCTGGCGCTGCGCTACGAGCGGGACTTCGGCGTGCCGGTAGTGGTACTCCGGCCGGGGTTCGTGTACGGCCCGCACGATCGGACGGTGATGCCGCGCATCATCGAGAACCTGCGGCGGGGGACGATCCGCTACCCAGGCGCCAGGGGGGCGCGCGCGCTGAACACGATCTACGTCGGCAATCTCGTGCAGGCGGTCTTCCTGGCGCTGGAGAACGACCGGGCGGTCGGGCAGGTCTACAACCTGACGGACGGCGAATTCGTCTCGAAGCGGCGCTTCATCGAGGCGATCGCTGACGCGATGGGCCTGCCCCGCCCGCAGGGCGCGCCACCGCTGTGGGTGGCCCGCATCCTGACCTGGTTCTCCGAGACGTGGGCGCGGCTGCGCGGCGCGAAAGAGGCGCCACTGTTCACCAAGGCGCGGCTGAAGTTCATGGGGCTGAACCTCGACTTCAGCATCGAGAAGGCGCGGCGCGAGCTGAACTACCAGCCCCGGACCCCCTTCGACGACGCCATGTACGAGACGATGAAGTGGTACAAGCAGCAGGTCCGGTAGCGCCTGTCGCTGGCGCTCTTGCCAGCCCGGAGCGCCTGTGCCGGGCTGGTGGCGCTCCTGTTTTTCCGGGACCGATCCGTGTATGCTGATAAGCCGTGGTGCGTTCCACCGGAGGGATTTGAACCATGAAGACCAAGGAAGTCGGACTGGGCCTGCTGGCTCTCGTCAGTGTGCTGTCGGTGGCGCCCGGTCAGGAGCCGGGCCGCCCAACCGACGGCAAGGACGACCAGGCCGGGCTGGCGAAACTGGTCCACGGCATGATCGCGGGGCAGTTGCCCAGGGTTTACGAACACGCCGACGGGTGGGGCGCCACCGTCCCCGCACCCGGGAAGTTGGCGCTCCCGCGACTGCGCACGCGCGTGCGCGTCGGCGGGCGTGAGGAACTCCCGCACGGGATGTGGAAGAAACTGCGGGCACAGCTGGACGACCCGCAGCGCGACCTGACGATCCGCGTGCGCGACCTGAAGCAGCAGCCGAACGGCCTGTACCGCCTCAGCCTCGACGTGGAGGCGCGCATGCACGGCGAGCTGGAGATGCAGCAGTGGCAGAAGGGCCTCCTGCTGTTTAACGTCATCGGCCACGCGGACGCGGTTCTCGGGATCGCGGTCGAGTGCGACGTGAAGGTCCATCTCAACCCGAAACAACTTCTCGGCAACGTGAAGCTGGAGCCGAAGGTGGTCGATCTGCAACTCGGCCTGAGAGAGTTCCACCTCCGCAAGGTGGCGCTGCGACGCCTGGGGCCCATCCTGCAGGGCGAGAGGGCGCGCGAGGCGGGGAAAATGTTCCGCGGGATGGTCGAGGGCCAGATCCGCGATCTGGGGCCGCGGATGAAGGACCAGTTCAACGAGTCCCTCGGACGCGGCCTGGCCAGCGGCAAGGGCACGGTCCCGGCCGGCGTCCTCCTCAAGGCGCTGTCGGGAGGGCTGAAGTAGCAGGGGCAGGCGGCACCGCACCAGACTCCAAGGACCACGGGCCGCTGATCGTTCCCGAGCCCCCCACTAACTCTTAGCTTAGGACTTGCGACAAAACCGCTATCCGAGCCCGCAGCGTAAGCTGCGGGTTCTGTCTCGTCCCTCGCTTACGCTGCGGGTTCGGACAGGAACGGCAACGCGGAGTTCTTAGGACTTTGAGACAGGACCCCTCTCCTCGCCCCTTCCCCTGCGAGGGGGCGGGGGGAGAGGTTCTCGCACAGGCACCAAGAAACCGGGTGAGCCGGGGGGCTCCATGACTGCCGAGCATCACAAGGAGCCCTGGGAGCAGCTGGAAGTCCTGCTCGCAAGGGCCGACGGTGACCAACTGTGCGCTTTCCTTGGCACGCTGCCCCCTGGCGAAACCGCGCGCGCCGTCTCCCGCCTGTCCCGCGCGAACCAGGAACTGCTGCTCACCGTGCTGTCGCCCCGGCAGGCTGCCGGCCTGATCGTGGAGCTACCACAAGCCCAGGCGGTCGAGTTGCTCGGGGCCGTGCAGCCTACCCTGGCCGCCGCCGTCCTCGGCTGTCTGCCCAGCGATGAACGTGCGGACCTCCTGGGCGAACTCGACGCGGCGCAGTCGGCGGCGATCCTGGCGAACCTGGCCCCCGAGGTGGCAGAGGGCGCCCGGCGACTCGCCCAGTATCCACCGGAGACGGCCGGCGGGCTCATGACTACCGAGTACCTCGCATACCCTGAGAGTGCCCGCGTGGAGGACATCATCGCGGACCTGCGCCGGCACGCCGAGCAGTATGCGCGTTACAAGGTCCAGTACGCCTACATTACCTCGCCGGCTGGCCAGCTGGTCGGCGTGCTGCGGTTGCGGGATCTGCTGCTGTCCCCGCCGGAGGCGCCGGTGACTTCCGTCCTGGTAGTCGAACCGCTCCGGCTGCGGGCCGGGGACCGCCTCGACGAGTTGGCCCGGTTCTTCGACCGCCACCCCTTCTTTGGGGCGCCGGTCACGGATGAGGAGGGGCGACTCCTGGGGGTCGTACTCCGGGCTGACGTCGAGGAGGCACGGGGTGAGCGGGCGGAACGCCGGTTCCTGCTGGCCAGCGGCGTGCTCGGCGGCGAGGAGTTCCGAACCATGCCGTGGCGGCTGCGCCTGGGGCGCCGCCTGACCTGGCTGGGTATCAGCCTGGGTCTGAGCCTCTTGAGTGCCAGCATCATCGGCCTCTACGAGGACACGTTGGCGGCGGCGATCGCGCTGGCCGCCTTCCTGCCGGTCATCTCCGGCATGGGCGGCAACTCGGGCAACCAGGCGCTGGCCGTCAGCGTCCGGGAGCTGACACTGGGCCTCATCCAGCCCCGTGAGTTCTGGTGGGTGCTGCGCAAGGAGGCCGCCATCGGCGTCATCAATGGTCTGCTGCTGGGGGCCGCGCTGGGCAGCCTGGCAGTGGTGTGGAAAGGGAACCCATACCTGGGCCTGGTGGTCGGGGCGGCCATCACCCTGAACACGCTGGTGGCCGCGTGTCTGGGGGGCATCGTCCCGCTGGCCCTGCGGAGCCTGGACCTGGACCCCGCGGTGGCCGCCGCGCCAGTCCTCATGACGTTCAACGACATGTGCGGCTTCTTTTTCGCGCTGAGCCTCGCCCACGTGCTGCTGCACCAGCTGACTGCGTAGCGTGCATGGACCCGGGCTTATGCGTCCTGCCGCTCGCCTTGCAGCAGGAGCAAGCCCAGACGCGCAGCCCCCCGGCCCCCCCGTGAGGATCACTGCCGCTGCGCGGGCGTCAGCCGGATCGAGCGCAGGTCGATCAGCGCTCCGCGGATCGGTCCCACCGAGCGCATCACCAGCGGTTGCCGCCCCGGTTCCAGGCGAATCGTTCCGACCGTCACCCCGCGATAGGTGTCCCAGCTGCCGGTGGAAGCAACCTTACCACTCACGGCCTCCTTGCCCGCGCGCAGCTCGAACGTGTTGCCCGCCGTGCTCGGGTGGCACGCATGGTCGAGGCGCACGTCATAGCGCCCCGCCCTCGGCACCTCGACGGTCCAGACAGCGTGATCGTCCGGACTGCTCCAGTAGCCCAGGTTGCCGTATTGCTTCTCGTAGACGAGCTTTGGCCCGTAGATCTCGCAGTTGCCGGCGGTGAGGAGCAGCATGCCGTTGTCGTCGGGACGCACCACCTCGGGGCGGTTGCCCTCGAATGCCTTGCGCTTCGGCAGCGGCGTGTTCGAGCGGATGAACGCGAGCAGGTCCGCCATTTGCGGTACGGTCACGTCGGCCTCGAGTCCCTCGGGCATCGCCGACTTGCCGGTGCTGATGAGGTCGTCCAGGTCGGAGCGCAGCAGGGCATGCTTCTTGCCGTCGGCGGCGACAAGGGTAATGCTGTTGCCAGCCTCGCTGGCAAGCAGGCCGACGAAGGTGAGCCCGTCCTTCGTGGTGGCGACGTAACTGAGGTAGCGGGCCTCGACGGCCTGGTTCGGGTCGAGGATGGCGGTCAGCAGCGCGTCGGCGGACTTGTCCCGCAGTGCCGCCAGGTCCGGACCCACCTCCTGGCCGACCCCGCCGAGCTGGTGGCAGGCGGAACACATCTTCTTGAACACCTCCAGTCCGCGGACCGCGTCCCCCTTCACGGTCAGGGCAGGTCGATACGTCTCGATCAGCTTCTGCCGGTCCTTGTCGATGCCGGCCGCGAGGAGTTTGCCAGCGCGGTCCCGAATCGCGCTGTCCTTGTGCTCCAGGAGGCGTTGCCGGCGGGCGGCGTCGATCTCGAAGGGGAGAAGCTGCTTTTTCTCGACCGCGTCGAGGACCGCTTTCACCGAATCGGCGCGGGCGAGCAGGGCGTCGAGCGCCTGGGCACGCAATCCCGGCGGGTAGCGCTTCCAGCCGCGCAGCAGCAGTGCGGGCACGTCGGCGCCGCGCAGTTTGCCCAGCGCAGCGGCGGCGGCGCCCTGGATCGCTTCCGGCGTTTGCGGCGTCAGCAGGGCGGCGAGCTGTTTGCGGTCCTCCTCGTGCCTGTCGAACCCGCGCCCGAGCAGCCGTAGCGCGGCCATGCGCTCCTCAAGACCCGCAGCCGGATCTCCAGCAGTCGTGCGAGCGAAGGCGAAAACGCGCGCGACCTTGTTCATCGCCTTCGCGATATCGAGGCTGGCGATGCCCGCCTGGGCGATGCTCATGTTGCCGAGCGAGTCCAGGTAACCGGCCAGCGTTTGCAACTGCGTGACGCTGTACTTGCCGTTTGGCCCAGGCGTGGCGGCGAAGGTCAGCAGCGCCACGGTGCCCTGATTGTTACCGAGAGCCCTGCCCAACCGGATGAGTTCTGCCAGGACCGTGGGCGCAACGGCGTTGCCACTTGCCGTCGCCGCGCGGATGATCGCCGAGGAGTTGGCCTTGTTCACCGAGCTGAGGATCGCCGCCAGGTGGTAGCGATCGCTGCCGTCCTTCAGAAGGAGCCGGCCGAGCAGTTCGCCCGCCTGGGGATCGGCCCACTCGCCCAGCGACGCCGCCAGCTGCAAGCGCACCTGTGCATCGGCGTCGTCCACCAGCTTGCCCAGAGCGGCGGGCAGATCCGGCACCTTGTCGAAATGTCCTTCACACAACCGGATCGCGTGGCGGCGCACGCCGGGGTGCCTGTCCGCCAGAGCGCGACGGAGCAGTTCGGGCCGCAGGACGCCGAGGCCATCCAGGGTGCAGAGCGCGTGCAGGCGGGCCAGGGGACGGTCAGCGCCCAGCGCGACCTTGCCCAGGATCGGGATGGCAGCCGGATCCTTCCTCTGGATGAGCAGCATCTGGGCCATATCGCGTTGCCAGCCGTTCGGGCTGTCGAGCGCCGCGACCAGGCCGGCCGTGTCGAGTTTGTCGAGACGCGGGATGGCGCGCGGCTTCACGCCGACCGGGGCAACGCGGTACAGGCGCCCCATGTCGTGGCCGGCGCGCAGGTCGAGCTTCCTCTGCCACTCCCTGGGGATCCACTGCGGGTGCTCGATGACGTGGCGATACATGTCGGCCACCCACAGCGCCCCGTCCGGGCCGGTCCGCAGCATCGTCGGCCGGAACCAGTTGTCGCTCGACGCGAGGAACTCCGACTTCTCCTCGTCGGCAGCGCGGCGGCTGGTGAAGGTGACGCCCCTGGGCGTCATGATCTCACGGTGGACGAGGTTGTGGACCGGCTCGCTGACGAACGTGTTGTTCGCAAACGCCGGGCCGAAAAGATCATCGCGGTAGACGATCGGGCTGCACGCGGAGGTGAAGCGGTTGAACGCGAAGAAGTCGTTGAAGCGCGTCAGCGTGCGGCTGATCGGGTAGACGGGCGCGACGCCCGGCTTGACCGACACCGGCACACGCGGATCGGGCGGCGTCAGGTACTTGTTGCGGCGCAGGTAGTGGTCGGCCAGCGCGAAGTGCCACATCGGGTTGCTGTTGTTACCGCCGAACCAGTTGCCCCAGTCGTCGCGGTTGCGACCGAATTGCGTCAACCCGCTCTGCAGGTCGATGTCGCCCGTGTCCGGCTTGATGCGGAAATCGCGACCGCGGATATCCACGACCTTGCCTGTCTTGACCGACCTGACGCGCCCGCCGCTGTCGCCGTTGGCGCAGTAGATCCAATTGTCGAGACCATAGACCAGGCCGTTGATACGATGCTGCTGGTTGCCCTCAGTGAAGCCGGTGTAAATTACCTCCTTTTTATCCGCCTTGCCGTCGCCGTCGGTGTCCTCGGCGTAGAAGATCTCCGGCGCGCAGGCGACGAGGACGCCCTTACCCCACGGCAACACGCCGGTCGGGTAGCCGAGGTTATCCAGGAAGACGGTGGCCCGGTCGTACTTGCTGGTGCCTTTCGTGTCTTCATGGAACTTGATCTTGCCGCCGTGCTTGCCCTTGCCGTCGGTACCGAGCGGGTAGTCGCCCATCTCGACGACCCACAGCTTGCCGTCCGGCCCCCACGCGAACGCAATCGGATCCATGACCAGCGGTTCGGCCGCCATCAGCTCGGCGGTGAAGCCGGGCCGCGGCTTGAGGGCGCGCAGCGAAGCCTCGGGCGAGAGCGGGCCGGGCTGCACGTCCTTGAGCAACTCCTTGATGGAGCGGCGGTCCACGTGGTCCTTGAGCAGCGGCGTGTCCTCGTTGGACCACCACAAATGTCCGGAATGTACCCAGAACCCATTGTTGGTGCCGTTGCGCGCGATCATCGGCAAGGCGTCCTTATCGCTGCGCTTGCCCGCCATGACCTTGCGGCTCCAGCCGGTCTTCATGTCCTTGAAGAGGTAGACGCCGTAAGCCTTCTCGTTGGAGAAGACGACATCGGCTTTGCCGTCGCCATCGAGATCAATGAACCGCAGTCCGTAATCCTTCCCCGGCAGTCCAAGGCGCGCCCCGGGCGGCAGTGTAAAATCCGCCTTTTCATATCGGTAGTTATCTCCCTGGATCCTGGGGAGGACGATGGTTTGCTCCTTCTCGTTCGCGAGCAGTATAACGCGGTGGCCCAGGTCCAGGTTCTTGATAACTGTCCAGCCCTTGAAGAATAGGTTCTTCTCGTCGGTCAAATCGGAGCGTCCCGAATTCTGCCTTCCGGTCTTCAGATCGCGCAACGGCCGGCCACGCAGGTAATGCTTATCGAGCCGCTCCTGAGCCTCGCGAAAGTTGAGGAACTTGACCTTCTTACCATGCTTCGTGACCGCGTGGTCGATCAGTTCGACGATCTGGTCGTTCTTGATCCAGCCGTGCGGGTGGAAGACAAGGCAGAAGACGCCCTGCTTGATGACGGTGCAGTCCAGCGCCGCCTTCCAGTCGGCCACCGTGCGCGGGTTGTTCGGCTTCTGCAGGTGCTGCGCCGACCAGTCGCTTGGCGTCACGCACGGGAACTCCCAGCACAGCCGGCCGATCACATACGGATACGGATAGTCCTCGATGTAGTTGACGAACGTCCGGTCCGTCGGCAGGTAGCGGCGGAAGCGCTCCGAGCCATCGGGATTCAGCACCAGGTCGCGCGGCAACTCCGGGTCGCTGGCCGTGAAGACGTTGAACACCGACGTGTCGATGGTCAGGAAGTTGCCCTTCGTCGTCGTCTTGTTGAAGATCTCGGCCCAGAAACGCGGGCTGGGCGTGTTGAGCGAGTCGCAGCATGGCATGCGGAACGCGACCGGCTTGCTGTTCGGCACCGCGCTCAGCAGATCGACGCACTGGTCATACGTCGCCCTGGCCTTCTCGAAACTGCCGCTCCTCCAGAACGGGCACGGGTGGTCGTAGGTGTGCGTCTCCAGGCTGACGCCCTCCTTCAGCCACGTTTGCAGCTGCGGATCCTGCGGGTCGATCCGGTTGGTCATGATGCTCAGCGCGGCCCGGCCGTCGATCTGCTTGAGGCGGCGCAGGATCGGGCGCAGGAAGGTTTCGTAGCGCCTGGTGTCGCGCATGTCGTCGATACCGAGGATGACGACCGCCTCGACGCCGTCCTCGCCGACCCACCGCGGCGTGCTCAGCTTCGGAAACGTGCGCGAGGGATAATACGGATCGAATTCGTCGAGGTGCGCCAGTCGGTTGCCGGGCGACTGGGCCGCGGCCGCGACGGGGATGAGCAGTGCGAGCAGCGACGCGAAGAGGAAGTAGCGCATGGCCGAGGTTCCTGCGGGGCGGAAGGAGGCGTCTGTGCCCTGTGATGGTAGCCGCAGGATGCGCCGCGGGAAAGGGGTTAGAGAGCGCGAAGCCCACGAGTGGCATCCCGTGGGCCAAGTTCCTGAGACTTGGCCCGCGTAATGCCACCCGTGGGCTTTGAATGGTCTGGGCTGAGTGTGACCTTACCAGCTGACGCGCTCGGCCGCCTCGCCGACGCCGAGTCGGTAGCACAGCTGGTTGAAGGCGTCGCGGTGGCGGGCGTCCGTGCTGTGGAGGTGTTCGCCCTCGGTGATGAGCTTCAGCCTGTCGTCGCGCCGGATGCCGGCCGCACGCATCCTCTGCTCGAACGGCTTCAGGTCGTGGGCGTACACGACGAGCAGCTTGTGCTCGTCGAACTGTACCTCGATCGGCGCGACCGTGGACAGGATCGCGACGCCGGTGCAGCCGTCATGGAGCAGCAACTCCTCGAAGTCGTAAAAGTAGCTCTTCAGGACGGGCAGGTCGATGTTCTCGCGGTACAGATCGCGGTGCGTCCCGCCGTCGCTCTCGTGGCTCGTCTCAGCGACCGCATCGACCTCGTCGCCGAGCGGATCGAGGAGGTCGAGGAACACCTCGAACAGGTTCTCACGCGAGACGGCGGCGGCCAGGACAGGAACCCTGAGGCCGTTCTTGCGATCGTGGTACGTCTCGATTCGGTAGCCCTGCCGCGGTTCGACCTGCCGCTGAAGCGACGGTCGAATGGCGTCGGTAAGCCAGAAATCGCCGTACCTTTCCCGCTGCAGGTGGGCGCTGAATTTGTTTGTGCTCACTTGGGTCACCCTGGCTGGGCCTGGGAGGAGGAGGGTTGTGTATGCTTCCGACCGTGGGAGCGGTAGTCGATGGTCTGAAGAAGCATAGCTTGTGTTTCGCCCCGCGGCCAACCATGCACGGGAATTGTAGGCCCGGTCAAGGGGTGGGCATGAAACCCATTGGGGACGTGGGGTTTACGCGGCCTGGACGCTTTGGGAGATGGTATTGACAGCGGGATGACCGGCGCCGGGCGTGAGCGGCGGCTCAGTAGCAGCGCACCGCGACGACGGTGCAGTTGTCCGACCCGCCGCCGACATTCGCCAGCTCGACGAGTTGATTGGCGAGGGCCGTCGCTGAGGCGGGGGACTCGTTCACGGCGTCCGCCAGCATTTTCTCGCTGACGTGGGCGTGCAAGCCATCGCAGGCGACGATTAGCCAGTCGCCCCGCTGGACCGTCAGGGTCTGGGAACTGGGGTGAATCTCAGAATGGCGTCCGACCGCCTGCAGCACCTCGTTGCGGTTGGGGTGAGTCAGCGCCTCCTGCGGGGTGATCTTCCCCATCTCGACCATGCGCGCCACCAGCGTCTGGTCCTTCGTCACCTGGGTGACGCTGCCCTGCCGGGCGTGGTAGACGCGACAGTCGCCGACGTGGCCGAGCAGCGCCTGCCCCTCCCACACGACGAGGACCGCCGCCGTGGCGCCCATCCCCTTGCAGGTCGGATCCTTCTGCGCCTTCTCCTGCACGGCCCGGTTGGCCGCGCGGATCGCCGCGGTGATCTGGTCCGCCAGGCCGGCGGGCGGCGCCTCCTGGCCGTGGACCGCCAGTGCGGGGGCGAGGTGGGCGAGCAGTGCGGCGCCAATGGTGCGCGTCGCCATCCCGCTCGCCTGGTCGCCGGCGTCGTACCCGCCCATGCCGTCCGCGACCACTACCAGGGCCACGTCGCGGCGCTGGTCGAGGTTAGTCGTCGTCAGCTGCAGGACGAGGAGGCTGTCCTCGTTCCGCTCGCGGGCGAGCCCGGCCGAGGTGCAGCTACCGATGTCCAGCCGGCAGTTCCCGGGCGGCAGCGCCTGGCGCGGAATGGGCGGCTCGCCGGAGGTGAGGGCGGCCGCGCCGGGGCCGTCCAGCTCCAGATGGATCTCGTCTTCCGAGAGCGGCCGCGGCGGTGCTCCGGGTGGGGTGTCCGCAGGCTTTTTTAACGCCCGGTACAGGTCTTTCAGGCCGCGCCAGATACCGCTGCCGACCGCCGCCTCCTCCTGCGGCGGGGGAGGGGCTGGACTGGCGGAACCGGGCGGCGCCGAGGTGGGGGCGGGTGCCGAGGCAGCCGCGCCGAGGACGGGGACGGCGACGGGCACGCCGAACGGCTGGGCACACCGGCCGCACTTGACGGTGGTGCCGAACTGCTGTGCCTGCACCTGGCAGACGCCGCGGCAATGAGGGCACTGGACGTGAACGGCCAAGGCTGCACTCTCCGCCTGCAACATGTTCCTGGCGTCGGCGGGCGAACCGACCAGCAGCAAACCGCAGCCCGGCAAGCCGAGCCGGTCCCACCGCCGTTTGCCGGCCGTGGCCTCGGACCCGATCCTCACCCCACTTCGGCGGCCGACCGTGCGGGCGGGAAGTATTTCACCAGCCGGACTTCGTTGCCCTTCTCGTTGTACTCCAGCGAGTCCACCATCGCCCGGGCCATCAGGATACCGAACCCGCCTTCGCGCAGCCCCAGGGCCTCGCGCATCGGCAGATGGGCAATCGGATCGTCCGGGTTGGCGGCGTGCGGCAGGTCGCGGTGGTTGAACCCCGGCCCGGTGTCGCGGATGACAATCGTCACCTTCTCCCGGTCGATGTGGTACGTCACCGTCACGACCCGGTCCACCTGGCGCCGGTGCCCCCACTCGATCGCGTTCACGCCGAGTTCACGCACCACCGTGATCAGCTGCTTTACCTGCGACTGGGCCAGCGGGGTGAACAGGAACAACGATGCCAGCAGCCGGTTCAGGTCTTCCAGGTAGCGCACGTCGCTGAGAAGCTGGAAGTGGACCTCGCCCTCGGCCCCGCGCCGCTGCAGTTCCTCGCGCCAGGTCAGTACCGTCGTCATCGCCCGACGCAGCTGCTCCTCCGTGAACGGCTTGGTGAGGTAGTGGTTGGCGCCGACCTGCAAGCCGCGCATCCGGTCCTCGTACCCGCTGCGGGCGGTCACCATGATGACCGGGATGAGGTTCGTGGCGCGGTCGAGCTTGAGCTGCTCGCAGATGTCGTAGCCGTCCATGTCGGGTAGCATCAGGTCCAGCAGGATGACATCCGGCTGTTCCTGGCGGGCGAGGGAGACGGCCGGTCCGCCGCGGAGCAGGAGGGTGGACTCGAAGCCCCAGTGATGGAGAGTCTCGACAAGGAGGTGGCCCATGTCCTCCTCATCCTCGACGATCAGAACCTTGCGCGCCATTCGGAACCCCCCTGCCCCTCTTCCCGGAGGGGCGCCCGCACTGTGGGCGGAACTTTTGTATTCTTCCACGAACGACGCCCGGGAGCAAGGGGCTAGTGGGCGAACGGCGAGGCGGGTGTTACGGCGTGGGTCCGGTTACGCCGCCCGGGACGGGGCGGGTGCCGGGATCGCCCGGCCGGTGTGGACGGTCCGGTAGACGGCCCACGTCTGGGCCGCGTTGCGGACCCAGGTGAACGGCCGGGCAGCCTCGACAGCGCCGCGGCGCAGGGCAGCCCACCAGGCGTCGTCCGCCACGACGCGGGCCATCGCGTTCCGCCACCCGTCCATATCCGCCGCCTCGACCTTGTGGGCGTTCGGGCCGGCCGTCTCGACCAGGGCCGCGGCCGTCGAGCAGATGACCGCTCCGCCGCACGCGAGCATCTCCACCGGCGGCAGCCCGAACCCCTCGTACCGCGACGGGCACAGCAGCGCCCGTGCCCCGTTGTACAGGGCCGGCAGATCCTCTTCCGCCGCGTAGCCGAGGTGGATGACGCCGCGGTGACGCGCCTCGCCGTGCCAGTAGGCGAACACCTCCTCGGTGCGCCACCCCCAGCCGCCGACGAGCAGCAGCGGCCACGCCTCGCGTACCGCCGCCGGCAGGGTGCAGTAGGCGCGCATGAGGGTGAGCAGGTTCTTGCGCGGCTCGATGGTGCCGACGTGCAGCAGGTAGCGATCCGGGAGCCCGAGACGCCGCAGGGTCGCGGCCACCGCGTCGCGCGGCAGCGGCCGCAGGGTCGGGCGGATGCCGTTGTGGACGCGCGTCACGCGCTCCGGCGGGACGCCGAGGTACTCGATGACCTCGCGGCGGGTGAAGTCCGAAACGGTGATGAAATGCCGGCACCGGGCGGCGGCGGCCGGGAAGTGGCGGTGGTGGTGGGCGACGCGCTCCGACGGGTGCCACTCCGGGTGCAGCAGGGCCGACAGGTCGTGGACCGTGATGACCGTCGGCAGGTCCGACGGGAACGGGACGTAGTTCGGCTCGTGGTACAGGTCGATGCGGTGCCGCCGGACGAAGCGCCGAAAGTTCCAGGCGTTGGCCGACCGGCCGCACCAGCGGAGGGTCTGCCGGGCGGCCGCCTTGAGAGAGCGCAGGGGGGCGAACGGCCGGGCGCCGCCGGACGGGCCGGCGGGCGGGCCGCTCGTCAGCCGGCCCCACAGCCCCTTGCAGCGCAGCACCCACGCTGGCGGGAAGTAGAAGACCTCGTCCGCGCCGGCCTGGCCGGGCAGCTCGTTCATCAGCTCTGCGACGCAGTGGCCGATGCCGGTCCGCTGGCCCGCGACCGTCCACTGGTTGAGAACCACGCGCATGACGATCCCTCTCCTGGGTTCCGTCCCAAGATCGGCCGGACGGGGGAGCGAGGATAAGGGCAATCAGGCAGGGAGGGTACAGACCAGGCAGCCAAGGCTGTCGCCCGGGTGGACGCGGACCGGCCGGCCCTCGGCCGGGAAGATCAGGGTGTGCCCGGGGCGCAGATCTTCCTCGCCCTCCTCGGACTCCAGGCGGCCGCCTCCAGCGACCACGATCAGCGCCTGCAGCGCTCCGATCCCGCCCACGGCGTGCGGCCCAGCGCCGCCGAGGTAGTCGAGGTGGAAGTAGCGGCACCGGACGAGCGGCTGCAGCTTCGCCCGCCCGGCATCGGCCCGCACCGGGTGGACCGGCCCCTGGTCCCAGTGAGTGGCCGCCAGCGACTCCTCAACGTGAAGCTGTCGGGGCCGCCCATCGGCATCGCGGCGGTCCCAGTCGTATAGCCGGAAGGTGGCATCGCTGGTTTGCTGCACCTCCGCGAGCAGTACCCCGCCGCCGAGGGCGTGGACCGTCCCGGCCGGCAGGAACACGCAGTCGCCCGGCTTCGGGGCAAACTGGTGCAGGCACTCGCCGACGACGTTCGCGGCCAGCGCCGCTCGGATGTCCTTCTCCCCGACTCCGGGCAGCAGGCCGGCGTAGATCCGGCTGTCCGGCTGCGCCTCCAGGACGAACCAGGCTTCCGTCTTCGACCCCTCGCCCGGCCAGAGCCGGCGGACCGCCTCCTCGTCCGGGTGGACCTGGACGGACAGCCAGTCACGCGCGTCGAGGAACTTCACCAGCCACGGGAACGTCTCCGCCCGCACCGGGCCGAGGAGTGCCTGGCGGTACTGCTCCATCAGGTAGCGCAGCGAGCGCCCGGCGTGCGGTCCGACCGCGACCACGCTGCGGTGCAGGGCGTGGTCGCTCACCTCCCACGACTCGCCGTACGCGCGGCCGTCGGGCAGCGTCTTGCCCAGCGCCGCGGCGAGCTGGCGCCCGCCCCAAACCATCGGACGCAGGAACGGGAAGAACCGCAGCGGGCCGGCGAGGCGGTCGGTGTTCTCGGTCATGGCGCTTGCCCCATCGCTGGGCGGGGGTGCCTGGGGGAGGGGCGGACAACGGGAAGACGACCAGCCCTACGCGGCCCGGACCTGGCCGCCAACGGGCAGCTCCGCAGACGGCTGCGGGGCGGTCACCCACTCGGTATACGCCTTGATCACCTCGTCCGGCTCGCCGACCATGCGAATGTTGCCGTGGTCCATCCACACCACGCGCTGGCACAGGCTCTGGATCGAACGCAGCTCGTGGCTGACCATGACGATCAGCCGGGCCCGCGACATCATCTCGCGCATCCGCTGGCGGGCCTTCTCCTGGAACGCCATGTCGCCGACGCTCAGCACCTCATCGACCAGGAGGATTTCCGGATCGATGGCGGTGGCGATCGCGAACGCCAGGCGCACCTTCATGCCGGCCGAGTAGTAGCGCACCGGCATGTCGAGGAAGTGGCCCAGCTCGCTGAACTCAGCGATCGGCTGCATCTTCGGCCGGATGCTCTGCGGCGTCTCCCCCTGGAGGTAGCCGCGATAGTAGATATTCTCCCACCCGCTCGCCTCCTGTTCAAACCCCAACGCGAGGTCGAACAGGGAGCTGATGTTGCCCTCGACGGTGATGTTCCCCTCGGTCGGCGAGTAAATCCCGGCCAGCACCTTTAGCAGCGTACTCTTGCCGGCCCCGTTGTGGCCGATGATGCCGATCCGCTCACCCTCACGGATCTCCAGGTTCAGGTTCTTGAGAGCCTGCACCTCGATCATCCCGGTCGGCAGGCGCTCGCGCCGGACCAGACGCCGCACGACGAACTCCTTGAACGTGATCCGGGCGTGCGGCCGAACCTGAAACGTCAGACTCAGGTTGTCCAGAACGATTCGTGCCATCCCAGGCTTCCCTTTACCTTCCGTGGAGTCACCGCGCCGGTCCGTAACCCGCCGGTTCTACCTGCCGCAAGCGGCAAGAAGAAACAACAGGGCGATATTCGGTAATTAGAGGTAGAAGACGAGCCGCTTCTGACAGCGGTGGAGCGAGTACATGGCGCAGCTCGTCACCACGACCAGCGTGCCGAGCGCGAACAGGAGTGTGTGGGTCGGGACCAGTTTTCCCTCGACGACCGGCTTGCGGATTAGTTCGAGCATCGCCGCGAACGGGTTGTAGTCGGCCAGCCAGGATAGCCCCTTGCGCTGGAGGAGGCTCTGCGGGTAGATGACCGGAGTCATGTACAGCATGATCTGGAACCCGACCTCGCACAGGTGCTGGGTGTCCTGGAAATAAACATTCGCGATGCCCGCCAGGGTCGTCAGCGCCCACGTGAACAGAAACAGGATTAGCACGCTGGGAACCAGAAACCAGAGTGTGGCCAGGTTGCCGAACCCCTTCAGTACCCAGACCATCCCGACCACCACGAGCAGGGCCATGAAGAAGTGGATCATCCCGCCGAGGGCCGTGCGTAACGGGTAGATGGCGAGCGGCGCCGGGTACTGGCGGATGTACGGTTCGCCCTGGAAAAAGCACGCGCATCCCGACGTCGTGGCCGTCATCAGCAGGTTCCAGGTCGCGAGTCCGGCCAGCAGGTAGGGCGCATAACCCTCCACGCCGTCCTCGGGCATCATGATGTGCTGGAACACGATGCAGAGGATGACCGTCATCGCGATCGGGTGCAGCAGCGACCAGCCCATGCCCAGGACCGAGCGGCGATAGCGGGTGCGCAGATCCATCTTGACCAGGCTAAGCCAGAAAAACCGGCACTTCCAGATCGCTCCGAAGTAACCGCTCATGCGCGCTCCTCTTCTCCGCGTTCCGAACGTCGCTCCGTGACGGCGTGCAAGGGCAGACTCTTTCAAAGGCCACGGGTGTCTCGACTGACTTCGGAACTTTGCGCCCCTTGCTGTTTGGGCAACTTTCCCGGTTGTCGAAACCGCCGTGGATCGTGCTCGTCACAATCCCTATCTCCGCAACCGTTTCCCGGGCCGCCGAACGCCGTTGCCCCAATCAGGCGGCCCGATCCCGCGTCGCCGCGACCGGGCGCGTCACGCCCTCGCGCCGCAGCGCGGCGAGGTCGGCATCGACCATCATGCGCACCAGATCGGGGAAGCTGACTTCCGGCTCCCAGCCGAGTTGCCGCTTTGCCTTCGACGGATCCGCGAGGAGCAGATCGACCTCGGCCGGACGGTAGAACTGGGGGTCGATGACGACGTGGTCGCGCCAGTCGAGGCCGGCGCGGCCGAACGCGATCTCGATGAACTCCTGGACCGAGTGCGTCTCTCCGGTCCCGATGACGTAGTCCTCGGCCCGGTCCTGCTGGAGCATCAGCCACATGGCCCGGACGTAGTCGCCCGCATACCCCCAGTCGCGCTTCGCGTCCAGGTTCCCCAGCCGCAGTTCCTTCGCCAGCCCGAGCTTGACCTTCGCGACGCCGTGGGTGATCTTGCGGGTGACGAACTCCAGCCCGCGCCGCGGTCCCTCGTGGTTGAACAGGATGCCCGAGCAGGCGAACAGATCGTAGCTCTCGCGGTAGTTCACCGTGATGTAGTGGCCGTACACTTTGGCCACGCCATACGGGCTGCGCGGGTAGAACGGCGTCAGCTCGCTCTGCGGCGTCTCGCGCACCTTGCCGAACATCTCGCTGCTGGACGCCTGGTAGAACCGGGCGGCCGGGCAGACCTCGCGGATCGCGTCGAGCATGCGCGTCACGCCGACGGCAGTGAACTCGGCCGTCAGGACCGGCTGGTCCCAGCTGGTCGGGACGAACGACTGGGCCGCCAGGTTGTAGATCTCGTCGGGGCGCACCTGCCGCAGGAGGCGGGCAATGGACGTCTGGTCGAGCAGGTCGCCCTGGAGCAGCTCGACCCGGTCACGCAGATGCTCGATGCGCTGGAAGTTCTCGGTACTGGCGCGGCGCACCATCCCGCACACGCGGTAGCCTTTCGCCAGCAGCAACTCGGCCAGGTGCGATCCGTCCTGGCCAGTGACTCCCGTGATAAGGGCTGTCGGCATCGTCTGTCCTCTCGCGCTGGGGTCAGCGGACTGTGGGTGATCTCGCAGGGTACACGGCTCGCGGCGCCACTGGCCTCCATGCCGGGCGGGAGGGAGCGGGTGGGCGGTGGTCAGGGCAGCCGGGGCGAGTCCGAGGTGTGGGTCAAGGAGGTCACTGCCGTGCAGGAGCAGGATATAGCAGATGGTTCCCCGACTGGTCAAGGTCAGGGACCGTACCCTGCCCCCTCCGGTGTCCCTGCCCTAAAACGGGTGCTGGATGCCGATCCAGATCTGCCACGGGGTGCTGGCGTTGACGGTCTTCGCCACGTCGAGGCGCAGCATCGTCCGCTCGATCAGCCCGAACCAGGCGACATCCACCCGCAGCCCGACCCCGAGTGCGTGGGCCACCGACCCGAGCGAGCGGCCGCTCACGAACATGTCGCCCGCGTCGTAGAACAGCGCCGTGTAGACGTTGCGCACCCCGGCCACGTGGTCGCACACGTCCCACTCGAGCCCGGTGAGGAGCGGGATACGCCATTCGGCGCTGGCGATCCACGCCATGCTCCCCTGCCGCTCGCGCAGATCGAACCCGCGGAACTGGTCGCCGCCGCCGAGGGTGAAGAACTGCCCACGCCCCGGAACGGCTGCGGCTCCGTAGAGGCGGAACGCGAACCGCGTACTGCCCACCCACCCTAGCCCCGGCAGATCCCGCACGAACCCCAGCCACCCGGGCCATCCCTTGACGGTCGCCACCTGCCCGAACGCCTGGTGCGACCCCTCCCGGATCCCGAACACCGGGAACCCCGCCTGGTAGGTCACGTCGAGCGCGACGCCTCCCTCCGGATCCCAGTAGGGCGTCAGGTAATACTGGTGGTAGTGGAACCCGGCCAGAGCCTGCCGGTCGAATCGCTCCGCCCCGGGCGTCGGCGTTTCCGGGAACGGCAGACATCGGTCCTGCACCGTCCCGAACACCTCCGCGTATTTGAACGGCGGCAGGTACAGGCTGCTGCCGTAGGTGAAAATGTATCGGCCGAACAGGACCGCCCGGCTGCACGGCTGATACCCGGGGCTGAGGGTCGTCAGGCTGTGCTCGACGTTGTACCCGACCTGCGTTCGCGGGAACGGCCAGTGGTCGCGCAGGCCGTCCACCCCGGCCACGATGTTCCGGTCGTCGGTCCGGTAGGCGAGGTACGCCCCGGTCGTGAACTCCTGGGTCCGGTACAGCGCCGCGCGCACCCCGGCCATGGTCGAGCGCATGTACCACGGGTCGTGGTACGCCGCCCCGTACAGCCACGGGCCGACGATCACGTTCCAGCGGTCGTAGGCGTTCGTCAGATCGGTCTCTTCCAGCGACGTGTAGAGCGGAGTGAAGCGGAGGCGTGCGGCCGGCCGCCAGGAGTTGTTGGTCGGGTTCCGGTCGAGCAGCACCTGATCCGGGTCGATGGTGAGCTGGCGCGGCCGGTGCGGCACCACCACCTCGACCCGGACCGTTCCGTCAGTACACGTCTCCACTCGGACCGCCCCGTCGTCGATCTGCACCCCCGGCCCGCCGGCCGCGATCGGCACGCGCAGCTGGTATGCCGGCCCCTTCTCGTAACGGATCCCCAGGACGGTCGGCTCCCGGCACTCGCTCTTCTGGCGCAGCACCGCCGTCACCTTCCACGGCCGATCCCCCGGTCCGCTGGCGTGCGGCTTCGAGAGCAGCGCGAGGCGTGGGCGGCTGATACGCCGCGCCCATCCGTCCCCGTCGGACCACTGTTCAAGGCGAACGTCCTCCAGGCACCAATCGACCATGCCGGGCCGGTACAGCCAGTCGCGGAAGAACTCCTCCCAGGAGTGGCCGGTGTACGCCTCCAGCTCGCGCTGGAAGTCGGCGACGCGCAGGATGCGGAAGGCATACTTGCAGTAGACGCGGCGCATGAAGTCGAGCATGGCGTCGGCCCCGAGGCGCGCCTCGATCATGCCGACGATGCGGCTGCCCCGGTCGTAGGCCATGCTGTTCAGGTTCCCGAGGTGGAGGAACGCCGGCATCTCCTGGACGGTGGCCGTCGCCTCTCCCCGGCCCATCGTTCCGAGCATGCCGTAATGCCGGTAGTCCTCCCGGCGGATGTTCGGCAGCCAGCCCAGGGCCGTCGGCCAACGGAGCAGGGTGTTGTTCTTGCCGAACCGCGAATCGATCAGCCGGTGGCTGAAGTACGTCGCCAGCCCCTCGTCCATCCACGTCTCGGCGTAGCCGTTGGTGCCGACGACGTTGTACCACCACTGATGGCACAGTTCGTGGGAGACGAGGTAGGTGACGTAGTCGCGTGCCAGGTGGGGCATGGCGAACATGCGCTGGTCGATCATGACGACGCCGCCGCACTCGTTGCCGTTCCACCCGAAGTACGACTCGACGACGGTGAACTCGGGGTAGGGGAACGGGCCGAACCAGCTCGAGTAAACCGGGAGTGCTTCGCAGACGGCGTCGAGGATGACGCGGGCGTAGAAGGCGTGTTCCGGGAAGGCGAGGCAGCGCACGTGGACGCCCCCGGCGTGGCCCCGAAGCTCCTGAAAGCGGGCGCTGCAGAACAGCGCGAAGTCGCGCGCGCAGACCGGGCCGATGGTGACGCGGCGGCGGCCGTCGCCCAGGTCCGTCTCGGCCGCCACCGAGCCGGTCGAGCCGAGTTTCTGGTCGGCGGGGAGAGTGACGCGGGCGGTGTAGACGCCGGCCTCGTTGAAGAACGGCTGGTGCCAGGGGATGAACGGCGGCGGCTGCCAGCCGGTGTCGTCGTAGTAGGCGGTAACCGGCAGCCACTGGGCCAGGAAGGTGACGCCGCCCCACTGCCCCCACCGCCCCTGCTTCTGCGGCAGGCGGAGAGTAAACGCCAGGTCGAGGGTAACACTCTCACCGGGTCCGACGGGGCCGGGAAGGTAGACCTCCAGGACGGTGAGGTTGTCCTCGCGCCACGCGAACGGAAGCGCGGTGCCGGTCGCGGTCGGCGCTGCGGGGCACAGGGTAACGGCCTGAACTTCGCACGCCGGCCCGCCAAAGTCGAGAGCCTGGCTCGGGGCGAGGCGGAGGAGTTCGAGCATCTTCGCGAGGAGGCCGACGTCCTTGTCGGGGACCGCGTAATGGGAGGCGACGTTGAAGACAACGTGGGCCGTGGGGGTGCGACTCGGGTTGGTCCAGGTGACCCGCTCGCGCACCACCACGCGCTGTTCGTCCACACGCAGATCGACGTCCAGGTCGTACCGGGGCAGGTAGGCGGGGATCTCCACCGCCGCCGCCGTTCCCCCGCGGGCGAGCCAGGCCAGCAGGAGCGCCGCCAGGAAGACAGCGCGCACCGGCCAACGGCTGAGCCCGCGGCGCGGTGTTTCCTCGGCCTGCTCGGTGCCGTCGGTCATGAATGCCTCGCGCGACATGGTCCGGGGACGGGCCATACTGCTTGTATCGGACAGACGTCCAGGCCAGCATCAGGGGTTGGAGGCAGCACTCGGCCCACGAGACGCCACCCGTGGGTTTTTGGCTCCGGACCGCTAACCTGGAGAAAATCGAAAGAATTACTTGACAACGGCAAAACAGGGCATACCATATTGACCCATAGTACTGCGGGGACGAAGCAGGATGGTTAACCCCCGCCGAAGGGAGTCGCCACGCAAGATGCAAAGAAGCTCTTGCTTACTTGCCCGCAGGACGTCCGGCGGTATTGCCTGGCGCTGCACTTGCCTGCAAGCCTCATCTTCGCGCCCAGCCCGCCTTGCAGAGGCTTCCCCGTTCCTCATCCCCGCGACCCCAGTTCGGGGTTCGGAGGGTGACGGTTGGTTACGAAAGGAACCCCATGCACCCCTTCCGTCGCCCGGGGTTGGCCCGCTACTTTCACACCGGATCGGCTGTACTGGTCGTGATTGTCTGGTGGGTGGCGCAGGGCAGCGCGGAAGGAGCGCGCGGACCGCGCGCGGCGCACCAGGCACCCGTTGCCGCAAAGGACGAAGAGGAGCCGGTTCGTTTGCTCGAACTCGCGAGGGCGGTGGACACCAGGGAAGCGAAGCGAATCCGCGCCCGGGTACACACAATCCTTCAGGAGCGCAACCCGGTTGCCGAACCGGAGAAGTTGGCGGACCTGGCGCAGCGAATGGCGAAGGTGCTCCCGGAAGCCGTCCGCTCACCCGCGCAGCTCGCTGAGGTTCTCGGTCCCCCCCGGAACACCAGCCGGCAAATCCTCTACCGCCGGTACGTGGAGCAGTGGCGTTACGAGACCCCCCTGCCCCTTTGTGCAGTTTTTGCCGCACTGAGGGGCCAGGAGCCTCGACTTCAAAGTGTCCACGTGGTTGGGCTGGAAAAGAAGTGACGTTTGGTGCGCAAGGAAGGGCGTTTGAAGCGTCTTGAGAGGTGCGGGCAATTGGTACGGCGGATTTTCGCATCGGCCGGACGAGGATTCAACCGAATGGTTTGCCGGACAAGGATCTCGATCCGGTAAACCCTCCCCGAACGCCCCCCTCTCCCCGGAGAGGGAACGGTCCTGCCCCCGAGTCGGCACGCAACCCGCCAAACCTGCGAGGTTCTCGCCGATTTCTCCCAACCCGGGCTGGTTCCGTCAGGTATACTTGGGGCGGTTTGCGAATTCCCTTCGCGTGGTCAATTTTGACACGCAGGGCTAACGATTCGGACAGTTTTGGATCTGTTACGGAGGGCGTTGGCACGCCCTCTGTCCTGCCCAGTTTGCACTGATCCGATCCTTACTCTTGCACCAGTCCAGAGTTGGGCTGAATCGAGCCGAGGCGTCGATTCTTTCGACTGTCGGCACAAAGTTTGCTGGGATATCAACAGGTTCTGGGGCACTTTGAAGCATAACCGAGCGAGGTGGTGAGCCATGGCACGAAGTGACGCACTGTTGCGGCTGCACAAATCCCTGGTGGCGCGGCGCGATGAGCTGCGCAAGCGCCTGGGCGGCGAACTGAAGGATCTGAAGAACTACAAGGGTAGCGACCCGACCGGGGACAGCGCCGACCTGGCGTTCGACACGGGCAGCGAGGAGGTCGCGTCCCAGCTGGCTGAACTGGAGGCCCGCGAGGTCGCCCAGATCGAGCGGGCTCTGAACCGGCTGAAGCAGGGCACCTACGGCATGTGCGAGGGGTGCCACAAGAGGATCCCGGTCGCGCGGCTGAACGCACTGCCCTTCATCACGACCTGCATCCAGTGCCAGCGCGAGATGGAGATGTACGGGTCGTGGGACCGGCGCGGCGCCGCCGGCAACTGGGAGAAGGTTTCGGAGAGCGAGACCCCGCTGGAGGAACGGCGCGAGATCGATCTCGCCGACATCGAGATGGATCTGTCCGGCAACCGCTGACCGCCCCGCTCGACGACGGTCCGGCGCACCGATCACCACCGTCCGCGGGTGCGGACATCGGGAGCCCGGGACCGACCCCCACGCACAGAGCCCGCAGCTAACCGCTGCGGGCTCTGTGCGTTTTTTGCAGCCTTCCCCTGCCAAACTTTCCTCCTGCGGAGGCGAAAAGCCTCACCCCCGGGCGCGGGGGCCGCCTAGAATTGAAGGCGGCTCGACCCGGGGTTCACTCCCCTCTCCACCCGGGTTCCTCCGACACGTCCGGGGTATCGCATGGCGAAACAACTCCTTTACCTCCTCGGCATCATCGGCTGCGCCTTCCTCGGCGGGGCCGCCGTCAACACCGTCGCTCCCCGCCTCGCCATCCCGGCCGCCGCCCAGCCCGCGCCGATGCAGCCCGGCGGCGGGGCCGGGAAGGACGTGGCAGCGGCGCTGGAAGAACGGTTTGAGGCCGTCGCGCGGGCCGTCAGCCCGGCCGTCGTCGCGGTCGAGTCGAGCCGGCCGGCACGCCCCGGAGCCAGCGGCAAGGGGCGCGCGGTGGAGGATTCGGGCTCCGGCGTCATCACCCGCATCGACGGGCGCGCCGGGTACTTCGTTCTGACCAACAACCACGTCGTCGCGGGGGCGCAGCCCGGGCAGATCACGGTCCACCTGGCGGACGGCCGGGTGTTCCGCCCGGCGCGCGTCTGGACGGACCCGGAGTCAGACGTGGCGGTGCTCGGTATCGAGACGTCCGTCAAGCTGCCGACCGCTCCGCTGGGCGACAGCGACCGGATGCGCGTCGGCCACTGGGTTCTCGCCATGGGCAGCCCGTTCGGATTGAACCAGACGGTGACGCACGGGATCATCAGTGCGCGCGACCGCGGCCAGGTGAGCCTGGGAACAACGATCCGGATCAAGGACTTCCTCCAGACCGACGCCGCCATCAACCCGGGGTCGAGCGGTGGGCCGCTGGTGGACCTGCGCGGCGAGGTGATCGGAATCAACACCGCCATCGCCTCGCAGAGCGGCAGCAGCAGTGGGGTTGGCTTCAGCATCCCGAGCAACCTGGCCCGGCGGGTCGCGCGCGAGTTGCTGGAGAAGGGGGTGGTGTCGCGCGGCTACCTGGGGATGCAGCTGACCCAGGGGTTCGAGCCGGCCGATGCGCTGCGGCTGGGGCTGGAGCGCGTCCGCGGTGCGCTGGTCGAGCAGGTCTACCCGGACACGCCGGCCGCGGCCGCCGGGTTGCGCGGCAACGACGTCATTCTGCAGGTGGAGAATGTGGCGGTGCGCAACGAGACGCACCTGATCAACCTGATCAGCACCCTCCCGCCGGGCCAGCGCGTGCGACTGCAGGTATGGCGGGAGCGGCGGGCGGTGACGGTGGAGGCGGTCGTCGGGGACTGGTCGAAGGAGCAGGGACGCTTCAGGGGCAGGTAGGGCGTGCGGGAGAAGAATGAGCCGATGAGGAAAGCCCACGGGCCGCGGCCCGTGGGCTTCGGCTTGCGCTCCCCACACCGCCCAGCGAACGGAGGGGTTGCTCCGCGGCGGTGCGCTGTCGCCCGCTCACCGTCCGCCCCTCAATCGTCTTCGCGCTTGTTGCGCAGCACGAACAGCAGGCCGACGAGCCCCAGCAGGACCACGGCGCCGACGACAAAAAACATGGGTGAGCCGATAAAGTCTCCCATCAGTCCTGATCCTTTCTGGCGACGATGCACGGTGACGGAACAACGAGGACGCCCGACCCTCCTCCGCCCAGCGCGGGCCAGGCGCCAGTCTAGCCCGCCACCTGTCGATTAGGGGTTCGGATAGCGTTCTACACTCCCGGCGGTCGCGAAGCAAGCGTCTGGGGCCGGAAAATCGCGTTTCTGGACATTTCCGGCGCGCAAGAATTGCTTCATCAAATCGACCCTGCCTCCCCCCCTCGGCCTGCGTCGGCCCCGGAGAGAACCTATATTTGCGCAGCCCTTTGGGACACGAGGATGAGGGAAAGCCCACGGGTGGCGGCCCGTGGGCCAAATCCCCAGCACGCCACCCACGGGACGCCACCCGTGGGCTTTCAGGCTGGAGGGAGGCGGCATGTGCGCGGCACTGACACGACTGAGGCCGACGGATGCCTGGGTGCGGTACGCCCTGGTTCCGGTCCTCGCGTTCATCGCCCTGGCGACCGACCGCCACTACCTGGCCGACTTCTGGCACCACCTGGCGCGCGGGCAGGCGATCGCCGCCGAGGGGCGACTGCTCGACGAGGACCGCTTCACGTTCACCGTCGCCGGCCGGCCGTTCCAGGACGTGAACTGGCTGAGCCAGCTCGGTTACCACGCCCTGTTCGACCTGGGCGGCCTGGAGCTGGTGCGGTGCGTCAATGCCCTGACGGTGGCGGTCACGCTCGCCCTGCTGACGTGGCTGTGCCGGGTCCGGTGCGGCAACCTCGGGGGGGCGACGGCCGTCGGCGTCCTGACCTTCTTCGGGCTGTGGAACGTCCTGACCATCCGCCCGCAGACCTACTCCCTGCTCCTGTTCGTGGTGCTCTACGCGGTGATGGAAGGGTCGCGCCGGCGTCGGTGGCTGCTGGTAGCTGGCCCGGTCGTGCTGGCACTGTGGGCGAACCTGCACGGCGCCTTCCCCGCCGGGCTGATGCTAATCGGCTGCTTCCTCCTCGCTGCCGCGTGGGAGGCCCGCCGCATCGGACGGGGTCTGCTCCGCGACCCGCACTTCCGCGCCCTGACCCTCTGCCTGGCGTTCAGTGCGCTTGCGACACTGGTGAACCCTTACGGGTGGGGTATCTACCGCTACGTTGGCCTGACGTCGAACACGGCCGCCGCGCGCCGCATCGACGAGTGGGCGCCGCCGGCCCTCGATGAGTGGATCGGGGTGGCGTTCTTTGCCTCGCTCCTGCTGCTGGCGGGGCTCGCCGTTGCGAACTGGCGCCGCCGAGGCCGGGCGCCGGTGGCGCGCGACGTGGTCCTGGTCGTGTGCTTCCTGCCGCTGGCGTGCGGATCGGTGCGCCTGGTCGCGTGGTGGCTGCTGGCGATCGCCCCGCTGCTCGCCGCTCTTCTCGCCGCGCTGGTTGCACGGCGGCAGGCGGTGGGGGACGAGGCGCAACCCTCGACCGGGGCCGCAGTCGTGTTCGGGGTGATGGTGCTCGCGGTGGTGTTCTGTCTGCCGGGCCTGCGCGACCACAACCCGCTGCTGCGCGTCGCGCGCTCCGGCCCCCTGGTGGAGGACGACCTGGAGGCGGTGCGCACCCACCTCGCCGGGCGGTCGCCGTCGGGACGAATTTTCACCCGGCTGGAGTGGGGCGAGTACCTCGGGTGGGCAGGCGCTCCGCGCTTCACGGTGTTCATGGACGGGCGCATCGAGATCTATCCCGACGACGTGTGGGATCGGTACACGGCGATCACCTGCGGGCGCGACGGGTGGGACGTGATCCTCGACGCCTACGCCGTCGATTACCTCGTCCTCGACGCGGGGTATCACGACCGCACCGGGCTGCTGGAGCGGGTCGCCCGGTCGCCCGCGTGGCGCCCCGCGTTCCGGTCCCGGGACGCGATCCTGTATATACGCCGCGGGCCTGGCGGGGCGAAAATCTCGGGGTTGTAGTCCGCGTGACGGGGTCGTTATACTCCCGCCTGCCCGCGAGCAGGAAGAGGCTCGGGTGGAATCACGGTAGTTCCCCCGAGGCTGAGGCAGCGCGGCCAGGACGCCGCGCGTTTCCAGGGAGGGAGCATGATGGCCCACCACACCCGGCCGTGTATTGGCATCAACGCCGACTTCTTCGCGGCCGGCAAACATGCGTCGGCCCACGTCCGCCTCAACGCCGGCTACTTCGACTCGATCGTGGCCGCGGGCGGCTTGCCGGTGATCCTCCCGCCCCTGGGCAAGGAGGCGGAACTCGACGCGTTCCTCGACCGACTCGACGGCATCATCCTGAGCGGCGGCCTGGACATGGACCCGAAGCGGTACGGCCAGCCGTCGCACCCGTCGGTCCAGCCGATGGCGGAGCGGCGCGACGAGAACGACCGGCTACTGATCCGGCGGGTGATTCAGCGCCAGTTGCCGGTGCTGGCGGTCGGCGTGGGCATGCAGCAGCTGAACGTCGCGTGCGGCGGGAGCCTGTTCCTGCACCTCCCGGAAGAGATGCCGCGGGCGCTGCCGCACTACGACCCATCCTGCCACGGCCCGCACCGCCACGCCGTCCTGCTGGAGCCGAACACGCGCCTCGACGAGATTTACGGCGGCGGTGAGATCCGCGTCAACAGCGCCCACCACCAGGCGGTGCGCACGGTCGGGCCGAAGATGCGCGTCGGTGCCCTGGCGCCGGACGGGGTGATCGAGGCGATCGAGTCGGCCGATCCGAACTGGTTCTGCATCGGCGTGCAGTGGCACCCCGAGTCGGACACCGCGTCGGCGCTGGACATGCAGCTGTTCGAGTGCTTCATCCAGGCGTGCCTGCGTCAGGCCCAGCCGCTGGAACTGGCCGCCTGAAACCTGACAGGGAGGAAAGCCCACGGGCCGCAGCCCGTGGGCTTTCCTCCCTGGGCACCCCGTCGCCTTGTCACCTTGTCCCTCCCGCCTCCCCCCATGAACTCCACCCGCTGGCTCATCGGCCTCGCCCCGGGCTCGACCCTGGACGGCGTGGACGCGGCCCTCCTGGAAATCCAGGGCGTCGGGCTGGACCTGCGTCTCCGCCTGGCCCACGCGCTGCACCAGCCTTACCCGCGCGAGCTGCGCGAGTTGCTGCGCCGCGCCGGAGCCCAGGGCGCCCGGCAGCTGAGCCTCGTTCACCGCCTGCTCGGCGAGACGTTCAGCGCCGCCGCACGCCAGGCCGCAGATGCGGCGAGTTTTAGTCTCCAGAATGTGCAGTGCATCGGCTGCCCCGGGCACAGCGCCTGGCACGAAGGGGACGGGCGCTTTCCGTCGGCGCTCGGGCTGGGGATGGCGGCGGTCGTGGCGGAGCGCACCGGCGTGACGACGGTCGGCGACTTCGCGCCGCGCGACCTGGCGGCCGGCGGGCTGGGCGCGCCGCTGACGGCGCTGATCGACTACCTCCTCTTCCACGATGTGCGCGAGGCGAGGGCTCTGGTCCACCTCGGCGGGACAGCGTCGGTCGTCTACCTGCCGGCGGACGCCCAGCCGCGTCGGGTGATCGGGTTCCACGCCGGACCGTGCGGGCTGCTGCTCGATGGATTGATGCGGCGGCTGACGGGGGAGCGCGAGATGTGTGACGCGGGCGGCAAGCACGCGGTCCAGGGTCGGTGCCTCGAACCGCTGGTGGCGCGCTGGCTCGCTCACCCGGCCCTGCAGCGCCGGCCGCCGCGCTGCTTGCACCCCTCCGACTTCGGCGACGAGTTCGTCCGCCAGGCGGTCGAGCAGGCGGTGCAAACGAACGTGAGCCTGCACGACCTGCTCTGCACGGCGACCCACTTCGTCGCCCGGACGGTCGCCGGCGCGCTGGGCCGGTTCCTGCCGGAGTTACCCGCGCGCGTCCTGCTCAGCGGGGGGGGCGTGCGCAACGGGCTGCTGTGGCACCTGCTGGAGCAACTGCTCCCCGGCACCCCGCTGGAGCGGACCGACCGCCACGGCATCCCGGCGGCGGCGCGGCAGGCGGTCGCCTTCGGCGCCCTCGCGGCCCTGACGGTCGATGGCGTGCCGGCCAGCCTGCCATCGGCGACCGGGGCCGCGGGCGGACGGGTGCTCGGCAGCGTGACCCCCGGCTCGTCGGTCAACTGGGCCCGCTGCCTCGCCTGGATGGCCGCCCAGACCGCTCCCCTCCGCGCCCTCACGCCGGGGCCGCTGCCGCCCGCCGCCTAGCGCAGGCTCAGGTTGGTAAAGCCCACGGGCGGCGCCCCGCGGGCCAGGTTCCCAACACTGCACCCACGGGACGCCACCCGTGGGCTTCCGGGGGCTCTCACCGCACCAGCCGATTGGCCTCGGAGAGAAACGGCCCCGCGCTCACAAGCCCCTGGATGCGATCAATCTCGTTCCCCTGGCCATCGACGAACACCATGCAGGGAATCGACGAGACCCGGAAGCGCTGGGCCAGTTCCGGGTTGTGATCGATGTTGACGCGGATGGCCACCGTCCTGGTCGCCAGGAACTCGCGCACGCGCCCCTCGGCGAGCGTCGTCCGTTCGAGCTGCCGGCACGGGCCGCACCAGTCGGCGAAGAACTCGATGAACACCACCTTCTTCTCCCGGTTCGCCTTCGCGATTGCTTCGGGATAGGAAATGGCGTGAAAGGCCGGCCCGGCCTTGCCGCGTTTCTCGCACCCGGGAGCCGGGATGAGCAGGGCGAAGACCAGGGCCAGCATCAGGATGGGTAGACGCATCATGGGTCGCGCTCCACGGAGATGGGTGGTTCGGACCGCTTCCGCTTTCGGCCCGCCGTTATTGTAGCGGCCGGGGCCGGGCGGCGCGCACCGGCCGGTCACGCCGCCGCCTGGCGCTCGCCCTCGCGCAGCGGGCGGCGCAGCACGACGCTGACCGCCACCGCCGCCAGCAGCAGGCCGGCGGACAGGTAGAAGGCGTGGTCGAGGGTTCTGGTTACGTCGCGCAGGTAGCCGGCGAACTGGGGCACGAAGAAGGCGATGCCCCAACCGAGGAACACCAGGCCATAGTTGAACCCCAGGTTCTTCGACCCGAAGTAGTCGGCGGTGAACGCCGGCATCAGCGCCAACCCGCCGCCGTACTGCCAGTACGCCACCCCGACCACCAGGAACAGCAGCAGCACGTTCCGCGACGCCATGACGGTCGGCATCAGCAGCAGACAGCCCGCCGAGACGATGCCGTTGATGAGGTAGGCGTTGCTCCGGCCGATCCGGTCGGAGTAAAGGCCGGTGCCGATCCGGCCGGTGGCGTTCACCAGTCCGCCGAACGACGACAGCAGCCACGCATTGGCCGCGAAGAACGCCACCGCGGCGGCCGTCTCGTTGAGCATGGGGGAGGCGTTGGCGATGATCAGCAGCCCCGACTGGGCCGACCCGATGAAGAGGAACACCAGGGCGTAAAACTGCCACGTCCGCAGCATCTCTCCCGGAGTCCAGTCGGTCCCCGTCAGGCGCGCCGCCTGTGCGGACGCGGTCACGGGAGCGCCGGGCGGCACATACCCGGCCGGCGGCCAGCTGAGGAGCTGGCCGGCGACGATGACCACGACGGCGAACAGGAGGCCCAGGCCGATGAAGCTGCCGGACAGGCCGAAGTGCGTCATGAGCGCGTCCGCCAGCGGGGAGATGTAGATCGCCGCCCCGCCGTACCCGCCGACGACCAGGCCAACAATCAGCCCGCGCCGATGCGGTCCGAACCACCGGACGGCCGCCGGCGTGGCGGCCGCGTACCCCAGCCCCATGCCGATCCCGCCCAGCACGCCGAATCCGAGGATCAGGCCGACGTAGCTGCGCAGCAGCCCCGCCAGGATGCAACCGCCGGCCAGGCAGAGGCCGCCGAGCGTGGCCCCGACCTTCGGCCCGCAGCGGTCCTGCAGCCGCCCGCCCGGGATCATCACCAGCGCGAAGATAAATCCGCACAGCGCGTACGCCCACGTCGCCTGGGCGTCGGTGAGGTAGGTCCAGCCCTCGTTCAGCCCGGCCATCGGCGACCCGGGCGGATGGGTGGAACTGCCGGTCAGCTCCTTCTTCCACACGCTCCAGGCGTAGAGGATGCCCAGGCACAGATTCACCGCTGTCCCGGCGAAGGTGACGACCCATGCTCTGGCGGGGACTTTCGCTTCCGCTCCCATGTGGGGTCTCCGGGGAAAGAAGGCAGCATACCACCCCGGCGAGCGGATTGCAAAAAGCGGGGCGTGACGGCGGACGGCGGCCCGGGGGGTTGTGGAATGTCCTTGCGGTCCGGCCTTCCGTAGGATGTGATGGCAGACACGCCGCACCCCAGAGGACTCTCCCCGACGCCCGCAGGGCGTCGGCTAG
>JADLBT010000391.1 GCA_020847555.1 Gemmataceae bacterium
GCCCTCGTGCCGACCGGCGAGCGCGCCCTGGCCGAGGGGCCCGGGCGACCGGGCGAGCTGTACCGCTTCTCGGGCCCTGTCTCTGGTACCTGGCGCCGCGAGCTTCGCTGGGCGGGCGGCGCGCCATGATGGACTCCCCACCTTCCGGAGGTCTGCCCATGAACCCTGTCGGCGTCGTTGCCGGACCGATCGCTCCCACCCTCGTGCGCAGCGAGGCGGTTGACACCATCATCCGTCTCGCCCTGTCCGAGGATGTCGGCCGCGGCGACATCACCACCGAAGCCACCGTCTCCCCCACAGCCACCGCCACGGCGGAGATCCTCCAGAAGGCATCCGGCGTCCTCTGCGGCCTGCCGGTCGTCGACGCGGTCTTCGCGGCGGTCGATCCGCGCGTCGAGGTGACGCCGCTGGTCGAAGAGGGCTCCCAGGGCGACCGCCGCGTCGTCGCCCGCTTGACGGGGCCCGCTCGCGCCATTCTGACCGGCGAGCGGACCGCCCTGAACTTCCTCCAGCGGCTCTCCGGCGTGGCCACCGTCAGCCGACGCGCGGCCGAGGCGGTGGCCGGTACCAGTACGGAGGTGCTGGACACGCGCAAGACCACGCCTGGCCAGCGCGTGCTGGAGAAGTACGCCGTGCGGGTCGGCGGCTGCCGCAACCACCGTGCCGGCCTGGACGATGGCTTCCTGATCAAGGAGAACCACATCCGTGCCGCGGGCGGCATCACGACCGCCATCGCGGGCGCTCGGCGCCGCGCCGCGCCCGGCCAGCTTGTGGAGGTCGAGGTCACCACGCTCGACGAGCTGGACGAGGCGATCCGCGCCCGTGCCGATCTCGTCCTGCTGGATAACTTCGACCTCGCCGGCCTGCGGGCCGCCGTGGCGCACGCTGGCGGCTGCGTCCGCCTGGAGGCCTCCGGCGGCATCACCCTGGCCAACCTGCCGGAGGTCGCCCGGGCCGGCGTGGACTACGTCTCCCTCGGCGCCCTGACCCACTCAGCCGGCACCCTGGACTTCTCCTTGGAGATCCGCTCATGACCACCCAGCTTCCCGTCCTGAACACCGCCGAGGAGCGGACGGCCGCCCTGCAGGAGTCGGTCCGCCGCCTCGCCCGCGCGCGCCACGCCGTGATCCTCGCCCACAACTACCAGGTGCCGGAGGTCCAGGACGTCGCGGACTTCGTCGGCGACTCGCTGGGTCTGGCGATGGAGGCCGCCCACACGGACGCCGAGGTCATCGTCATGTGTGGCGTCTACTTCATGGCCGAGACGGCCAAGATCCTCAACCCAGCCCGCACGGTGATCATCCCGGACGCCACGGCCGGCTGCTCTCTGGCCGACACTATCACCGCGGACGACGTGCGCGCCTGGAAGTCTGAGTTCCCCGGCGCCGCGGTGGTGAGCTACGTCAACACCACCGCCGAGGTGAAGGCGGAGTCGGACTACTGCGTCACCAGCGGCAACGCCGAGGCGGTCATCCGCACGATCCCCGCGGACCGGAAGATCCTCTTCTTGCCGGACTTCTTCCTCGGGAGCTGGCTCAAGCAGAACCTCGGTCGGGAGAACATGGAGGTCTGGATGGGCGAGTGCCACGTTCACGCCGGCATCCGCCCGGAGGAGATCTACGCCCGCAAGAACGCCCTGCCCGGGGCGGACCTCCTGATCCACCCGGAGTGCGGCTGCACCGCCCAGGCGCTCTACGCCTGCAAGACGGGCATGATCCCCGGCAGTGACGACGGCACCTTCGTGCTCTCGACCGAGGGGATGGTCAAGCACGTCCAGAAGGCTCCGAACGACACCTTCCTGGTGGCCACCGAGACGGGCCTGCTCCACCGGCTCCACAAGGAGATTCCCGGCAAGCGCTTCGTCGCCGCGGACGACGATGCAGTCTGCCGCTACATGAAGCAGATCACCCTCCAGAAGCTCCACGAGTCGCTGGAGACCCTGACCCCGACGGTGGAGCTGGACCCGGCCCTCGCCGAGCGAGCCCGCCTCCCCATCGACCGCATGCTCGCCATCCGGCCATAGAGAAAGAGGTAGACCCCCAGCAGCCAACCGCGCGACAGCCGGCACCAGAGCCCGAGCGGGCCCGGGATGGGCGCGCTCGGGCGTCCGTTTGATCTGGCAGGCCGGGTGCTCTCCCCCCATCGTCCAGACTCACGTCAGGGCGGCGGAAGGGCCGCGCCGAATGGCAGCGGGGTCACCAGGTCCAGATCGACGCAGTCGGCGGTCAATCCCAGCCCCAGCCGGGCCGCCACACGAGGTGCAAGGTCGCGCCGGCGGCCGAGGCGGAGAGCAGCACGACGCGCGGCGCCTGGGCGCGGATGGCTCGGGCAAGCGCCTCGGCGTAGGGCTCGGTGTGGCAGACGGCGAGGCGCGAATCGGCCCCCGGATAGACGCGGGCGGCCCTGTGGCTGGCGAGCCGCTCAGCCGGCGGCGCTCGCGCTGGACAGCCAGCAGGCGGCTCTCCCCCACCCGAGTGGGGAGGCGGTGAGGCCGACCGAGGTCGGCCTGAAGCCAGGGTCCGCCGCGGTGTGCCTCTCGATCGGTCGCGCGAGGGCGATGGCAAGCGCCTCTTCAGACAGGCTCGCCGGGCGAACCAGGCGCAGCGCCTCGGAGACGGCGCGGCGGTCAAAGGCGTTGATCGTAGGGGCACGCCCTCCCGGACCGCCGTACGACGGTCCGGGTCGAAACAAAGCCCGGAAGCGACCGGGACCTGCTTGACGCAGACCATGCTGTTGAGCGCTGCCCTGCCCGAGGAGTCTAACCCCGACTCCAGCAACGCGGTCGAAGACCGCGAGTGGGCCGGCTCGCCGCGCGTCTGTACCCGCGCGGTCAGGCGGGTGACCTCGGTGTGGCGGGTGTTGCACCTCGTCAAGGACGTCGCCTGCGCCACCGCTCGCCGGGTCCGCCGCGGAGGGGCAATGTTGCTATCCTTCTCTCTCTGCAACCGAAGAGCGGGTGGGCGCTCTGGAGAGGACGGAAGGTCATGGCCGAGACGAACGGTTATTCCATGAAGCATCGCAGCAAGAACGTGACGGAGGGCGTGGAGCGGGCGCCCAACCGCACCTACTTCCGGGCGACCGGCCTGAGCGCCGAGGACCTCGAGAAGCCGCTGATTGGCATCGCCAACACCTGGACCGAAGTCAGCCCCTGCCAGCTCAACCTCCGCGAGCTGGCCGAGTACGTCAAGCAGGGCATTCGCGCCGCTGGCGGTACGCCGATCGAGTTCGGCACCATCTCGATCACGGACGGCATCGCGATGGGCCACGAGGGCATGAAGACCTCCCTGGTGAGCCGCGAGGTGATCGCCGACTCGATCGAGCTGTTCTGTCTCGGCCACATGCTGGACGGCGTGGTCACCCTGGCGGCCTGCGACAAGACCCAGCCGGCGAGCCTGATGGCCATGGCCAGGATGAACATCCCCGGTATCTTCCTGTACGGCGGCAGCATTCAGGCCGGCACGTTCCGCGGCCAGAAGGTCACCGTCCAGCACGTCTTCGAGGCTGTCGGGAAGCACGCGCGCGGCGAAATGTCGGACGAGGACGTGGCGGAGCTGGAGGGCGTGGCCTGCCCCGGCGCCGGCGCCTGCGGCGGCATGTTCACCGCCAACACGATGGCCTCGGCCATCGAGGCGCTCGGGATGTGCCTGGTCGGCAGCTCCGGCCCGACCGCCGTGGACGCGCGGCGCTTCGAGTACGGCTACCGGACCGGCCAGGCGATCATGCGTCTGGTCAAGGAGAACATCCGCCCGCGCGACATCCTCACCCGCGAGGCGTTCCTGAACGCCATCGCCGTGGTGGAGGCGGTGGGCGGCTCGACCAACGCCGTCCTGCACCTGCCGGCCATCGCCCACGAGGCGGGCGTTGCGCTCTCCATCGACGACTTCGACGCCGTCAGCCGACGCACCCCCCTGCTGGGCGACACCATGCCGGCCGGCAAGTACGCCATGGACGCGCTGCACGAGGTGGGCGGCATCCCCGTCATCATGAAGGAGCTGCTGGACGCGGGCCTGTTCGACGGCTCCCAGAAGTCCGTCAGCGGCGGCACGCTGGCGGAGCAGCTCGCCGACGTGAAGACCCAGCCGGACCAGGACGTCATCCACCCGGTCTCAGATCCGATCAGCCACACGGGAACCCTGGCGATCCTGCGCGGCAACCTGGCGCCGGACGGCGCCGTGGTGAAGCTGGGCGGCGTCAAGAAGCAGCAGATCACCGGCCCGGCCCGCGTCTTCGACCGAGAAGAGGACTGCATGCGAGCCGTCGTCCAGGGCGAGATCCGGCCGGGCGACATCATCGTCATCCGTTACGAGGGCCCGAAGGGCGGGCCGGGCATGCGTGAGATGCTCGCCGTCACGGCAGCGGTGACCGGTCGCGGCCTGGGAGACAGCGTGGCGCTGATGACGGACGGTCGCTTCTCCGGCGCGACGCGCGGCTTCGTGGTGGGCCACGTGGCCCCGGAGGCCGCCGTGGGTGGCCCGATCGCCGCCCTGCGCGACGGCGACATCGTCACCATCGACGCGCCGAACCGCGTGCTCTCGGTGGACCTGACCGACGAGCAGCTCCAGCAGCGCCTGGCCACCTGGAAGGCCCCTGAGCCCCGCTACACCACCGGCGCCCTGGCCAAGTACGCCCGCCTGGTCTCCACCGCCGCCCAGGGGGCCGTCACGAGCTAGCCCGAGCGCGGCGGCCATCTGGCACTCTCCAGGCGACCAGGGGCGCCGCGGTGCAGAAGCGCCGCGGCGCCCTGTGCTTTGAGAACGCGCCACCCACAGTGGCGTACAATCAAGCCGTGTCTCCGGGCGATGGACCACGCCCGAGCAGGCCGACTGCTCAAACCGCTGCCCCCTCCGGGCGGCTGATGGCTCCTACGCACCTCCTGTTGAAGGGGGGAGCGTGAACCGCGCGAGA
>JADLBT010000392.1 GCA_020847555.1 Gemmataceae bacterium
CAAGCTGCAGGGGCGCATCGGCGGCGCCGACGTGGACGGCACCGCCGTGAAGACGGTGACTGTGAGCGGTGTCGGGACCACCGAGGTGGCCGTCCCCGAGGCAGCCCGCAAGGCCCTGGAGTGACAGATCCCAACTCGTGTAATCCTCCAGGGAGTCCAGGCGCCGTCCTGGGTTCAGTCCCTCCCCTTCGCCTCCTTCCCCGCCCGCGCCCGGCTCACCCCCGAGCGCGTCTTCCCGGAAGATCACTGCCGGCTCGCCTGGACGAACGCGCTGGTAAGCGCGTCGAGATTGCGGCTCCCGGCGGCCAGGGCGGCCGTGAAGGTGTCGCCCTCCAGCCCGCCGACCACGGCCAACTCCTGCAGGACCGCCGTCAGCAGGTCCATCCGCCCGGCTGCTGGCCCGCCCGAGAGGGCCTCTCCGGAAGCGAACTCCTCATCCTGCAGGGGCGTCGGATCCACGAACCAGCCGTGGCCGGCCGCCTGCGCGTCGAGGGTGAAACGTCCCGCCTGCGGAATCGCCCGCGCCAGGAGTCCGCCGCCCAGGACACCCACCTCGACCTGCACCGAGCCGAGCTGAGCGGTCAACTGCGAGCTGACGCCGTTCTGCTGCAAACGGGCCAGGGCCGCCGCAAGCACGCCCCGGGCAACGTCCTGCGTTAGCGGGAAGGCGTCGTCCGCGGCTTCCGCCGCCCCGCCGGCCGTCTTGAGGGGGCGCGCGTCCGGGTTGAACGCACCTGCCACCGGCACCCAACTCGGGGCGCCGTAGGCGAACGGCGTGAAATCCGGGGCGCCAGGAGAGTTGGCGTTCCTCAAATACCAGACGCCGGTGGCCGGATTGACCACCCCGACAGTGGTGCGGCCGTCCCCGTTCCAGTCGCCCGCCACGGCTTCCCAGTTCGGCCCTCCGGAGGCGAAGGGAGCGAGGTCGGGAGCGCCTGGCGTGTTGCTGTTCCTCAGATACCAGGTTCCGGTCAGCGGGTTCACCACGCCGACGGTGACCGTACCGTCGCCATCCCAGTCGCCGACGACCGGCGTCCAGCCGCTGCCGCCGTAGTGGACGCTCGCGACGTTGGGGAGGCCGGGGCCGACCTCGCCCCGCAGGTAGAACGTGGCCGTCCCCGGGTCGAACGCGCCGATGCCGGTGTGGCCGGTGCCGCCCCAGTCGCCCACGACGGGAACCCAGCCCGGGGCTCCGTACTGGAAGGGCGCGTAAGCGGGAGCGCCCGGGGTGTTGCTGTTCCTCAGATACCACGTCATGGTTGAGGTATCGACCACGCCGACGGTGACCGTACCGTTGCCGTCCCAGTCGCCGATCACCGGCGTCCAACCCGGGGCGCCGTAGGCGAACGGCGCGACGTCAGGCGCGCCGGGGCTGTTGCTGAAGCGCAGATACCAGACGCCAGCGGCCGGGTCGAACGCGCCGACGGTGCTCTCCGCTCCGGCAGCGGTGGGCGGCAGGGTCGCGGAAAACGTCCGGCTGAGCGGGGTTGCCGCCTGGTTCCCATTCCCCACGACATCCTGCGCGACGTTCGCGGGCACGTTGACCGTCACCACCCCCTGGTCGGAGGCGAGCACCTGGAACGAGTAGGCGGCCCCGCTGCCGGTAAAGCCGGTGATCGTCCCGTTGGTCGCGACCACGTCACCGGCCGTGAAGCCGGTGACTGCGCTGCTGAAGGTGACGATGACCGGGATGAGGGAACTGCCGGTCGGGTCGGGCGCCGTGGATGCGAGGGCGACTGTCGGCGCGGGAACATGGGTGAATCGATCGGCGGCGGTCGCGGCCGAGGTGCCGTTCGCCGTGGTCACGCGCACGTCCACCGTCCCCGTCCCTGCCGGGGCCAGCACCGCGATCTGGGTAGCCGTATTGCTCAGGAAGTTGGTGACGATCGCGTTGCCGAAGGTGACCGCAGTGGCGCTGGCCAGGTTCGTGCCGGTGATCGTGACCGTCGCCCCACCGCTCGCTGCTCCCTGCGTGGGGCTGACGGCGGTGACGAGGGGAGTCGGGGCCAGCACGATCTGGGACGGGGAGATGCCGGACGTGCCGGCGCCAGTGTTGGGGAACTGGGCGCTGCTCACGAGCGTCTGGGCGAACACGCCATCGACGCCGTACAGGTTGATCGACCCCTGCAGGTTCGGCGGGTACGCCGGGCCGAGGTTGGCGGTCAGCAGTTGTCCCTGGTCGTTAAACTTCGCGTCGGACGGGAACTGGAACATCAGGTTCCCCTGCCCGGCGCCGTTCGCCTGCGTGAACACGGCGTCGAACGAGCCGTCCGTATTGTAGCGCAGGATCCTCCCGACGTTCGAGGTCGCTCCGAGATCGACCGCGTATAGCTTGCCGTCCGGCCCCCAGGTGAGGCCGGAGGCGAAGGTCAGCCCATCGCTGTTTGGCGGGACGAACGTGCTGGTGGTCGGAGCGGTCGGGGCATTCGTCACCTTCGACACCGTGCCGGCCGCGATCGGACTCCCGCCTACCAGGGTGATGCCCAGGCCGCTGACGTACAGGCTGTTCGTATCGCCGGGGGCGGTGCCGAACGTCAGCCCGGCCGGCTGGAGGAGGTTGGACGCCGTGACGGCAAACGTTCCACCGTAGGCGAGCGTCCCGTTCGTGGCGGTCACGTCGAACCGGATCACCTGCCCGCCGCCGCTGGACGACTGGCCGCCGTTGAGGCCGACGTACAGGTCGCCGTCCGGGCCGAACGTGAGGCCGGCCGGGGCGAAGACAGCGTTCCCGCTCGTCGCGGCGATCGGCTGGAGGACGGTGGACGGGATGAAGGTCGAGAGGGCGTTGGTGGTCCGGTTGTACTGAAGGATCGCGTTGTTGTTCTGGCTGCTGAGGTAGAGGTTGTTGTCCGGCCCGAGGGCCAGTCCGGAGGGGCCGGACAGAAGCCCGCCGCTGTTGGGCGCGACCAGGGTGCCTTGCAGCGCCCCGGTGTTCGAGTCGAACTGATAGACCGCGCCGTCGAAGAAGGACGAGGCAAAGAGCGCGGCCGGGACGTCGCGGGCTTCCAGTCGCTCCACCTGCAGGCGTGGCCGGCGGGCGAGTTTCGGGTTGCGGCCGATGCGTGGCCCGGCCGGTCCGCCTGGGATATCAGCCCTTGATTTCGCTCGGGTGGTGAACATGGTGATGCTCCTTTGGGTGGGTGAAAATAACAGATAAAATGTCTCTAACAAGGGTAATTAGAGACGGGTGAGGTTCCGGCGCTGCGGAACAGGCGGGGCCGCTTTTATACGGGATCGCCCGGTTGCCGCTTCGTGCCGTTTGCGGCTTGGCGGGCGACCGCTCGCTACTACTCTCTGCCGGCGCGGGTACTTCGTGCCCTCCAGGTGTTCGGGTCAATGTCGTTGGTGACGAACTGGACCGATCCGTCGAGCAGCAGGAGGTTCACCCCGTCGGGGTGGTTGCTGCGGGCCGCCCGAAAGCCGACGGCGGTGTACTGCTGCTGGCCGGGCACGTTGAGGTTCGCGACGCAGTCGTACTTCGGCCCGTTCGGCGGGTAGTAGTGGTTGTAGCTGGCGCACCGGATTTCCCCCGACGCCCACAGGTAGCCCCGGCGCTGCTGCACGTTCCACTGGTTCGCCGCCTCGCACGCAGCCGGGCTGAGCGGCGGGGTAACCGTGGCGTAGACCTTCTGCGGGTCGCCGGGAATCGGGCCGGTCGCCATCGTTGGCCCCTCGCCGAGGGTGCTCTCGGAGAAGGCGGCCGTGTTCGACAGGCCGTCGGTGACCTCGGCGAAGCGGCCGTTGATAGCCGCCCGGAAGACACCGTCCGCATCCCACGGGGAGCCGTACGGCGGGCCGCCCACGGTCGTTCCGGAGCCGGTGCAGGCGACATAGTTGACTGGCCCGAACACCGGGACGCCGTACCCGCTGCCGACCGGCTGCATCTGGTCACTGGGGCACAGGAACAGCGGAATCGTCTGCTGGACCGCGAACTGGTTGCTGGCCGTCACGGTCAGCGACGGTAGCGTGAACATCGGCTCGTTGAGGTTCATCCGCCTGTGGATGGCGGTCTGTTCCAGGTAGGGGTTCAACTGGGCCAGCGCGCTCCACGCGTAGAAGTAGGCCGGCACCACGCCGACGTAGGGGGGCTTCGGGGTGGCCGGAAACACCGAGGGCAGGCGCCGCTGTCCGCTCTCGTAGTTGTGCAGGGCGACGCCGATCTGTTTGAGGTGGTTCTGGCACTGAGCGCGGTTGGCCGCCTCGCGGACCTTCTGCACCGCCGGCAGGAGCAGGCCGATCAGCACCGCGATGATGGCGAGCATCACCAAAAGCTCAATCAGCGTGAAGGCGCGGCGGCGGGGCATGGAGCATCCTCGCGGGGTGGGCCGGCAGGGGAGAGAGTGCTTGTCGTAACCTCACCACGACATTTTAAAGCGTGCCTTAATATCAAATTGTTAGCGAGGGAGAGGCGCCACGGCAACGACCGGCGTGGAGAAAACCGGAATGGAAGCCCGGGCGGGAACCGGGGCGACGGGGACACAGCCTACCGGGCGGGCCGGAAAGGGGGTAGAATGGCCGCGGCGGAGTGAGGCGCGCCGCTCCCTGTTCCAGGATTCGCCGTGGAACCTGATCCCCTGCAACCCCAGATGTGTGCGAAGCGCCTGGCGGCGCTGGCGGCGCCGGAACGCCTGCGCATCGTCCGATTCCTGCGCGACGGTCCGCGGAATGCCGGGGCGATCGCGGCCTTCCTCCAGATCGCCGCCGTCAACGTGTCCCACCACATGAACGTGCTGCGCACCGCCGGCCTGGTGCAGAGTGAGAAGCGCGGGCGCTTCGTGCTCTACTCCCTTGTCCCCGCACGCCCGACCGATGCGGCACGGCGGAAGCAGCTGCTCACCGACCTGGGCAGCGCGCGGTTTGCGGTCCGGCAAAAGGCGATGCGCGAGCTGGACGCGCTCGGCGATCGGTCGCGTGCGGCGCTGCGAGGGTGGCTTGGCGAGAACCCGCCGCTGGAGGTGCGGCAGCGAATCGAGCAGCTCCTGGCGCGGCTGGACGGGCCACAGGATCGGCCGGAGTGGCTACGCGGACTGCGGGC
>JADLBT010000393.1 GCA_020847555.1 Gemmataceae bacterium
AGCCGCCTGATCGGCTCACCGCCGGGGTACGTCGGTTATGACGAGGGAGGCGGCCTCACCGAGGCGGTGCGGCGCCGGCCCTACCGGGTGATCCTGTTCGACGAGATCGAGAAGGCACACCCGGACGTGTTCAACACCCTTCTACAGATCCTCGACGACGGCCGGCTGACAGACGGCCACGGGCGCACGGTGGACTTCCGCAACACCGTCATCATCATGACGAGCAACCTGGGGACGGGCGCACAGGAGCGGGCGACCCTCGGCTTCACTCGGCGAAACGAGAACGCGGGCGACCATGAGCGGCTCAAGGAGTCGGTCGAACGGGCGCTGCGCGAGCACTTCCGACCGGAGTTCCTGAACCGAATCGACGAGGTCATCATCTTCGAGCCGCTCACGCGGGCGGAGCTGGAGAAGATCGTTGGCCTGCTGGCGGACGAAGTGCGAGAGCGGCTGGCGGAGCGCCACGTCGACTTCGAGCTGACGCCGGCAGCACGCGACGAGCTGGTGCGCGAAGGGTACGACCCCCAGTTCGGGGCGCGTCCGCTGCGCCGCACCGTCCAGCGGCGCGTAGAGAACGAGCTTGCACGGCGCATCCTCGCCGGGGAGCTGCATGACGGCCAGCGCGTCGTCGTGGACTTCGCGGACGGTGCCTTCACCTTCCGGGCGCAGGCGGGAGAGGCGGCGGCCGCCGCCTGATTCGGTCAACCTCACGCCCCTCTTCGCCGGGGCCGGCGTCGCGAAGAAAGCGACGTCGGCCCCGGCGCGTCTGAGAGGGGGTGCGCAGCATGTCGGGGGTATGAGGTCGGTGCGCGAGGGCAGCATGTCCGCCGGGCGGGGGTTTGCCCCGACGCCGGCAGCCGGGCCGGGCACTAGGGTGAGACGATGGCGATCGATCCCCAGGCGGCAGCAGGGCCGTCGGCCGCGCACGTCTCGCTGACGGAAGCCGGCGCGCTCGCCCGGCGGTGGCGGAGCGCGGTCGGAACGCCCGGGAGCGGCTTCACTTTGCCCGACGCGACGGACGTTCCGGCGACACGCGCGACCGCCGTCCGCCGTCGCGCGGCAGCTCCCGTCGCCTCGTTTGCGCCCCACACCGCCGTGCGCTCTTCGGGCAACGCTGACCCGGATCGCTGGGACGAGACGCTCACCCGCCTGGGGCGGAAGTACAACGTGCCGCCGCTCTTCCTCAAGGCCGTCATGCTTGCCGAAAGCGGCGGCCAGCCAGACGCGGTGGGCGACAGCGGGCATTCCGTCGGGCTCTTCCAGCTGCACGACCAGGGCTACGGCGCGGGCATGGGCGACGCGCGCTACGACCCGGAGACCAACGCCGACCGGGCGGCACGCGGGTTGGCCGAGGCCTGGCACGCGGGCGAGCGGGCGGGCTTCAGCAACGAGCACGCCGTCCGAGCAGCCTACAACTACTCGTTCAACCCGGGCGGCGGCTGGGCCTACCAGGGCGACAGCGTTGTGCGCCACTACAACCAGCTGCTCGCCAACCAGGGATTGCCGCCGCTCGGTTAGAGTGGCCGCCATGCATTCGCGGGCGCCCTCGGCGGCCGGGCAATGCTATGATCGCGGTCCCTCCACCCTGCCGCGGGCGGGCGGGGACAACCCCAGGGGAGGTGGCCACGTGGTCACGACCGGGTATCTCGAACGGGACGCCCAGGTGGGCGGGCTGAAGCTGCACTATCAGGAATGGGGGGCATCCGAAGCACCGGTGATGCTCATGCTTCACGGCTTCGGCGTCTCTGGCCACATGTTCGACGAGTTCGCCGAGCGCATGCAGGACCGCTACCGTCTGGTGGCCCTCGACCAGCGAGGGCACGGCGACAGCGACTGGTCGGCCGAAGGCGACTATTCACGCGAGGCGTTCGTCAACGACGTCGAAGGGTTCCGCCTCGCCCTCGGGCTGGAGCGTTTCGTCCTCGTGGGGCACAGCATGGGCGGGCTGAACGCGGTGAGCTATGCCGTGCGGCATCCGGAGCAGGTGAAGGCGCTCGTGCTCGTCGACGTGGGGCCGGAGGCGGCGAAGGAGGGGGTGGACAACATCGTCCGCTTCACGCGCGGGCCGGACGAGCTGGAGTTCGACGAGTTCGTCGAGATGGCCTATCGCTTCAATCCCCGGCGGAGCCTGGAGAACATCCGCGAGAGGATGCGCCATCGGCTGCGGCCGTCGGAGAGCGGCAAGTGGACATGGAAGTTCGACAGGCGCTTCCGCGAGCAGGAGAGCGGGCTGCGCGTGGGCAGCGAGCTGACGAGCGACCAGGTGTGGCAGCTCTACCGGGACGTGCAGTCGCCCACGCTGCTTGTGCGCGGCGGCGAAAGCGACGTCCTCACCCAGGAGGTGGCCGAGCGGGCGGCCCGGGAGATGCGGCGCGCGCGGCTGGTTACGGTCCCGGGTGCGGGCCACAGTGTGCCGGGGGACAACCCGGACGGCTTCACGGCGGAGGTTGCCAGCTTTCTCGACGACCTCGAGACCGGCCGCTTCGCGCCGGCCGCAGCCGCCGAGCCGCCGCCGCTCGAGCAGCTGCTGGAGGTGCACGCGGAGGCTGCCGCGCGCCGACGCCGCCCGGGGACGTTGACGCTGGTGGCGATCGGCGCGGGGCTCGCACTGGCGCTCGCGGCGGCCGGCATGCTCGCCCGCCGGAGCGCCCAGCAGGGCCGGCGAGTGGCCGTTCCCCCCGTGCGGGAACAACCGCCGGAGAGCCGCGCGGCCGAGCTCGAGCGCGCCCGCCAGCGCGCCGCCGAGCTGGCCACCGAGCTGACGGTGCTCAGCCGGGAACGACTGCAGCAGGCGAAGTCGGCGCTCGCCGAAGTAGACCTCGAGCGGGCGCGCGTCGGTGCGTTCGACGTGGTGCATGCCCTCGCCGGCCCGGCGGGACAGGCGCGGGCGGCACTCCGCGAGCACCTGCCTGCCCGTCCCGCCCGGGTGCCGAAGCGCGGCGTCGCCCGGACGTCGCTCGCCGTGGCGCGCACGGCGCCTTTGCTCCTGGGCCGCCGACGGCGTCGGGTGCGACGGCGCGGCCTCGGTGCGCGGCTGCTAGCATGGCGTTCGTAACCGCGAGCGGGACGCAGCTGGCCGTCTTCGAGGCGGGGGCAGGCGACCCACCGTTTGTTTTCGTCCACGGCTGGGCCTGCGACCACTCCTTCTGGGCGCCGCAGTTCGCCGACTTGCAGCGGGACCACCGCTGCCTCGCCATCGATCTCCGCGGGCGGGGAGAGTCGCCGGCCGTGCCGCCTTACGACTCGACCACGGCAGCCGACGACGTGGCGGCGGTGGTGCGCGCGCTCGGCGTGGGGCCGGCGATCGTGGCGGGCCACAGCCTTGGCGGCCTGATCGCGCTCCTGCTCAACGACCGGCACGGAGAGCTGGTGACCGGCATCGTGCTCGGCGACTCGCCCCTGACGGGTGCCGGCCAGGGCGGCTTTGCCGACGGGGCGCGCCGCGTTCGGGAGGCGGGCACGATGGCGGTCATGCGCGGCTACGTGGAGGGCTTCTTCGTCGAGGCCACGCCGCCCGCGGTGCGCGAGAAGGTACTCGGAACCATGCTGTCGTGTCCGGCCGAGGTCGGCGCGGGCATGCTGTCCAACGACGAGGTTTTCGTCGACCGGCTGACGGCGCTGCTCAAGAAGGCAGACGAGAAGCCGCTCATGGCGATCTGGGCGGAGCGGCCACTGGGCAATCCGGAGCGGCTGCGGGAGCTGCTCATGTTCGTCCGGCAGGAGCCGATCGCCGGCGCGGGCCATTTCTTCCAGCTGGAGCAGCCGGCGATCACGAACGCGCTGCTGCGCGCCTTCGTGGACGACGTCGAGCGGGACCCGCGCCTCCAGCGTCGGTAGCTCCATCTGGGGCGCGTGGGCCGAAACGGGGACGCACGCTAAGGTGGGGTCATGGACCTGCGCGGGCTGCTGAGAGCTGCGGTCGCGCCGGACGCGCAGCTCGCGGCCCGCGACGCGGCCTGGCGGCCGTACTTCCTGCTGGCGACGGGCGCGCTCGGCATCAGCGTCGTCGTCTTCCTCGCCCTGGTGACGGGTGCAGCCTGTGGCAGCGACGGCATCGGCAGCGCTTCGCCCACCGGCGTGGAGACCGAGACAGCGACGCCGACGAGCGCGACCGCTGCCACCGGCGCGACCACCCCGCCGACGAGCGCTGCGGCGACGGTCACGCCGTCGGCAGCGGCGACGGCCACACCGCCGGGCGGGAACGGGATCCAGGACGACTCTTCGGTCCTGCCCTGTGACGGCAGCATCCTCGCGCCGATGGACAAGCAGCATCGCCTGGCGGAGGGCTGTGTGCCGCCGGACCTCGTCGCGCTACCCGGGGCGATGCAGCAGGGTGGCCAGCGGATGCGGGCGGCGGCCTCGGCGGCCTTCCAGGAGCTGTTCGCGGCAGCGCAGAAGGACGGCTTCACGATCGTGTCGGTCAGCGCCTACCGGAGCTACGCCGACCAGGTGGCGGCCTTCAACGCCAACGTGGCGAGCGGCGGACTGGAATACGCGAAGCGCACGAGCGCACTTCCCGGCCACTCCGAGCATCAGCTTGGCACCACGACCGACGTCTCCAGCGCCGACGCGGGCTTCGGGCTCGAGTCCTTCACGGGCACGCCGGAGGCGCGCTGGATTGCCGACAACGCCTGGAGATACGGCTTTGTCGTCAGCTACCCTGACGGTAAGGAAGGGATCACCGGCTACGCCTACGAGTCCTGGCATATCCGCTGGCTGGGGAAGGACGTGGCGAAGAAGGTGCGCGACAGCGGCCTCACCCTCCACGAGTATCTGCTGCGCTGACTCCGGTTGCGGCGGGCAGGCGGCGATGCCACACTCCCCGGGCATCACAGTGGTAAAGAGGGACGAACGCGTGTACACCTCGCCGACGGACGAGCTCCTGGTCGATTTCACCGACCACATCCTGACCATCACTCTCAACCGGCCCGAGCGGCTCAACGCCATCAGCGGGTCGATGCTGGGGGCGCTGGCCGCCACTCTCCAGCAGGCGAACGTCGACCCGGAAGTGCGCGTGGTGGTGCTGACGGGTGCGGGTCGGGGCTTCTGCTCGGGTCTGGACCTGAAGGCGCAGACTGGGGGCGGCGACGGCGCCGTTGGCCAGCGTTCCTACCAGCTCTTCGACCTGCACAACTCGCCGCCAATCGTCATCAACCGGATGGACAAGCCGCTCATTTGCGCGCTGAACGGGGCGGCTGCCGGCTACGGCATGGACATGGCGCTGGGCTGCGACATTCGCATCGCAAGCGAGCAGGGGAAACTTGGTGCCGTGTTCGCCAAGCGCGGAGTACTGCCCGAGTCGGGCGGCTGCTGGTATCTGCCGCGACTCATCGGCTGGGCGAAGGCGGCCGAGGTGGCCTTCCTCGGCGACGTGCTGGACGCGCAGCGCTGCCTGGATCTCGGCCTCGTCAACCGGGTTGTCCCGCACGACCAGCTGATGCCCGAGGCGATGAAGTGGGCCCGCCAGATAGCGAACAACGCGCCCCTCAGCGTGCAGTCGACCAAGCGGATGATGCGCCTGGGTATGGAAGAGTCGTTCGAGGCGGCCGTGGACCACATCTATCTGCAGCTGCTGCCCCTCTTCCAGAGTGCCGACTTCAAGGAAGGCCTGGCGGCGTTCGCCGAACGCCGTGAGCCTGCCTTCAAGGGGCGCTGAGTCGCCCTGCGCGATGAGCGGCGTCAGCCCGGGTCGGCGGCGAGGTGCGGCAGCTCGGCCGGGAGATCGCTCACCGGCCGCGTCGCCCGCGCGACAGTGACGTCGAAGAAGTCGCCCCAGGCGGCCTCGTAGTAGTCGGCCGGGGCCTCGTCGTCCGCCTCCCACACAACGACGACGTGGGGCTCCCCGGCGGGCGCGTTGACCCAGTACTCGCCGAGCACAGTCGCCTGGTGGGGATGGACGAAGGACTTGCGGCGCTCGAAGGCGGCGAGACCATGGAGCGCGCTGGCCCCCGGCTTGAAGCGGAAGAACGCGACCCAGAGGGGCATGGGCGATTATAGGCGCGCCACGGCGGGCGACGGCGCGGGAACCAGGCGAACTTTAGAAACAAAATAGTCCAAAAAGCTTGAGTAGCAGGGAGGCCGCCGTTAGACTGGTCACATGCAGGGAACCCGTGAGCGTGTCCTCGACTACATCGTCCACCGGCGGGAGGCGCGGGTGGAGGAGCTGGCAGAGGCGCTGGCGATCACGCCGGCAGCAGTGCGGCGGCATCTGGACAACCTCCGGGCGGACGGTCTCGTCGACGTGCGAGCGGTGAAGCAGGCGACAGGGCGGCCCTACTATGCCTACCACCCGACAGAGCTGGCGGCCGGCCAGGTGCCGGCTGCCTATGCGGACCTGCTCGCACGGATGCTGCGGAGCCTCGGCGAGCAGGAGAGCGTGGCTGGTGGAGTGACGGAGAGCGTCGCCGCCTCGCTGGCGTCCCGGCATCTCCAGGAGATGGCGGAGGCCGCCGCGGCACCGCAGGAGCGCATCGAGCAGGTGACGGAGAGCCTGCGCCAGGAGGGGATCCTGGAGACGTGGCGCTCGGAGGCGGATGGGTACCACCTGACGAACGGCTCCTGCCCCTACCGGCTGGCAGCCCAGATCTCGAAGCTTCCCTGCGAGTCCGACCGCAAGGCGATCGAGCTGCTGCTCGGCCTCGACGTCGAGCAGGTGAACCGGATCGTCGACGGCGCGCCCGGCTGCGAGTACGTCGTCCGCGCCGAACACGAGCGGCAACTGATCGAGCTGAGCGAAGGAGTTTCATGAGCATGGCATCACTGCTGGAGATAAAGGACCTTCGGGCGAACATCGGCGACAAGGAGATCCTGAAAGGGCTGTCGCTGACCATCGAGGCGGGCCAGGTGCACGCGATCATGGGCCCGAACGGATCCGGCAAGAGCACCCTGGCGAACGTGCTCATGGGCAGCCCGAGCTACGCCGTCACGGGCGGCGAGGTCCTGTTCAAGGGTCAGCCGCTCATCGGGCTCAAGCCGGACGAGCGGGCGCGGCTCGGTCTTTTCCTGGCTTTCCAGTACCCGGTCGCCATCCCCGGCGTGACGATGGTGAACTTCCTGCGCCAGGCGGTGAACGCGCGGCGGGGCCAGGAGGTCCCAATCCGCGAGTTCCGCGAGCTCCTCTTCGGCAAGATGGAGCTGCTCAAGGTGGACCAGGAGTTCGCCCGCCGCTATGTCAACGACGGCTTCAGCGGCGGCGAGAAGAAGCGGGCCGAGATGCTGCAGCTGGCGATGCTGCAGCCGTCGCTGGCTGTCCTCGACGAGACGGACTCGGGCCTCGACATCGACGCGCTGCGCACGGTCGCCGAGGGTGTGAACGCGTTGCTGACGCCGGAGATGGGGCTGCTGCTGATCACCCACTACCAGCGCCTCTTGAACTACATCAAACCGCAGTTCGTGCACGTGCTGATCGACGGGCGGATCGTGCGGTCGGGTGGTCCCGAGCTGGCGCTCGAGCTCGAGGAATCGGGCTACGACGAGCTCGAAACCGCGTCGGCGACGGTCTGAGGAGGAAACGATGACAACGAAGGCCGAGCTCATTCGCGAAGACGGCTACAAGTGGGGCTTCCACGACGAGGCCGAGGCCCTGTTCAAGGCGAACAAGGGCCTCAACCACCAGATCGTCGACGTTATGTCGGACATCAAGGAAGAGCCGGCGTGGATGCGGGAGTTCCGCCATCGGGCGCTGGACACGTTTCTGCAGAAGCAGGACCCGCCCTGGGGCAGCCCGCAGCTGAAGGAGATCGACTTCGAGGGTATCCACTACTACGTGCGCGCCACCGACCGGGACGAGCGCTCCTGGGAAGACGTGCCCGAGTACATCAAGAACACCTTCGACAAGCTCGGCATCCCTGAGGCGGAAAAGAAGTATCTGGCGGGTGTCGGCGCGCAGTACGACTCCGAAGTTGTCTACCACAACATCCGCGCCGACCTGGAGAAGCAGGGCGTCATCTTCGTGGGGACCGACCAGGGCCTCAAGGAGCACGAGGACATCTTCAAGGAGTACTTCGGCACAGTGGTGCCGCCCGGGGACAACCGCTATGCGGCCCTGAACAGTGCGGTCTGGTCGGGTGGGTCGTTCATCTACGTGCCGAAGGGCGTGAAGGTGGAGATCCCGCTACAGGCCTACTTCCGCATCAACACGCAGAACATGGGCCAGTTCGAGCGGACGCTGATCATCGCCGACGAGGGCAGCCAGGTGCACTACGTCGAAGGCTGCACGGCGCCCATCTACAGCTCGGATTCGCTCCACAGCGCCGTGGTCGAGATCATCGTGAAGAAGGGCGCCCGCGTCCGCTACACGACGATCCAGAACTGGTCGAACAACGTCTACAACCTCGTGACCAAGCGCGCTGTCGCCTACCAGGACGCGGTCATGGAGTGGGTGGACGGCAACCTGGGGTCGAAGCTGACGATGAAGTACCCGAGCGTCTATCTGATGGAGCCGGGTGCGCACGGAGAGATCCTCTCGCTGGCGTTCGCCGGTGCCGGACATCACCAGGACGCGGGCGGGAAGATCGTGCACGCCGCGCCCAATACGACGTCGACCATCATCTCGAAGTCTCTGAGCAAGGACGGCGGGCGGACGAGCTATCGCGGCCTGCTCAAGGTCTACGAGCACTGCGAGAACGTGAAGTCGAACGTACGTTGCGACGCGCTCCTGCTCGACGCGGAGTCCCGCTCGGACACATACCCGACGATGGAGATCGACGCCCCGGACGTGCACATCCAGCACGAGGCGTACGTGTCGAAGCTCGGCGAAGACCAGCTGTTCTACCTGACGAGCCGGGGGCTGAGCGAGGAGGCGGCGGCGAAGATGATCGTGAACGGCTTCGTCGAGCCGATCGTCAAAGAGCTGCCGATGGAGTACGCCGTCGAGCTGAACCGGCTCGTCGAGATGCAGATGGAAGGCGCCGTCGGCTAAGGGCCGCCGGCTGGCAGCCCACGCGACGACGGAAGGGCAGCCGCAGGGCGAGGGCGCCTGCCCCCGAGAGGAGAAGCACGGATGACGTCTGTGGTGGAAAAGGGTGAGCGGCTGACGGCGGAGGCGAGCGCGGCACTGGGACGAGAGCTCGGCGAGAGCGCCCGCCTGCGGGCCCTGCGGGCGACCGCTGCCGCGGCCGCCTCGCAGCTGGCGATGCCCACGCCGATGGAGCGCCCCTGGAAGTATCTGGACATCTCGCGGCTGGACCTGGACGGATACCAGCCGGGGATCGGTGCCACCAGGCGGGAAACGCCGGCGGAAACGCGCCTGCGCTACGGCCTCCGCGAAGGGCTCGCCGGCGCCCTCGTGGCGAGTAACGGCGGCACGGTCTTCACCGAGAGCGTTCCCGGGGTGACCCTGACCGACTTCAGCGAGGCGGACGGATCTGCGCTCGCGGCCATCCAGGAACACCTGGGGACGGCCGTTCCCGCCGATCGGAACAAGCTGACCGCCCTGCACTATGCCTTCCTGCGCGGTGGCGTACTCGTCCAGACCAAGGCAAACGCCGAGCCGAAGGCACCGGTGCGCATCGTCCGGGACTTTGAGAATGCCGGCCAGCTGGGGGCTCCGCACACGTTGATCCTCGCAGGCGCGAACAGTTGCCTCGACGTGATCGAGGACTGTCGTTCGGGGGAGGGCGACGTCGTCGTCCTGCCCGTCGTCGAGATCTTCCCCGGGCCCGGGGCCCGGGTGCGCTACACCGTGCTCCACCGCTGGGGCAGCGCAACGCGGGTGTTCGGGGAACAGCGGACCGTGACCGAACGTGACAGCGCGCTCGTCGGCCTCAGCCTGGTCGCCGGCGGTCGGGTGGTGAAGTCGCACATCGAGTCGTCGCTGGTGGGCCGGGGCTCGTCGAGCGAGCTGCTGGCACTGACGGCAGGTCGTGGCCGCGAGCACGCGGACTTCTACACGCTGCAGGACCACATCGGGCCGGACACGCGCAGCGATCTGCTCTTCAAGGCGGCGTTGCGCGACGCCTCGCGCTCGGTCTACTACGGCCTGACGCGGGTCGGCCTGGGGGCGAAGAACGCGGACGCCAACCAGGAGAACCGGAACCTGCTGCTGAGCCGGGCAGCGAAGGCCGACAGCGACCCGGTGCTGGAGATCCTCACGCACGACATCATCCGCGCCAGTCATGGGGCGACAGCCGGGCCGGTCGACGAGGAGCAGCTCTTCTACCTGGAGACGCGTGGCCTGCCGCGGGCCGTGGCGGAGGCGCTGCTGGTCGAAGGCTTTCTCGGCCAGGTGCTCGATCGCGTGCCCGACGAGGCACTGCGGGCGGAGCTCGACGACGCTCTCGAGGCGCGTCTGCGAGCCGGGTAGGCGGAGGGAGAAGAAGATGAGCGTGGCCACGTCGTCACCGGTACTGGAGGTGGAGCGCGTCCGGGCGGATTTCCCGATCCTCGCCCAGGAGGTGAACGGTCGCCCGCTCGTCTACCTCGACAACGCCGCGACGACCCAGAAGCCGCGCTCGGTGATCGACGCGCTCGTGCGCTACTACGAGACCACCAACGCGAACATCCACCGGGGCATTCACACGCTCGCAGTGCGGGCGACCGAGCGGTACGAGGGGGTGCGGGCGAAGGCCGCTGCTCACATCGGCGCGACGAACGCCGAGGACGTGGTCTTCACGCGGAACACCACGGAGGCGATCAACCTGGTGGCGCGGGCCTGGGGCGACGCCAACATCGGCGAAGGGGATGAGATCG
>JADLBT010000394.1 GCA_020847555.1 Gemmataceae bacterium
GGAATGGCTGGACGCCGCTACCCAATCGGCAGCGGAAGGGAGTGCGGCAAGAGCTACGCCCGAAGGGGGCGAACATGGAAAGAAGACTTATTGATATATATGGAAGGGTACAAGTATTTTTCTCGTTCCCAGACTCTGCCTGGAAACGAGGCGAATAGCGACCTCATGAGTGGTTTATCTGTATGGATGCTACAGGGGCGCCTCTCGTGGGTCAGGTGCCGGGAACCTGGCCCACGAGAGGCCACCCGTGGGCTTTGCAGGATCCATTGCAGGGGCTCGATCGATGGGCGAGGAAACCCGCAAGCCGTGGTCCGACACGGACCGCTCCGCCGGGCAGGAGCCCGCCCCGTCCCGACTGGAGTGGTGGGTGCTGGTCATCCTGCGCGGCGGGGCAGGTCAGCGGAACAACTCTTCGACCGGGCCAGCATCGGTGAGCGGCTGCGCGCGGCCGTCCGGGCCGGGCAACCGTGTGGCCAGGTCAATGCCCAGGCTGCGATAGATGGTCGCGGCGACCTCGGCGGGAGCGACCGGCCGGTCCCGCGGCGCCGCGCCCAGACGGTCCGACGAGCCGACCACCTGGCCGCCGCGCACTCCCCCGCCAGCGAAAAGCACCGACCAGACGCCCGGGTGATGGTCGCGCCCGCCGCCCGCGTTCAGCCGCGGCGTGCGCCCGAATTCGCCCATCGCCACGACGAGCGTGTTGCCCAGCAGGCCGCGCTGGCCCAGGTCGTCGAGCAGCGCGGTGTAGGCAGCATCGAACATGGGGCAGAGGGTAGCGGCGTAGTCGTCCAGGGTCGTCGCCAGCGAGCCGCCGTCGGCGTGGCAGTCCCAGGTGAGCTTGTTGAAGACGGTGTCGAACATGTTCACCGTCACCAGCCGTACCCCGTTCTCGACCAGTCGCCGCGCCAGCAGGCACGACTGGCCGAAGGTGTTCCGGCCGTAGCGGGCGCGCACCTCATCACGCTCGGCGGCGAGGTCGAACGCTCGGCGCGCGTGCGAACCGAGGAGGGTGCCGAATGCTTGCGTCCGGGCGCTGTCGCCGGGGCTGGCCGCGAGCGTGGCGTCGAGGTCGCGCGCGGCGCCGTCGATGGCGTCGAGCAGGGCGCGGCGGCTCTGCAGGCGGGCCGGATCCACCCCGCCGGCGACCTGTCCGGCGCGGATGCGGAAGCTGGGCGCCGCCGGGTCGCCGTGCAGGACGAACGGCTCGTGGCGGGCGCCGAGGCAGCCTGCCCCCTGGCCGTGGCTGACGTTGACGCCGGTGTTACCGACCGGGGCCGGGAGGACGACGAACGGCGGCACCTCCGGACGTGCCGGTCCGCGCAGGTGCGACAGCACGGCGCCGTAGTGCGGTTCCTCTCGGTCGCTGCCGCACAGGCGGCCCGTCTGCATCAGCTGGTGCCCGGTTTCGTGGATCGGGGCGGCGTCGTGGTGGACGGAGCGAACGATCGCGTACCGTTCCGCCATTTGCGCCATCTGCGGGAAGTGCTCGCAGATCTGCACGCCGGGCACGCTCGTCTGGACCGGGCGGAACGGTCCGCGAACGTCGGCGGGCGCGGTCGGTTTCAAATCCCAGGTGTCGAGCTGACTCGGGCCGCCGACGAGGAACAGGAGGATGCAGCTCGCATCGCCCCGCGCGGCGGCGCCGGCCTGCTGCAGCCCGAACCAATCGCCGAGGGAGAGTCCGACAGCGCCGGCGCTCAGGCCGCCGACGCGCAGGAAGTCGCGCCGCGTCAGACCGTCGCAGAACCGCGGTCCCCGGTTGCCTTCAAAAGTCAGCATGGCAGTCTTCTCCCTGGGTGGTCGGGCGCGCCTTCGGGGCTCAATCGTCCCCTTATCCTAACAGGCAAGGATCGGGTTGCAATCGAATTGCCGCCCGCCCCTGCCCCAGCGCGGGTCAGGGGCGTTCGCCGTTCTTCTTCTCCGGCGCCGCCTCGACGCGGCCGAACTGCACCTCAACGAGCGTGTGGGCCGGGAACAGCTTCCAGCCGGCCGGCACCCGGCCCACCAGCCCTTGCAGACGGCCCGCCTTGCCGTCCTCCGGGCTGGCGTCCTGCAGCAGCGTCAGTGCGTGCTGCTTGCCGTCCTTGAGCGTCACCTCGAACTCCAGCGGCAGCGCCTTCTTGCCCGCCGGGCCAGCGTAGCGCAGTTTGTCGATCTTCCCCACGTCGATCTTCACCGTCGTCTTGAACCGCAACGTGTCGATGCGCTTCTCCCCCTCGCGCCCGAGCGCATAGAGCGGACGCAGATCCCGGACCGTGGCGGTCCCTCCGTCCTCGACCGTCACGACCGAGGGCGTTCCGGTCGGCTCGGCGGTCGGCTGCGGCGCCGGGAACTGGATGCTGCGCACCCCCTTGGCGTCGCCGCCCCGGTACTTGATCGCCGCCTTGCCGAGTTCGCCCAGATCCGCTTCACCTTCAAGCGCCACCTTGTTGATGCCGACGAACCGCGTCGTGCCGGTCAGCACCCCTTCTTCCGGCCCCTTCGCGCCCGCGTGGAGATACGTCACCTGGACGGTCTTCTTGTCGAGATCGTAGTCGATCCGCTTGATACTGGCGAGCGGGATCAGGGTGAGGACGCCGTCCTTGTAGCTCGTGGATTTCTCCTCGCGGAACTCCAGCGCCTCGGGGCCGACCGGCGCCGCCTTCTGCGCCGGTTCCTTCTCGCCCTTCTTGCCCGATGGCACATCCTTGTTTGGCTGGCGTTCGGCGAGCCAGGACAAATGGCGCGTGCCCGCCAGGAATGTCCAGTTCGCGACCTTGACCTCCTTGCCGGCGTTGTCGATCACGACCAGCGCCGCAGGATTCGGTTTCGGCCCCTGCGCCGCCGCCCCGCCGACCCAGGCGAGGGCAATCCCCAGCACCGCCGCCGACAGCATTCGCGCGCTCATCCCAGCTTCTCCCGTCACTCGGTCGTGCCTTCTCCGCCATCTTTGTATGAACGGTACAGGCTTCCGGAGATGGTCCCGGCGGGATCCTTCTCGGCCCCTGCGGTCTTTGACGACGGGGTCAGCCGTGAATACAGTGCTAGAGCAGGTTCGCGACCGAGGCATCAGCCGCTCTCTCCCGGCGGCAAACCCGGTCCGCGGCGTCCCCCGTTTCCGCACTATCAGGAAGGATGCGCGATGACCCAGCTCGTCGAAACCAACGTCACGGAAACGTCTTCTGACACGGATCTGGTGGCCGCCGTCCGTCGGGTGCTGGAGGCGAGCCCCGAACCGCTGACCGTCTCGAAGGTCCGGTCGGCCCTCCCGAGCGCCTTCCGCGCAGTGAGCGTCGAGGCGCTCGCCGAGGTACTCGGCCGGCAGGTGGCGGCCAGCGTGCTCGTGCAATACCCGAAATATCGCAGCGCGCAGGATCGGTTCTGGGACCGGCCGATGCGCGTCCATGTGACCCACCTGCTCCAGGTCGCCCTCGCCGAGCAACCGCTGGCGGCGTCCGAGCTGCGTCGCAAGCTGCCGGACTATGCCAAGACGCAGGCCGAGGCGGTTCTCGAAGAGGAGGTCGCTCAGGGCCGACTGTTCCGCCACCCGCCGGCCAATGCCCGCAGCGGACCGCGCTTCGGCGCCATGGCCCCCGACCCGCGGACCTTCCTGCGCACCGAGCTGAACGCCCTGTTCGGCCGACTGGCACGGCTCGGGTTCGGGATCCCCCAGCTGCGCGAAGCCGCCCTGGAGGTGCTGCACGACGAGGAGTGGGCTCCGACACCCGAGCCGGAGCCGGCGGCCATCCCGGAACCGACGCCTACCGCGTCCGCCCGTCCCGACCAGCCGGAACCCGACCGGCCCGCCGTGGAACCGATGACGCAACCGTCTCCGAGCGCCTGATCATTCCCGCGGCCGACCCGCGCGACGGGCGCGCGGGCTGGCCGCCCTGTTGCAGGAGGACACCATGCGACCGCGCACCATTCTCGCCGGCCTGGTCCTGGCTCTGGTCCCCTGGGGCGCCGCCACCGGCGACCCGGCCAATGAGTTCTTCAACGGCAAGGATCTGACCGGCTGGGAGGGGTTGAAGGAGTACTGGCAGGTCAAGGACGGCGCCCTCGTCGGCACCACGCCACCGCCGAAGGGGCTGTCGTTCAACACCTTCCTGTGCAGCAAGCGCAAGTACGGCGACTTCGAGCTGCAGTTCCAGATCCGCCTCAAGAACGGGGTCGGCAACAGCGGTGTGCAGATCCGCAGCGAGATCTTCGACGCCAAGAAGTTCGCCGTCCGGGGTCCGCAGTGCGACATCGGCGGCGGGTTCTGGGGCAGCCTGTACGGCGAGCACTTCGGCGGCATGATGAGGGCCGCCCCGGCGGACAAGGTCGGGAAGGTTCTGAAAAAGGCCGACTTCAACGACTACTACATCCGCTGCGTCGGCAAGCACGTAACGATCCGCATCAACGGCGTCACGACAGTCGATGAGGACTTCGCGAAGATGCCGGCCGAAGGTATCATCGCCTGGCAACTCCACCAGGGGCCGCCGATGGAAGTCACCTTCCGCAACATCCGGTTCAGCGATCTGGGCAGGAAGAAGTAACGCGCTGCTCAGCCCAGCGCTGTCCGAGCCCGCAGCGTCAGTGAGGAACGAGACACTCCCCTCGCTGACGCTGCGGGCTCGGACAGCGCTGGTCCGCGCGAGGGATCACTCCGGGTAATACTTCTCCACCAACCGCGAGTCCGGCTGCGTCAGCAGGCTCACGCCTACCCCCAGAATCAGCGACGCGAGCAGTCCCCAGACCAGCGTATCGACGCCACCGGCGAACAACGGCTGGAACGGGTCGTGGCGGTGCTCGCCCCAGCCCGGGATCCAGCTCAGGTTCTCCTGGAGCCAGCGCGCCGTGTCCGGCTCCATCGGCGCCGGCACGTCCGACTGACCTCGGGCCACGGCTTCCCGCGCCTCCTGATAATCGGTCAGCGCCTGCCGGCTCCCGCTGTCGAGCCACCCGAGGACGTACAGCGACACCACCGCCAGGAACCCGCCGAGCATGGCGGCGATCACCCCGGCCCGCGTCGCCCGCCGCCAGTACAGCGTCAGCAGCATCGGGATCAGGAACGAGCACCCCAGCCCGCTCCCGGTGAAGACGATGATGTATTGCAGGAACCGCGGTGGGTTCAGCGCCCCGAGCATCACGATCACGCCGACCGTGCCCGTGACGATGTAGCTGCCGACCTTGATGGTGCGGTCGGACACCTTCGGATTCAGAACGCGCTGGTAGATGTCGCGGACCAGGCTGGAACTGATCATCAGCAGGAACGCCGCCACCGTGGACATGATGGCCGCGTACGGGGCCGCGAGCAGCAGTCCGGCCACGAGCGGGTGCGCCAGGTGGCGCGTCATCGCCGGCATGATACGGTCCGGCTCGCCGAGCGCCTCGTTGCCGGCCTCGCGCAAGAACTCGGTCGGGAAGATGGCCCGGGCGCAGTCGAAGATGACCAGCAGCGACAGGTACGTCAGGATGAAGTATCCGCAGATCAGGAGCAGAGCCCGGCGGACGCTGGGCGAGTCCCGGAACGACATCAGCCGCACCATCCCGCTCGGCTGGCCCGGCGACATGAGCGACCACATCAGGAAGAACGAGAACGCCATCCCCAGCGGCAGGTAGTTGCCCGGCCCCGGACCGTAGACCAGGTCCGGATCCTGCTTCAGCAAGCGCTCCGTGGCGGCGGCCAGGCCGTGCAGTTCTTCCTTGACCACCACCGCCTGAGCCTTTTGGCCCGGCGGGGCCGGGGCCAGCCGCTCGACGGTGACCGGCTCAACCGCCTGGACGGCCAGCACCGCCATCACGATCACGCCCGCGAGCATGACGAGCCCTTCGAGGACGTCGGTCCAGGTGACCGCCCAGAACCCGCCGTAGGTCGTGTACGCCACCACCGTCAGCGCGAAGACGATCAGCCCGAGCAGGTAGCCCTTATCGACCGGGCCGGCGACCGGCAGGTCCACCCGCTGCTCCGGAAAGCTGACGCGCCGGGCGAGCGGCCGCTCGGCCTCGCCCTTGCGCTGGACGAGCAGATGCACCATCACATGATCGGGTTCGTTCGCCGGCCGCGGTTCCGTCCGCACCACCCGGTAGGCGGCGTCTGCGTGCGGCAGCGAGGCGGTTTGCGTCACCGTCTGCCCGTCGATCAGGCGGAAGCGGACGTGCAGGCGCTTCTCCTTCGCATCGATCTCGGTGCGCTCGACCTGCCCCTGCGCCGGCGGCAGCCGCAGCGCCTCCTGCATGACGAGGGCGCCGGCCTTGAACTGGGCGACCAGGTTCACCGTCAGCAGGACGAGGATGAGGATCGTGGACAGGATCCCCAGCCCTGGGCTCTCGAATCGGTCGCGCAGCACGTCCGGGACGGTGACGGCGCCGGACAGGCGGGCCACCTGGTTGATGCGCTTGCCCATCAGGGCCATCGTCATGAGCGGCACGACCATGTAGCTGGCGATCCAGATCGCCATCACCCAGCCGTTGGTGTAGATGAGCGACGGGAACCCCATGAACGTGCCGCCGCTGATGGCGGTCGCCGCCACCGTCAGGGCCAGCACCCACGGTCCGAGCCCGCGGTTGCCGAGGAAGTACTCCTTGACGAAGCTGCCGCGGCTCAGGTAGCGGTGCGCGAAGACGCCGAGGGCCGCCACCCCGACCAGGTAGCAGCCGAACGCGACGAGCACCTGGGCGCTCTCGGCGGACAGCTCAATGCCCATGCGATCCTCCTTCCGCGGCGGGTTCGTCGGCCTCGGCGCCGAGGTCGTCGTCCCTCATGCCGAGGCAGAAGCCGACGGTAAAGGCGGAGCAGAGCAGCCACGGGACGAGGATACCGATGAACACCCAGTCGGGGATCCCGAAGAAGTGCTGAAAGTTCGCGGGGGTGCGCTGGACCGCCAGCCCCTCTTGCAGCGCCCAGCTGTCCGGCTCGTGCTGATATCCGCGCAGCCAGCAGTAGCCAACGGTCCACGTCAGCGCGAGCAGCCAGATCGCGCCGATGAGGACGGCCTCGCGGCGCGCATTCCGGTACAGCCTGGCCGAGGGCTTGATCTCCTCCGGCATCACAGCTCCTTGAAAAGATCGGCGGCGGCGACCGGGGGAGTGTACGCACGGAAGGCGTCAGGGGACAGAGGGCCGAGCCCGAAGCGTAAGCGAGGGATGGAGTTTCGGCCTCGCTTACGCTTCGGGCTCGGACGCCGCCCACTGCCCACTGGCCACCGACCCCTGTACTCTATCGGCAGGGTTTCCCGAGGAACCATCTCTGGGAGGTACAGTATGATTCGCAGGATCGCGGGGCTGGCCGTGGCGGCCGTGGCCGTGGCGCTGGTCGCCTTCGGCGGGACGGCGGACGCCGGAAGCGAGCAGGGCGACAAGAAGAAGGTCCAGAAGCAGAAGCGAGCCGAGTACGTCCACACCGTCTTCTTCTACCTCAAGAAGGACGCGCCGGCCGGCGAGGTCGAGGCGCTCATCAAGGACACCCACAAGCTGCTCGGCAAGATTCCGAGTGTTCGCGGCCTGTGGGTCGGGCGGCCGGCCGCGAAGTCCACGCCGAAGTTCGCGCTGACCGACTACCAGGTCGGACTGCTCGTGTTCTTCGACGACTACAGCGGGCTGCAGACGTACCTCGACCACCCGCTGCACACCGAGTACCTGGAGAAGCACGGCAAGTACTGGGACAAGGTGCCGGTCTACGACTTCGCCAACCAGAAGAAGTGACCGCAAGGTTTCCCAAAGCCCACGGGCGGCGTCCCGTGGGGGAAGTGCTGAAGACTTCCCCCACGGGGCGCCACCCGTGGACTTTGCCAGACCCTCTTCTCTCACCCCGTCGCTGGCGAAGTCCATAGAATGAAGAGAAACCGGTCGCCGCTGCGCCCGGGGTCTGGGCCAGGCCGGGGTCAACCATGCAACCACGCACGATCGCCATTCTGGTTGGAGCCATCCTGCTCGTGGCCGTCGGGCTGCGCGTGTTCGTCTACGACTCGGCGCTGCTCCCCGTCAGCGAGGAGGTTATCCTCAAGCAGGCCACGCAGGTGACGGTCAAGTACACCCTGCCCCACCAACCCGATCCGAAGAAGGGTCCTATCCTCAAGGAGAAGCCCTTGCTCGTCGATCGGGCGGAAGACCTCCAGGCTCTTCTGGCGACTCTGACGGTGCGGCGCGGGCAGTACCACGACGACCCGGGGATGAAGTGGCCCGTCGCCGGTTGGGCCGCGCCGCCCCCGGCGGTCGTTTTCCGGATGCCTGACGGCAAGGAGATAACGCTCACCTTCGAGCGAGAGAATTACGTGCGGAGCAGCCAGAACGATTGGGGGTCGGAGGTGGACCCGCGCTTTTACGAGAAGGTGCGCGAACTCGTCTCCCGCGCCGAGAAGCGGCCGATCGATCTGCTCCAGCAACAGCCCGGTGCGATCAAATTTGACGGCGGACCGCTGCGCCCCGGGCAGTGGCCGCCCGGCGTGGCCCCGCCGCCCGGTGCGGTCGATCCGCTGGCGCCGGGAGGGGTGCCCGCCCCCGGCAACTGACGCCCGCCCCCACAGACCAGCGTTGGCAACCGAGTGGATGCAGCAGTCCGGAGACGCGAGAGGTTCCTGCCGGCCTGCCGACAGTCGAGGTATCATCATGAGCGATTCCGACAAGCCCGAACCCACGTCCACCCCGACTCCGCCCGAGTCGCAGGTCCAGCCTTCCGCGTCCGAGCAGCCCGCGCCGGCCGAACGGACCCCTACCTCGCCCGGCCGCCAGGATCGGCCCGGCGGCGGCGATCGCGGCGAACGGTTCCTCCGCGGTGGCCGACCCCAAGGCGCGACCCCGCGGCACGAGCCCGTTCCGTCCGTCCAGGAGGAGCACCTGTTCGGCCGCGCCCCGAGCCTCCGCGACCTGGACCGGGAGATCGAGGACGAGTTGCAGCAGGCGCTCGCCGGGGTGGACGAGAAGCTCCTCTCCGGCGGGGAGGTGAAACCGGCTGGCAAGGGCGAGCAGCAGGCCGGGCCGCCGGGGCGCAAGAAGGGCAAGGTTATCTCCGTCCGCGGCCCCGACGTGTTCGTGGACGTCGGCGGCCGCAGTCAGGGGTTCCTGCCGATGACGCAGTTCCCCGAGGGGCCGCCCGCCCCGGGGACCGAGGTCGAGGTCGCGATCGAGGGCTACGACCACGCCAACGGCCTGCTCATCCTGACGCGCAAGGGGGCTGCCATCGAGGCCGACTGGTCCACCGTCGAGGAGGGCCAGATCGTCGAGGCGCGGGTGATCGAGACGAACAAGGGCGGGCTGGCGGTGGACGTCAACGGCATCCGCGGGTTCATGCCGATCAGCCAGATCAGCCTTTACCGGGTCGAGAACACCGAGCAGTTCGTCAACCAACGGCTGAAGTGCCTGGTCACTGAGGTGAACCGGGAGGAGCGCAACCTCGTGGTCAGCGCCCGCGCCCTGCTGGAGAAGGAGCGTGAGGAGAACCGGGAGAAGCTCTGGGCGGAGCTGGCCGAGGGCCAGATCCGCACCGGCATCGTCCGGTCGGTCCGCGATTTCGGCGCCTTCGTGGACCTGGGCGGCGCGGACGGCCTGCTCCACGTCAGCGAGATGAGCTGGCAGCGCGTCCAGGATCCGACCACCCTCGTCCAGCCCGGGCAGTCGGTCCAGGTCGTCGTGCTCCGGATCGACCGCGAGAAGCGCAAGCTCAGCCTGGGGATGAAGCAGCTGACAGCCAGCCCGTGGGACAACGCCGAGGAGACGTACCACCCGGGTACGGTCGTTCCGGGCAAGGTGACGCGGACCATGGATTTCGGAGCGTTCGTCGAGCTGGAGCCCGGCGTGGAAGGGCTGATCCACATCTCCGAGCTGGCCCCGCAGCGCGTCTGGCGCGTCACCGATGTGGTCAAACCGGGGCAGGAGGTACAGGTGGCGGTGCTGAGCGTCGATAAGGCATCGCGCCGCATCTCGCTGTCGCTCAAGGCGGCCCAGCCGAAGGAGCCGGAGCAGACGGAGGAGGAGACAGAAGAAGCTGTCGAGGAAGCGCCGCCGAAGCCACCGCGTCCGCGAATCACACCGCTCCGCGGCGGGCTCGGGAGCCAGTAACACTTTCGTCTTTCCCCCTCTCCCCTCGTGGGAGAGGGGCAGGGGGTGAGGGGGAAAGCCAGACACCCTTCGCCGGATCCTGAATGAGTTCTGGTCTATCAAGGTCGCGTCGTGCGTCTCTTCAGCTGGTAGCCCCTGTTCGGGATGTTCTCAACCTTTTCCTGCTTGACGAGGTTCCCCAGTGCTACCCAGACGACGTTCGTGAAATCCTTGCTCTCCGTCTGGTATCCCGCCGCACGGGCGCGGTCGGCAAGCTCTTTCGCCCGCAGAGGCTCATCGCTGGCGTCAAGCAACCGGAGCAAGAGCGCACTCAGAGGCTCCCGCAATTTCTTCCCAGCCGGAGGAACCTTCCCGTTCGAGCTGGCCGCTTTCCTGGAACGCTGTGCCTTCGTCGCCCCGACTGCCGGTTTGGCCCGCTCCTTGACGAAGACCACGCCGGCCGCCCCCTTGCGCTGCAGCACGCCCCGCTTCACCAGTTCCGAAACCTTGTTCTTCACCAGCTTCGGGATGTCCCGGCTGGTCGTGGGGAATTGGTCCTGGACCACCTTCTCCGTCAACTCCTTCACGGTAATCGGGCGGCCGGCCTGCTGGACGAGATCCTCCAGGAACCGCGACAAGGTCATTCCTCCCTGAATCGGGCTCTGGGATGCCGGAGGCTCTGGCGCGGGGGCCACCGGCGCCGGTTGTCCCGCTGGGGCTAGCGGCTCAGTATTGGGGACACGGGCTGCCGCGATCTCGGCCTCCACCGTCTGGAGCTGGGCAACGAGTTCTTCCCGACGCCGGACCAGCTCCTCGCGGCGGCCCTCGAAGGCCCGCCGCGCCTCTTCCAGCTCGGCTTGTTTCTGAGCTTGACGTTGGGACAGCTCCAGCAGGGAAAGGTCGGCGGGGGGCATGGTCGGTGGCACCTTGAGGGACTGGGAGCGACTGGCTCTCTCTACTTTGCCTGACGGCTCGTTTCTCGTCAAGGACAGGGACCGGACGGGTGGGGCAAGCGCGGGGGATTGCGGCGGACAAGGAGGGCTGTACCGTTTGCTCCGTCGCGGCACCTGGTGCAGACCGACTCCGGTAAAATGAGGAAGGCACGCGGTCCGACCGCGTGCCCGAGTTCCGTGAAGCCATTACGGAGTGCTATCGCCGTGAAAGCGTCCCGCTACGTTGTCGGCATCGACCTCGGCACCACGAACAGCGCGCTGGCGTATGTCGATACCGCCGTGGGCGAGGGGCAGGATCCCACGGTCCTGCACCTGCCCGTCCCCCAGGTCGTCCAGCCCGGGACCGTCGAGGAGCGCCCACTGCTGCCGTCGTTCCTGTACCTGCCTGGCCCAAATGAGCAGCCCGCCGGCGCCCTGAAGCTGCCGTGGGCGCCCGATCGAGATTACGCTGCCGGCGAGTTCGCTCGCACGTTCGGCAGCCAGGTGCCGACGCGCCTGGTCGCGTCCGCGAAGTCGTGGCTGTGTCACGGCGGGGTGGACCGACGGCAGGCGATCCTCCCGTGGAAGGCGCCCGAGAACGCCCGCCGCGTCTCCCCGGTCGAGGCGAGTACCCTCTACCTCAAGCACCTGGGCGAGGCGTGGAACCATCTGATCGCGAGGGATATCGCCGAGAACCGGCTCGAACAGCAGGACATCATCCTGACCGTGCCGGCGTCGTTCGACGCGGTGGCGCGCGAGCTGACCGTCGAGGCGGCCCGTGCCGCCGGGCTGGAGCACGTCACCCTGCTGGAGGAGCCGCAGGCCGCGTTCTACAGCTGGATCGAATCCAGTCGCGAGGGGTGGCGCAAGCAGGTCGAGGTCGGCGACGTGGTTCTGATCTGCGACGTCGGCGGCGGCACCACCGACCTGAGCTTGATCGCCGTCAGCGAGGAGGATGGCCAACTCGCCCTGACGCGCGTGGCGGTCGGCGACCACATCCTGCTCGGCGGCGACAACATGGACCTGACGCTGGCCCACGCCGCCGCCCAGGGGTTCGCCGCGAAGGGCGTCAAGCTGGACTCCGGCCAGATGCACATGCTGTGGCACAGCTGCCGGCTGGCGAAGGAGAAGCTGTTCGCCGACGCCCACCTGGCCGCCGCCCCTGTGACGGTCCTCGGCCGCGGCAGCCGGGTGATCGGCGGCACGCTCAAGGGCGAACTGACCCGTGCCGAGGCCGAGCGCGTCCTCGTCGATGGCTTCTTCCCGGAGTGTACCGGCAACGCCGCGCCGCGCCGCCAGAAGGCGGTCGGCCTGCAGGAACTCGGGCTGCCCTACGCGGCCGACCCGGCGGTGACGAAGCACCTCGCCTGGTTCCTGACGCGCAACCACGAGGTGCTCGCCCAGCGAGCGCCGAGCAAGCGCAGCAAGAAGAAGGCGACCCAGGCGACGGCGATCCTATTCAACGGCGGCGTCTTCAAGGCCGTCCCGCTGCGCCAGCGACTCCTGGAGGTCGTCAACCAGTGGACAAAGACGGCGGGCGGCGTCCCGGTGAAGGAGTTGGAGGGCGCCGACCTCGACCTGGCGGTCTGTCGCGGGGCCGCGTACTACGGGCTGGTGCGGCGCGGGCGCGGCATCCGCATCCGCGGCGGCACGGCCCGGGCGTACTACGTCGGCATCGAGACGTCCCTGCCCGCGGTGCCGGGGAGTCCGCCGCCGATCAAGGCGCTGTGCGTGGTGCCGTTCGGCATGGAGGAGGGCAGCGAGACGGACGTGCCGGGGCAGGAGTTTGGGCTGGTCGTCGGCGAGCCGGCGGAGTTCCGCTTCCTCGGCTCGAACGTGCGCCGCGGCGACACGGTCGGCACGATCGTCGAGGACTGGGAGGAGCAGATCGAGGAATTGAGCCCGCTGACGATGACGCTGGAAGCGCCGGGGCGCGAGGGGCGCACCGTGCCGGTACACCTGCACAGCAAGGTGACCGAGGTGGGGACGCTGGATTTGTGGTGCCTCAGCCGCGACGGCGAGCAGCGCTGGAAGCTGGAGTTCAACGTGCGTGAGCGGGTCGAGTAAGGGCTCGCGCACGGATGGGGCCGGGCATGGGTTCACGCTGGCGCAGGGAGGACGGTCGTCTGCACCTTCGGCGCCAGCAGCCGCAGCCGGTCGCGAGCCAGGAACCACAGCCCGGTCGCGTTGACCAGCACCCACTCCAGCGCGTGCAGCACCGCCGCGAACGCCAGCGCGACCTCGCCGCTGTGGACCGCGACGAGGTACAGCCCCAGCCGCGCGAACCCGTGGTACGTCCCGACCGCGCCCGGCGCCGCCGGGACCACCGCTCCGAACGCCGTCATGAACACAACCACGACGTAATGCTCGGGCGCCAGATCCAGCCCCAGTCCGCGGCCGACGAACCAGCACGTCCCGACCGACACGCCCCACACCCCCAACGACAAAATGCCGACCTGCACCACCTGCCGTACCGAGGCGAAGACCTTCAACCCCTCGCAGAAGCGCAGCGCGATGTCGGCCGCCCGGTCGGCGAGCCGTGCGCTGACCAGTGACAGCGGACCGGCAACGCAGGCCCGCAGCCAGTGCCGGCGCCAGTAGCCCAGCGCGAGTACCGACGCCAGCGCCAGCGTGATCGCCAGCGCCACCCACCCGGCGAGGGCCAGCTCGGCGGCGTGCGGCCCGGCCGACACCAGGACGAGATACCCGGCGAGCATCAACACCAGCGCCAGCAGGTCGAGGACGCGCTCGATGGCGACGGAGCCGAGGAGCGCGGCGGCGCTGACGCCTTCCAGCTGGCGCAACGACCGGACCCGCACCAGCTCGCCGAGCCGGAATGGCAGCACGTTGTTCGCCAGGAAGCCGACGCACGTGGCCGAGAGGCACGATCCGGCCCGGACCCGCCGGCGCCCCTCCAGCAACACCTGCCACCGCCAGGCGCGGAGCCAGAGCGTCGCCAGGAAGCAGAACCCGGCGAGCATCAGGTCCGACCCGCGGCAGCTCATCGCCCGGTGCCAGCTCTCCGACACGTCCACGCCCTGAAAGGCGAGCACGGGCAGGACCACGCCGAGCGCGATCCCCAGCACCAGGGCCGCCCAGCGCTTGCGGTTCGATTGGGGATGTGCGTCCGTCCCGTCGCCGTCCGGCCCGCCCCGGACGGCTTCCGTCGCGATCTGTGCCATGCCCTCTCCCTGCTCTGCTGTGCCTCGGTCGCGGTTCCAGTCCGTGGGCTGGCACGTCGGGGGACGGGTGCGCGCGTGCCTGCCGACCAAGCCTAGCACACGGCCGGTCAGGCGGCGCGGCATGGGCGGAAAGGAGGGGTGAATCGACCGAGGTGAGTTTGCGAGAGGGCCAACGGTGTGCTAAGTCCCTGGCAAGGACTGTAAACCGTTTCCAGGGCAAGCGTGTCCTTCGCGGAGGGTGCATGCTTCCACAACCGCCGATTGTCCAGGCGGGGCCGGTCGCCTCGGCCCGCCCGTGGTGGCCGCTCGCCCTGGGGGGACAGTTCGTCTTCGTGTTCACGGCGCTGGCTCTGTCAGGCCCCGGGCGCATCGACATCGTCGATGGGCAGACCCGTTACGAGGTCGCTCGCAGCCTGACGGAACACGGCGACTCGGTCATCCGCGACCCGCTCGTCTGGTTCCGCGTTCATCGGGGCCGGGACGGCCTGAAGCACACGCCCTACCGCTTTCCGCAGAGCGGCCTGGGTGCGGTCGCCATCCGCGTGGCCGACGCGACCGGGGGCCAGTCCGAGTCGCGCCGGCACTTCTTCTTCGTCCTCACCAGCGCCGTTGCCGGGGCCGTCCTGGCGGTGACGTACAGCGTGCTGTTCCGCCGGCTGGGCCTGCGCCCCTGGCCGAGCCTGTTGTGGGGGGCGGCGGGCATCTTCTGCACGCCGAGCTGGTACTACAGTACGAGCACCTTCGACGACATCCTGGGGGCGTCGGCGGTCGTGCTGGCGCTTGTGGTCGCGCTGCTGTCTCGCGAGCGCCGCCCGCTGCTCGGGGCGGCGGCCGCGGGCCTCCTCCTGGGGTGGGCCGTTAACTGTAAAGAACCGCTGGCCGTGTTCGGCCTGCCGGCGGTGGCCGCACTCTGGCGGGCGGACCTGCCGCAGCGCCGGCGACTCCTGCCCGCGGTCCTCGTTGCCGGTGGGCTGTGCCTGGGGATGGTCGCATACAAGGCTTACGATGACTACAAGTTTCCGCCCGGGTCGGAGGATCCGAACGCGGAGTACGAGCAGCTGTACGGGGCCATGTGGACCGCGAATCCTGCTCCGGCTCTGCTCGGGCTTACCTTCAGTCCCTCGTCCGGCATGTTCTGGTACTGCCCGACGTTCCTGCTGAGTCTCACCGGCTGGACGGTGTGGCGTCGGCGCTTCCCCGGCTTCTGCGCGGCGGTGGGCGCGTCCTCGCTGCTGTACGTGCTGTTCCTGTCGGTGCTGACGTTCTTCAAGGGCGAGCCATGCTGGGGGCCGCGCTACCTGACGCCGGTCCTTGCCGTCTGGTGGGTGTTCGCCCCGGCGGCGCTGGTCCGTGTGCGCCCGTTCCTGGCCGCCGTCGCCCTGGGACTGGGCGCTGTGGTGCAGTTCCTCGGTCTGAGCGTCGATCCGCAGCGCCTGCTGCTGGAGAAGGCCATTCCGTTCAACTACTACATTTACGATCCGTGGCTTCAGTTTCACCCGGAGGCGTCGCACCTGTTCCAGCGCCCCCGCGAAATCGCCCGCATCCTGTCGGCCGCGGAGCGCGAGCCGCACTACACCCCAGTCCACCAGCCGACCTACGCGACACGCATCCCGCCGGCCGTGCCGGTGGCGCTCACGAGCGCGCTGGGGCACGTCCCCTCGCCGCTCGCGCCCGGCCCGCTGGCAGGGGATTCGGCGTATCTGCTGACGGCGACGGGCCACGGCATCAACCAGTACCGGGGGGCGGTGCGGCGCTACCACGTCTTCGGCGGGTTCCGGCCGTGGTGGCTCAGCCAGCGCTACCTGGCTCCGGGCGAGCGGCCGGTCGATCTCGAACGGACCGTGTTGCTGCTGGCCGGCGTCGGGTTCGGCGGGCTGGGGCTGATGCTGGCGGGCGCCCGGGCGTGCCGCCGAACGCCGACGAGGTGACCGCATGACCGACGGCGCGGAGAGAATCCCGGATGTACCTGCACGCCGCGGCGGGCCGTGGTGGCGGGTCGCGCTGGCTGGTCAGTTCGTGTTCGTCTTCGCGGCGGTGGCGCTGTCCGGGCCGGGCCGCATCGACATCGTTGACGGCCAGACGCGCTACGAGGTCGCCCGCTCGCTGGTGGATCACGGCGACTCCGCCGTCCGCGATGAGCGGGTCTGGTTCTGGGTCTTCCCGGGCCGGAACGGCGAGCGTCACACGCCGTATCGGTTCCCGCAGAGCGTGCTCGGCGCGGGCGCGATCTGCCTCGCCGACGCGACCGGGCCGGTTGACGAGGGGCGGCGGCACTTCTTCTTTGTCCTCACCTCCGCCTTCGCGTGCGCCCTGCTGCCGGTCGCCTACGCGCTGTGGTTCCGCCACACCGGCCTGTCTCCGGGGGCGGCGCTGTTCTGGGGGACCGCTGGCGTGTTCTGCACGCCGATTTGGTACTACGGCACGAGCACATTCGACGACATCCTCGGCGCGGCGGCGGTCGTGCTGGCGGTGTGCGTGGCGCTCCTGATCCGGTACCGCCGCCCGCTCCTGGGGGCCGCGGCCGCCGGCCTGCTGCTTGGTCTGGCGTTCAACTGCAAGGAACCGCTCGGCGTGTTCGTGTTCGCCGCGATTGCGGCCGGGTGCGACCCGCGACGCCCGCTGCGCCGCCAACTGGGCCGGGTCGCGCTCGTCGTTGCGGGGGTAGCGCTCGGGGTGCTCGCGTACAGGGCTTACGACCTTGCCAGGTTTCCGCCGCGCAGCGCCGAGGAATGGGCGCGGGTCCAGACGGGCTACGTCCCGTTCTGGCAGAGCGAGCCGAGCAACGTGCTCGCCGCCGCTCTCGGGCTGACGCTCAGCCCGGCGAAGGGCGTGCTGTGGTACAGCCCCACGCTGGTTCTGTGCCTTTACGGTCTGGCGCGCTGGCGCGTGCGGGAGCCGTGGCTGGTCCGGACGGTGGGCGGCGGTTGCCTGGTGTTCGTCGCGTTCCTGTGCTGCCTCACTTTTTTCGCTGGCGACCCAACCTGGGGGCCGCGCTACCTGACGCCGGTCCTCGCGCTGCTGTGGCTGTTCGCGCCGGCGGGGGCGGCGTGGGTGCGCCCGGGGACGACACGCCTGCTCCTGCGCCTGGGCCTGGTGGTGCAACTGCTCGCCCTGGCCGTCGATCCGCACCGGCTGTACGTCGAGCGCGGGCTCCCGGCGGCGTTCTACTACGACCGCGGCCCCGGGCTCTACTTCCATCCCGATACCTGGCACCTCCTCCACCGTCCGCGGGAAATCCTCGAAGTCGTAAACCCGACCCGCTCCCGTGCCGAGGCTTTCACCCCCGCGCCTGCGCGGACGTTCGCCTTCCCGGTGCTGCACCACGTCGGGAGGGTCGATGCGCGCCTGGCCGCAGTCCTCACCGGCCAGTGCGCTCAACCCGGGGGCGGCCCGTTCGGGGCGAGCATGGCTGCCGCCGCCACGATGCCGATGGACGCCGGCCCGGACGCTGTCCACCGCTACCACGTCCTCAACGCCCTGCGGCCCTGGTGGGTTAGCCAGTGGTATCTCCCGCCCGAAGAACGCCCGGTACACCTACCTGCCACTCTTGCCCTCCTCGTCGTCGCACTGGCCGCGGGTCTGGCCCTGATGAGGGCCGGTCGGCGCGCTCTGGGGTGACTTCAGTGTTTCGCGCAAAGACGCCAGGAGCGCAAAGAGAAGGGCCGCTATCTTCCCTTTGCGCTCCTGGCGTCTTTGCGCGAAACAAAGACACGAACTCCTGTCTCGCCGGAATAATCGCGACATTTGCTCGCGCGGATCCTGTGACCTATGTTTGCAGCGACACCAGCCCCGTCCCGGGGAGCAGACCCGGCGCGGTGGGCCGAACATCGACACCCTGGACTCACCGAGGCACCCATGCAGGCGACGTTTCCCGATACCCCAACGGCCGCCCCGCCGGACAGCAAGCCTCCGGTCGAAGTGTCCATCGTCATGCCCTGCCTGAACGAGGTTCGCACGGTCGGCACCTGCGTCGGCAAGGCGGTCGCGGCGCTCGAACGGCTCGGGGTCCGCGGCGAGGTCATCGTGGCGGACAACGGTAGCACGGACGGCTCGCAGGAGATCGCCCGCGGCCACGGTGCCCGCGTCGTCCACGCCGAGCGGCGCGGGTACGGCAGTGCGCTGCAGGCCGGCATCGCGTCTGCCCGCGGCACCTACGTCATCATGGGCGACGCGGACGACAGCTACGACTTCGGCAACATCGAGCCGTTCGTCACCCGGCTGCGCGCCGGCGATGAGCTGGTGATGGGCAACCGCTTCCGCGGCGGCATCCGCCCGGGCGCCATGCCGTGGCTGCATCGCTACGTCGGCAACCCGGTCCTTACCGGCATCCTGAATCTGTTCTTCCACACCCCGATCGGCGACGCCCATTGCGGTCTGCGCGGGTTCCGCAAGGACGCCTACGAGCGCCTCGGACTGCACACGCCCGGGATGGAGTTCGCCAGCGAGATGGTCGTCAAGGCGGCCCTCAACCGGCAGAAGATGAGCGAGGTGCCGATTGTCCTCTATCCCGACGGCCGCGATCGCCCGCCGCACCTGCGCAGCTTCCGCGACGGGTGGCGGCACCTGCGCTTCTTGCTGTTGTTCTGCCCGCTGTGGCTGTACCTGATCCCGGCTGGCCTGCTCCTCGGCGGCGGGTTCGCCGTGATGGCGTGGCTGACCGCGACTCAGTCGGCGAGCGCGGTCGGCGTCCATACGATGCTGTTCGCGGCCCTGTCTGTCCTCGTCGGCTACCAGACGCTATGGCTGTGGGCGTATGCGAAAATCCACGGCTGGACGAGCGGCCTGCTCCCGCCGGACACGTTCTCGCTGCGGGTGTTCCACTACCTGAACCTCGAACGCGGGCTCCTGGCGGGGCTGGGGATGCTCGCGGGCGGACTTGGGCTGACGTTCTGGCTGCTGAGCGAATGCTGGGGCCGCGAACTGGGGACGCTGGAGACGCAGAGCACCCTCCGCGCCGCGCTGTGGGGCTTCACCCTGATCGTCATGGGCGTGCAGACCGTCTTCGGCAGCTTCTTCCTGAGCATGCTCGGCATGTCCGAGAAGGCCCAGGAGGCGCGGACCCGGGCGGCCCAGGTGGTGTGACCGGGGCCGGAACCGAGCGGCGGTCATTCCCCATCGCACTTAACCGTTGAGCAAACTCCCATGCGTTGCATCGATCGCGTGCTGCAGAGGTGGCGTGCCCGGATGGCCCGGCCGTGGATCCCGGAGGGGGCGTGCGTCCTCGACATCGGCTGCCACCAGGGCGAGTTCCTGGATAGCTTCGGCGAGCGCATTGGCCCGAGCGTCGGCTTCGATCCGCTGACGGACCCGTCCGCGAGCCGACGGCATCGGCTGGTCCGCGACATCTTCCGCGCCCCGGCCCTGTTTCCCGACGGGTCGTTCGACGCGGTCGTCATGCTCGCGACGCTGGAGCACATCCGCGACAAGGATCCGCTGGCGAGCGAGTGCTGGCGACTGCTGCGGCCGGGCGGGCGGGTGATCATCACCGTCCCGTCGGGGTTCGTGGACGCGATCGTTCACTGTCTGTGCAAGGTGCGTCTGGCGGACGGGATGTCGCTGGACGAGCACCACGGGTACGACCCGCGGACGACGCCGCAGGTGTTCGGCCGGTACGGCTTCACCCTGGAGCGGCACCGCCGTTTCCAGCTCGGACTGAACCACCTGTTCGTGCTGGGCAAGCCGGTCGCCGTCGAGGCCGAAACCCCCGACCCCGCCATGCGTCCCGAGGCGGTCCCCATGCCGGCGTGACGCGCCGATTTGACCTTCCACCCTGGCTTTTCCGAGCCCGAAGCGTCAGCGCGGGGGAGCGACCTGGCCCGCGCTGACGCTTCGCGGCTTGACAGGACCGCAGCCCAGAAATCGAACCCGGAGTCGAGTCTCGCACCGCGCCCTAAACTGAGAGGAGGTAACACGGCATCCCGTCGCCCGCCCTAACTTCGCAAGGCGGTGACCATGATCCAGGCGGCTCAACCGACCAGCAGCGCCGACGGCATCACCTGGGATCTGAACGACCTCTACACCGGGGTGAATGACCCCCGCATCACGAGCGATCTGGCGAGTGCCCTGGAACGGGCGCGGCGCTTCGAGGCGGCCTATCGCGGTAGAATCGACGTCCCGGACGGCCCCGATCCCGGCCTGCTGCTGGAGGCGACCGTCGAATCGGAGAGCCTCTACGAGCAGATGGACCGGCCGCTCGTCTACGCCCACCTGCTCCACGCCGCCAAGACCGACGACCCGCCGCGCGGCGCTCTGCTCAGCCGCACGCGCGAGCAGCGCACCGTCATCAACAAGCACCTCATCTTCTTCGACCTCGAATGGCTCAAGCTCGACGACGAACCGGCGCGGCGAGTGCTTGCCGACGCGCGTCTCGCGAAGTATCGCCACTACCTCGAAAACAAGCGCATCTACCGCCCGCACGTCCTCAGCGAGCCCGAGGAGAAGATCCTCGACGACAAGGCCCTCACCGGCCGGTCCGCGTTCGTGCGCCTGTTCGACGAAACCGTCTCGACGATGCGCTTCCCTTTCGAGCACGACGACAAGACCGAGATGCTGTCAATGCAGCAAATCAACGCGAAGCTGTACGACCCGGACCGCTCGGTGCGCCGCGACGCCGCCGCCGGCTGGACGAAGGGGCTGCAGGACAACGCGCGCCTGCTGGCGTACCTCTTCAACACGGTCGTGCTCGACCACAAGATCGACTGCGAGATGCGCCGCTACGATAGCCCGATGGCGCCGCGCAACCTCGCGAACGAGATCACCCAGGCGACGGTGGACGCGCTCATGACCGCGGCCGAGCGCCATCATGCCACGGTCCAGCGCTACTACCGGCTGAAGGCCCGCCTCCTGAAACTGGATCAGCTGTACGACTACGACCGTTACGCGCCGCTATTCTCCGACATGCCGGCGTGCGACTGGCCGACGGCCCGGCGACTGGTCGAGGAGAGCTACCAGGCGTTCAGTCCGAAGGCGGGGGCGGTGATCCGCGAGTTCTTCGACCGCCGCTGGATCGACGCCGCCCTGCGCGAGGGGAAGCGCGGCGGGGCGTTCAGCAGCAGCGCCGTGCCGAGCGCTCACCCGTACATCCTGATGAACTACACCGACAAGCTGCGCGACGTGATGACGCTCGCCCACGAGCTGGGCCACGGGCTGCACCAGTACCTGTCGCGCGGCGTCGGCTACCTGCAGTGTGACACCCCCCTGACAACGGCCGAAATGGCGAGCGTGTTCGGCGAGATGCTGACGTTCCGCCGGCTGCAGGAGGTCTATCCCGACCCCCGCACCCGGCTGGCGATGCTGTGCAGCAAGATCGAGGACGGGTTCGCGACGGTGTTCCGCCAGGTCGTGCTGACGCGCTTCGAGCAGGCGATGCACCGGGCGCGGCGTGAGGAGGGCGAGCTGCCGACCGAGCGCCTCAACGAGCTGTGGCTGGCGGCCAACCGGCCGATGCACGGCGACGTGGTGCAGTTGACGGACGGGTACGGCTGGTGGTGGTCGTACATCGGCCACTTCATCCACGTCCCGTTCTACTGCTATGCGTATGCGTTCGGCGAACTGCTGGTGCTGGCGCTGGTGCAGAAGTACAAGGAGGAGGGCGAGGCGTTCGTGCCGAAGTACCTCGACCTGCTCGCGGCGGGCGGGTCGGACGCGCCGCACGTGCTGCTCGGCCGGCTCGGGGTGGACGTGAACGACCCGGGCTTCTGGGAGCTGGGCCTGCGGCTGCTCGGCGAGATGGTCAGCCAGGCGGAGGAACTGGCCGCCCAGCTCTGACCGCCCAGGAAGGGAACGCGATCCTCTTCTCCCCTCTCCCCTCGTGGGAGAGGGGCTGGGGGTGAGGGGGACAATGGCTTCTGCCGCGCGCCTACGACGCCGACGCGGCTACCTGGGCGGACGGCCGGGCACGCGGGCTATCGTTTTTTTTTCCCTCGCGCCGGGCAAGGCTCGCCTGGACGAATCCCCGGAACAGCGGGTGGGCGCGCGTCGGCTTGGACTTGAATTCCGGGTGGCACTGCACCGCCACGAACCACGGGTGGTCCACCAGTTCCACCATCTCCACCAGGTTCCCGTCCGGGCTCGTCCCCGTCACCTCGAACCCGTGCCCTGCGAACTGCTCCCGGTAGTCGTTGTTGAACTCGTAGCGATGGCGGTGCCGCTCATACACGACGTCCATTCCATAGGCCGCCCGCGCCCGGCTACCTTCCTTCAGCACGCACGGGTACGCCCCGAGGCGCATCGTCCCGCCCAGATCCGTGATGCTGTACTGCTCGTCGAGCATGCACACCACCGGGTGCGGCGTATCGGCGTCAAACTCCGTACTGTTCGCCCCGTCGAGTCCGACCACGTTGCGCGCGAACTCGAGCACCTCGCACTGCAGTCCCAGGCAGATGCCGAAGAACGGGATGCCTTTCTCCCGGGCGTAGCGGATGGCCTCCATCTTGCCCTCGATGCCGCGGTAGCCGAATCCGCCCGGCACCAGCAGGCCATCGACTCCGCTTAGCAGACGCTCCGCCCCCTCGCGCTGGATGTCCTCCGAGTCGGCCTTGCGCAGCAGCACCCGGCTCGACAGGCTGTTGCCGGCGTGGTCCAGCGCCTCGTACACCGACTTGTACGCATCGTTGTGCTTGATGTACTTGCCGACGACGGCGATCGTCACCTCGTGGCTCGGGTTGAAGACGCGCTGGAGCATGGCGCGCCAGTCGCCGATCTCCAGCTCCTTCGCGCGCAGGCCAAGTTTCTCGACGATCAGCTGATCGAGCCTGTTCTCGACCAGGCTGAGCGGCACCTCGTAGATCGACCGCTCCTTGTCGCGCTCCTCGATGACAGCCCGCGGCTCGACGTTGCAGAACATGGCAATCTTCTCGGCCATGTCGCGCGGCATCTCGCGCTCGGTGCGGCAGATCAGGATGTCGGGCTGGATACCGATACGGCGGAGTTGTTCGACGGAATGCTGCGTCGGCTTGCTCTTGGCCTCCCCGGCCGCCTTGAGGTACGGGATCAGCGTCAGGTGGATGTACAGGCAGTTGTGCTTGCCGACGTCGAGGGCGAATTGCCGAATCGCTTCGAGGAACGGCAGCCCCTCGATGTCGCCGACCGTGCCACCGATCTCGGTGATGACGACATCGACGTCATCGCCGGCCAGGCGGCGGATTGCCCCCTTGATCTCGTCGGTGACGTGCGGGA
>JADLBT010000395.1 GCA_020847555.1 Gemmataceae bacterium
CGCTGGCGCGGCTGGGGGGCCACCTTAACCGCAAGGGGGATGGCCCGCCCGGATGGATTACCCTCTGGCGAGGATGGGAGCGCTTCCACACCATGCTCGAATACGAGCTGTCAAGGGCGAGTTGTGTCGAACATTAAGGGCTGACGCTTCCGGCTCGTCGGGTTTGGTCCGCCCGTTCTGAGCAGGACGGGACGACGGGATCGAGGAGCGGGGGGCAGGCGCGGCCCCCCGCTCCTTTTCCGTCCCCCTGCGCGAAGGCCGCCCCGCCAATCCGACCGCGCCTTTTTCGCACGCCCCGGTTAGTATGACAGAAATGATCGTGGGACGGACAGGCGGAGGGACCGGGGTCATGTCGCAATCGGTCGAGGGCTTTTGTAACCTGCTGGCGCGGAACCGACTGCTCGAGCCGGAGGTGATCCGCGATCTGCGTCAGCGCTGGCGGACCGAGGCCCGGGAGGGGGCGGACGATCCGGCTCGGTTCAGCCGGTGGGTCATCACCAGCGGCTACCTGACCGACTTCCAGTACGGCCTGCTCGTGCGCGGCTTCGCCGACATGCTGTTCCTGGGCGAGTACAAACTACTCGACCGGATCGGCCAGGGACGCATGGCCGGCGTGTACAAGGCGACCCACCGCCTCGGCCAGGTCGTCGCCATCAAGGTTCTGCCGCCGTCCCGGGCCGGCAAGCCCGAACTCCTGGCGCGCTTCCAGCGCGAGGCCCGGCTGGCGATGCGCCTGAAGCATCCGAGCATCGTCCGCACGTTCCAGACCGGCCGGACGCGCGGCGACCTGCACTACCTGGTGATGGAGTATCTCGACGGCGAGACGCTCGAGGACGTGCTGGAGCGGCGCAGCCGGCTGCCGATCGGCGAAGCCGTCCCCATCCTCCTGCAGGCGCTGCGCGGGCTGCAGCACATCGACGAGGAGGGGATGGTCCACCGCGACCTCAAGCCGGGCAACCTGATGCTGGTCCCGGCATCAGGCAAGACAGCAGAGGACACGACCGCCGGCGCGACCGTCAAGATCCTCGACATCGGGCTGGGGCGCGCGCTGTTCGACGAGGGAATGCCCGGAGCGCTGGAGGCGGCCGATCTGACCGACGAGGGGTCGCTGCTGGGGACGCCTAACTACATGGCCCCGGAGCAGGCGCGGAACGCCCACGCGGCCGACATCCGGTCCGACCTGTACAGTCTCGGGTGCGTGTTCTACCACCTGCTGACCGGCCAGCCGCCGTTCTCCGACACGAGCCTGGTGCGGCAGATGCTGCGGCACCTGCAAGAGCCGCCCCGGCCGCTGCGTCAGCTGAACGCGGACATTCCGCCGCAGTTTCAGCCGGTCATGGATCGGTTCCTCGACAAGGATCCAGCCCAGCGTTATCCGACCGCGCTTCAGGCGGCCCGAGCCGTGCAGGCACTGCTTCCGCACGGGCACGTCGCACCGCCGCCCCCGGAGCCTGGCCCCCAGATGCGGTCGTTCCTGACCTGGCTGGAAACCAACCACGACGAGGATGAGGCGGCCGCCCAGCCCACTTACGCCCCGGCGCCCGCGCCCCCGACGGTCGTGAAGGCGAAAGCCGCCGTCGTGCCGGCGCCCGCGGGCAGGCCACTCGGCCCGACGCCAGCGGTGGTGCCCGTGGGCCAGCCGTTCGCGCCTCCGCCCACCGCCCGCCCGGGCGGTGCCGGGGCGCCGGTCACGATCCCGGTGTCCGTCGTCGGCGCGGAGCCGGCGCCGTGGCGCGCCCTGCTGCGCCCGGGCGCCCGCGACCTGCTGTTCGCCGCCGCCGGCGCCGGGGCGCTGTTGCTGCTCGAAGTGCTCCTCTGGCTGATCCTGGCCCTCGTCTACTGAAGTGGATCGTCCGAGCCCGAAGAGTAAGACGAGCCGGAAGCAGCAGCGACGGTCCCTGTGTGTCCGTCGCTGCTGCTTCCGGCTCGTCAGGGGATTGATCCGGTAGCTCTTACCGCTTAACGTCGTTGGCCCGCTCGAGCGCGCGGATCGCCTGGTGCTGGAGCAAGTAAGCGCGTCGGCCGTCGGCGAACGCCCTCAGGTTGTACCGCGACGCCCGCCCGTCCGCTGCCGGCGTGTCGGCCAGCGCGGCCACGAATTCGGTCAGCGCGTACAGCTTGCGCGTGTCGCGCTCGACCTCACCTTCGATCAGCGCCCGATAGCGGGCCACGACCGGCCCCAGCGTCTTCCAGTCCAGCGACCGCTCGGCAATCGTGCGGACGTGTTCGAGATAGCGCTTGCGCAGGCTCGGCACGGCCAGCAGGCGGCTGCGCAGCGGTTTGCGGGCGTCGTCCAGCCCGACCAGCGGGTCGAGCGCGTACCCGCCGCCCTTGCCGCCCGCCCCGAACCCCGGCCCGCCCTTGCCGAACCCAAATCCCATCGTCGGCGCGAACGTCTCGTTCGTGTCGTGCGGGATGACGTGGAACTTCCCCTTCGGGTCGCGGTACAGGTTGTAGTCGCTCGCCCGGATCCAGTAGCCGTCCTGGTTGATCGTCACGTTGTCCAGCGCCAGGAACTTCAGCACGCCGTCGATGTCGAGGATCGGTGTCAGCGCTGCTTCCAGCTGGTCCAGCGGCGTCCTGTCCAGGACGCGGCACAGTTCGATCAGCGCCTTCCAGTCCTTGGCAGTGTCCTTCGACTTGATCGTGTAGCGGCGCTTGTAGTCCTGGACGTTCTCGCCGAGATAGTCGAGGCCGCCGGCACCGCCCGGGCTCCCCTTCACCTTCCACCGGGCGCCCCTGGTGGTGTTGAAGTTCTCCTTGATGAAGTCCTTGTTAAACTGCTGAGCGTTGACGTACACGCCCCAGCTCTCGCCGTTGATGACGACCTTGACGAAGTTCGCCTTCGGCGCCGGGATGTACTGGCGGGCGACATGCGCGAACAGGACGGTGTGCAGGAACGTCGGGTCGTCCGCGGCGTTGAGCAGGTTCAGCGTCTTGTGCCCGAGCAACCGCTGTTTCCGGTCCGCCAGATCGACCGACAGGTTCAGCGACCGTTTGCTCCCCGCCGGCACCATCATGTACGACGACATGCCGCGGAAGTGGACGCCGACGTTGGGATACTTCTTGCCATCGACGGTGAGCGTCGCCGGGACTTCCACGTCGGTGTTGCGGAAGTCGGCGAGTTCGGCCTCCCAGTCGGCGTTCTCGAAGTCGAGGAAGATCGTGCGCAGGACGGCCGGGTCGTAAAGGCCCGCGTCGGGATATGCTCGGACGTCGGCCGGCGCGACGCGCGGCCCCGGCTTGCCCGGTTCGCGCCTCCCCTTGCCGCCGAACCCGCCCGGCGGCCCGAACCCGCCCGTCGGCAGGAGCAGGCCGACGCCCGCCGCAAGTTCGTCCTCGTCGAGTTTGCCGTCCTTGTTTCGATCGGCCTCGACGAACAGCGCGGCCGCAGCCGATACGAGGTCATCGGCCGTCATCTGGCCGGTCTTTTTCGCGTCGGCGCGCTTGACGACGGACGCTGCGATGGGGGTTCCCAGGCCGAACGGACCGAACCCGCCCGGCCGTTTCTTCCCGCCGGGGCCGCCCGGACCGCCGGGGAACCCCTTCGGGCGCGGGATGATGCGGTTGAGTCCATCCGCGATGGCCGCCTCGTCGAGCGTGCCTTTTTTGGCCTTGTCGGCGTCGGCGAAGAACGTCTTCACGCCGGCCGCCAGTTCGGCCTTCGTCACCTTGCCGTCCTTGTCGGCATCGAGCGCTTCCATGAGCGGCCCGGCCAGGAACGACCCCGGCCCGAACCGGCCCGGCCCCTTCCCGAACCCCTTCTTGCCGCCGAACCCGCCCGGCCCGCCCTGCTTGCGGGCCGCCGCGCGGGCCTCCTTGCGCTCGTCCGCGTTCAGCCAGCCGTCGCCGTTCCTGTCGAACTGCTTGACCAGTTCGCGCTTCTGGCCGAACGGGCCGCCGAAGCCGCCGGGACCGCCCGGGAACTCTTTCTTGCCGAACTTCTTCGGTGGTCCTTGCCCGTTGTCCGGCGGCGGTTGCGTCGCCCAGAGCGGCACCGCCAGCAGGACGGGCAGGCCGAGCAGCACGCACGGCATCCACTTACGCATGGTCATGAGTCGTTTCGCTCCTGAGTTAATGCAGGGACAGGCGACCGGGCGCACCATCCTCCTTGAACTGGCACCAGAAGCTACCAGACCAAACTCCGTAGCGGTATCTCCCTGGCTCTTGCACCAGGTCTTATAGCTTGAACCCCTGACATGACAGAAAGTCGCGGCCCGACAACGGAGGGGGCGGCCAGGCGGCCGGGCCTACCCCCGAGTCCGCGCGTGTGCCGCACCCCTGTGCCCGTCGCCGGTGCTCCGCGTTGGTCTGACGGGGACGGCAACGCGACAACCACTTGACAGCTACCTGTTACTTGCGGCGGGCGCTCACCGAGAAGGTGCGCTCGATGCGCGTCCGGTTCCCCTGGCGGTCGCGCACCGCGACGGTGATCGTACCGCGCTCCAGCGCCGCCAGCGGCCGCGCCAGCCGTAGTTCCCAGATACCCTGGCCTGCCGAACGGAAGCGGTCCGCCAGGTTCGTTCCGGCGGCCGCGCCGTCCAGCACGAAGTCGGCCTTCACCTCGAAGGTCTTCGGATCCACTCCCGAGTAGTAGTCGTGCATGCCGACCAGGATGCGCGTCAGTTGGTCGTTGGCGCCGGCGCGCGGGTACGTCAGCGTCAGGATCGGGCGGTTGTCGTCGAGCATCCAACCGTACCCGCGCCGGGCCGGGTCGGCCGGGTCGTGGTCGAGGTCGATCGGGCAGCCCAGATCGATCCAGCGCACCAGTGTGCGCCGGTCCTCGTCGGTCAGCGCCGCGACCTTGACCTTCTTGCCGTCCGGCCCGACGTGGGTGCCGGCGACCGCCGCTGGCGGCGGGCACGCCGGCCCGTGGTAGTCGAGGTCCGCGAGATTGCGGTTGGCGGGCGTGTTCGGGATCGGCTTACCCTTCAGCTGGAGCGTGTTCGCGTCGCCCGGGACCGTCTCGGTCGGGAAGTCGTCGTTGGTCCACCCGTCGAGGCGCCGGCCGTACACCTTCCAGACGAGGAGGCTGCGCCGCGACTGGAACTTGCGGACGTAGCGTGAGGCGTTGGCCTGGCGCCACTGGCCGTTGGAGATGACCGGCCGGTGGCCGAACTTCGCCGCCTGGTCGAGCGCCAGCCGGTAGTAGGTGCCGGGGAACGTGCTGACGTTCGGCCGCTGCACCGGGGCGTCGTCGTCGAGTACCAGCTTCGCGGGCGGGTCGGGCACCCTGTGCGTGTGACAGGCGGCGCAACTCCGGTCCAGGATCGGCTTGACGTCGCGGTGGTACTCGATATTAAGGATCGCCTTCGCGAAGCGCAGGCCGGTCTCGGCCTTCACATCCCACTGCCGCTTCGACTCGTCGCGCGCCTTCGCGGTCAGCAGGGGCGTCGTGGTGGTCAGGTCGAAGACCTTGTAGTCGGGCCGCGCTGCCGCGGTCTGCTCGAACGGGGTGGGCTTCTGGCTGTGGGCATGGCAGCCGCCGCAGTTGTTGCGCACCTCACCGGGCCGGACCTGGTGCCACGTCTGTGCCATGTTCAGCACCATGCCGTGCCGGTCGAGCATCTGGAACGTGAAGGCGGTATCGGCGGGAATCCTGGCGAGGAAACTGGTGTCGGGGTTGCCGTCCGGGTCGAGGGGTTGCTTGCCGGCGACGAAGTGCCGCACCGGGATCTCGCCCAGGACGCGCAGCCGCTCCTGGGCGTGACTGTAGAAGCGGCGCCCTTCCTTCGCGCCGCGATGGCGGTCGGTCGTCGGCTCCATCGCGAGGAGGCGCACCGCGTGGATGTCGTCGTTCGTGTAGCGGCCGGCGTCGGCGCCCTGGTTGACCCAGTTCAGGGAGGCGCCGTTCTCGGATGTGTTGAACGGGTCCAGGCCGAGGTAGCCGCCCGGCTTGCCCTTGCCGGCGTAGGTCGCCGTCACGCTCCCCGGCGGCACCGCCCCGCCCGGGTAGCTCTCACGCTTGTAGAAACTCGACGTGCCGACCAGGCCGAACGGCGTCCCTTCCGGCAGGTGCGGCGACCGCTTGCCGTCATTGCTCAGCGCCGCGAGTTGCTTTGGCTCGGGGACGCCGTGGATGCGCTGGTACGGGACGAGGGCGCGCGGCCATTGTTCGTTGTAATCCGGATCGTTCTTGATCAGGCGCATCTGGGCCGGCGCGTCGATGGCCTTGCCGTCCTTGATCAGGTAGAGGCCGCCGTCGGGCATCGGGTAGTGGGGGTACTGGTGGTTGACCGGCCCGGGCGAGTAGCAGGTGAGCAGGTGGTTGTCGGGTGCGCCGGACGGGTGGGTGAACTTGCCGACGGCGGGCGTGTCCTTCTTGCCGACCACCGATGGGTCGGCTGGCCCCTCGCCGAAGTTGGCGAAGCGCGTCAGCGACTCGATGCCGCGCGGGCTGAACATGAGCCGGGTGTACTTGCCGCGGCCGTTGTAGTGGCGCCCCCGGCGCAGCGGCGGGTTGCGCGGGTCGCCGGAATAGGCCGGGCCGAACGCGGGGTAACCGGCGGGCGCCTGCGGCGGCAGCTTGTAGTAGCCGCCGAACCCGCTGTTGTTCTGGTTGTAGTACTCCTCGGCGACGATCGAGCCGTCGGCGAGTTGCGTCTGGAAGTGGAAGGCGTTCGGGGCGCCCTCGCCGGGGAGGAAGGCGCTGATGACCGGACCCCAGTTGGTGCCGTCCGGGTGGATGCTCCACAGCCCCCAGAGGATGGTGCTGCGCAGCCCCTGCGACTCCAGCGAACTGAAGATCACGCGCCCATCCTTCAGGACGACCGGGTGCAGGGCCATGCCGATGTTGAGGTGGCCGATCAGCTCGACGTTCTTGCCGTCCTCGTCCATCACGAACAGCTGCAGGCACGGCGAGGGGTGGCGCGGCGGTTTGAAGGCGTTGCGGTTGCTGGTGAAGATCAACCGGCCGCCGGGCAGCGGGTACGGTCCCAGGTTGAGGACGCCGTAGTTCAGCCACGTCTTGCCCTTCTCCGGCTTGCGGAAGTCGGTCGCCCAGTCGGCGGCGCCGAGGTTCGGCGTCCACTCCTGGTGGGTCAGGCGGACGAGCCTGCCCGACTTGACGTGGATCTTGTAGATGTCGGCGCCGCCGAACGGCGGCTGGCCGTGCTGGCTGGTGCCCTTGAGTCCCTTGAGATGGGAGTAGTAGACCCACTGGCCGTCGAGCGAGACGACCGGGTCGGTGACGGAGCCGTCGTCGCCGCCGCGAACCAGCACCTCCTGGGTGCCGTCGGGGCGCAGGAGCATCAGGTCGCCGCCGGCGTCCATCAGGGCCGGGTGGGCGATCTCGGTCCACAGGCTGCGGGCTCGATCGCCCTTGCGGGGCGTGCGGACGTAGACGATGTCGTAGTCGTACTTGACCGCCCTGTCGGTGGTGAGGTGCGGTATGGTGACGTCGATCGGCGTGAGGAACAGCTGTTCCTTCTGGCTCTGGCCTGCCGCGGGGACGGCCGCCAGCACGGCGATGCCGGACAGGAGGACGGCGAACAGGAGGCGGGATCGCATGGCGGGATCTCCCAGAGGTGGCGCCGCGGGTGGGACTGGGGTGGCGCCTGAAGGTACATGCTATCCCGGCGGGAGTGCGGATGACAGCAGAAATCGGCGCAGAAACGCCAGGGGGGTGGCTCTCGGCGGCGGGCATCCCGCCCCTCATACCTGCTGTCCGAGCCGCGCACGCAGC